>NZ_JAOQKE010000015.1:0-45051 GCF_025567005.1 Muricoprocola aceti
GTCCTACCTGCGGGAACAAATACTCTATGGAACGTGCTACCAGTATGTCCTTTAAGCTCATTCCTGTCCAGCACCGGCACTGCGTTTTTACTATTGATGAAGACCTCAGACACTTTTTTCTAGACTATCCCGATCTTCTTCACTGCCTTTTCCACTCTGTTACCAGCGTGATCTGCCGTATGTTTCACAAACTCAATAAATCCCAAAATTTTACTCCTGGATTTATTATGGTTCTTCACACCTTTGGCAGGGATTTGAAATGGAATCCCCATATTCACTGCCTTATCTCTGAAGGCGGCTACAGTGATGACGGTTTCTGGTGTAATGTTTCCCATTTTGATTATACTTTCCTACTCTGCAACTTTTCAGCAGGCATGTCCTGAAAAATATCTATGGAGATACCTGCACGGTTATGGATCCGCAGCAGCGGCTGGCCATCCATGGCTGGCAGTTTTTCAGGTGATTTCGCTGGTATATGATCAGCCATTGCTATTTCAACAAATGCCGGTGTTTCCGGTATCTGTTCGAGACAGGCTTCCCTGACTCTTCGGAGGCGGTAGTAATAATTCGCCTTTGTGATGTTGTTCTGGCTGCACCACGTTTCGACATCCATTCCTTCTGGGCGGTTACGGCAGGACTGTATTTGTTCAGCCCATTGGCGTAATCGTACCTGCTGTGCAACAATACTTGGTTGTGTAGTCATAATTCTGCTCCTAATTATAGGGAGTATAAAAAGTTGAGACTTAACTTTTTATACCAGTGTAGTATTTATGACTATTATTGCAGAAATATGTGGTATAGTAAAGGTACTCAGGTTGCACCGTTTACGAAAAACCCCGGAAACCTTGCGGTTCCGGGGCATCTTACGCTACAGTACGATACACACGAAGTGTATACTAAAATATATAATTATTATCTGTCAATCAGTGATTACTCGATGATAGAAGCAACACGGCCTGATCCTACAGTACGTCCACCTTCACGAATTTAAGAAAGTGTTTATCTGGTTCATTTTCCTTGATTTTAAGCCTTTTTTATAAACTCTATCGCTTGAAAATCATATTCAAAACGACCATTTTTAATTTTTCAGGGTCAAAACGAGGTCAGGCACTGTATATATTTTCCAGTTAAATGTTACCCTGCTCACTCAGCCATCGTTTCAATATGTACTCCCGGTTCATTCCATCCTGCAGGACCCTAAGCACCGTCAGTACTGCTTTTTCCTCATCTATCACATAGAAAAACAGATATGACTTATATGGTTTCAAATGAATATCGTAACCTCTATATTGAAATCCTACTGTATTATAACCAGCCGGTAACACTTTCAGGCTTTTTTCCGCCTCTTTCATTTTTTTAACGAAGCTATCACCTAACTCACGATACTTAAAAGTATCTAGAATGTATTTTTTCATACCCAACATGTCATCTCTGGCACTATAAGTATATTCAACACTGTATATGCGGCTTATACATCACCTTATACTCTTTCTAATTCTTTCCACATATCTTCTGCCGAGATAACTCTTCCATTTTCCATATCATCAATCGCAGAATCCAATTTAGAAAAAAGAACATTTACAGCATCATCTAATGTATATCTCTCATCTGATTTTCTTACTGTCTGTACTGCTTCCATTCGAATTACCTCCTCCGTTTTTTTATAGTATATCACGTTTTCTACAATTTCACCACAAAAAATACTGTGATACCAAAATACTTCTTTATATACAGGTACCACAGTATCTTTTCATTTTTTTGTGTTAAGCATTTCTGCGAGTTTTTTCTGTTCATTTGGATACAAATGTCCATATGTATTGAGCGTGATCTTAATGTCTTTATGTCCCAGTCTCTCTTTTATCATCAATGGTTCAACACCCTGATGGATCAAATAAGCGACATGACTGTGCCGGAGATCATGCACACGAATTCTCTTTACTCCTGCTTTTCCAATATGATTTTTCATTTTATGCTGCACTGCCTCAGCTACCACAGGAAAGATTCTCTCATCATCTGGATATTTGTACAAGCGATTAACATAATCCCTGATTTCATTTTTAAGAAATTCCGGAATATCAATCGTCCTAACAACGCGTAAAAAAGAAAAAAGTCATAGAAGCTGAACGTAAATCAGCTACTATGACCGTCTTTTTTCATAGCAAAAACGTCTAACAAATTACTCGCCTGTCAAACTCTCTCCCATGCAGCAGTTCTTCTGACTCGCACATTTCCGAAAACTCATTTCTTCGAACCAATCTGCCTTCTCAGGTTTCCCCAATGACTGGCTTTCACCGTGAATGGTTCATCTGTGCTTACGGCGGCGGTACCGTTTGTGGTTCTAACACAATTCTCTATTCTCCGGCTAAGGCTAAACGCTCAAAGCCGACACTGCAATTCTGATATTTATTTCTATTAGTTAAATAGCTAACACTTATGCTTTAGTTTGTCAATACACTAACGTGTAAAAGTGCATTTTATTTATTCCATTTATGATACAGGAACTGGAACATAACAGTAAATACCACGCCCGTTACGATCCAGGATGTAATGTAGATCCAGATAATACATTCCATGCTTTCGAAGTGAGGTAATACAAAGAAAATTGCAAGCACACGAAGCACACAAGTAAAGGTAAGTGTCAGCACAGTTGGGATCAGTGTCTGACCGGCACCGCAGATTGCTCCACTGAATGCTGCATATAAACCATAAAACACATAGAATGGCGCCATCAGACGCATATATTCGATCACCAACGGAATAACTGCCGGTGCATCAGAATCCGGTACAAAGAGATACCCAAAAGATCCTGCTGCAAAGAAAAGCCCTATGCTTACTAAAGCAACCGGAACTACCGTCAATGCAACACCTATAAAAGTACCCTTGTATGCTCTCTTATGCTGATTTGCGCCCAGATTCTGAGCCACAAAAGTAGACTGAGCAGATCCCATAGAGTCGGCAATCAGCCAGATCAGCAGATCCAGAGTTCCACATACTCCCCAGGCAGCAATGACATCCGTGCCTCTGCCATTGACCGCAGAAGCTACAATAGAATTGGCTATCGGGAAAAGAATCGACTTGATACCTAAAGGAATACCAAGCGTTACCATACTTCCTGCGTGGGCAAAAGAGAATTCCGGATAGAGGAAGATTTTCTGCTTTTCTTCTTTGGAAATCCTCTCGATCACATACAACGCAATGATCGCACTGATAACCTGTGACATAATGGTAGCATATGCCGCTCCGGCAACACTCCAGCCAAATACACCAACAAAGAGATAATCGGCTGCCACATTAAACAGACCACACACAATCAGGATGTATAAAGGGGTTGCAGAATCTCCATAGGCACGCAGAATACCTGCTGCATTGTTATACATAACGGTAGCAAAAATGCCTGCAAAATAAACTCGTACATAAGATAAAGTCAGTGCAAAAATATCTCCCGGTACTTTCATAAGTGTCAACATCCACGGTGCCAGAGATACACCGATCACAGAGAATACAATACCCATCACAATGGACATCGTCAGTGCAGTACGAACAGACTTGCCAAGTTCATCCTTATTTTTAGAACCATAATATCTGGAAATGATAACGGTCATACCGCCGGAAAGACCTCCCATAAAATTAAGCGGGAATTTAAATAAAGTAGCGACCGAATTAATCGCCGCAAGTCCAGTCTTTCCCACAAATCTTCCAACAATAATCGAATCTACCGTCGTATACATCTGCTGAATGATGCTGCCGGCTATGATCGGCAACACAAACATGGTCAGTACAAACCATACTTTTCCTTCTGTCAGATCCTTCTTCATCGTTGTTTTTTTCCATTTCTTTTTCCGAACATTCTGTATCTCAACAACAATAATTAATAAAAAGGTCTATCCCGCAAGGAACAGACCTTTTGTATCAAAAATAAGCATAGTAATCAGAATTACCATACCGATTTGCACAAGGTTCCTGTGACCCGCAGGAAGTATCTCAATAACCAATCAGGCCTGTCTTCTGACTTACAGATTTGCGATCTTTTTCTCCTTCCCAAAGACGAATCTCATCTTCAGTGGATCTACGAAAAAATCTCCCTGCTTACAGCGGCGGCACCGTGCGGGACTTACACCCGGCTTCCAGACTCTCCTGTCGGAGAGCACCTGATGGCTGCATCGTTATTTTTATTGCTTATAATAGCACATTACTGTCCAACTGTCAACGCAACTTCTTCCGATCTTTTTCAATAATTCAACAATTAAATGGGAATTCTATTTTACAATAAACAATTTTAGTATCAAAAAAATTTGCAATCTTATAACGAAAAAAGAGCTTCCCGATTTCTCGAGAAGCCCTGTAAAATCAATGAATATTTAATTATTCGATGATAGAAGCAACACGGCCTGAACCTACAGTACGTCCACCTTCACGGACTTTGAGATTGTTATATCTGATGATAAACGGCTGCTTTCTGTGGCTTTATTGTTTTTAATTTATTATTTTATGTAGGATATTGGTAATTCTGAGAAATTTTGTAGCCAAAATGTAGCCAGTTTTATAAAGCAACCATTTTCTTAAAAAATGAAACAAGGTCTTGCAGCCCTATGAATCCATTGATATAATCATTGCATGGGTGCTACCAAAAAACGGTAGGCGGTTAGTCCTTCAACGGAGGGTTGCAGAGTGCCAGTGGCACTCGTTTTGCAACGACCGAAGTGAAACGAAGAACTGTGACCCTCCGATTACATAGAAATCCCCAGAGCTTTCTGGTGGAAATCTCTCGAAAGGAGGGCTAAGCCATATGAGTATTGTTGACCTCATTGCAGTCATAAGCTTCGGCTTAACCTGCTTTGGAATAGGATATACCTTTGGTAAGGATATTAACAAGACACAAAAATAGCCGCCCCGGTCTGCTAAACTAGGCGGCAATTTTTGCCAAACTATTTATCGGACTAACCGTCTATCGGTAGCACTCTTTCTATAATCATACTAACACGATAAATCAAATATGTCAAAATCTTTTTTCTCATTACAAGCAGCTGGTATTGCCAGCCACCTGCTTTTTATTTCTTATAAATTGCCTTTCCACTCATTCCTTTTGATTTTAAAAGCTTCTTATACGCATTCAACTTTTTCGCCGGAACTCTGACCGTCGGTTTTAAATATGTTCCTGTAAAAGCTTTTGTACCAATGGTCTTGCTGGACAATGCGCTTGTCTTAAAGGTAATGGTTCTAAGTTTTTTACAATTATAGAATGCCTGCTTTCCAATACTTTTGACTGTGCCAGCAATTGTAATACCGTTCAAGCTTACACAGTTAGCAAATGCTCTGCCTCCAATCTTCACAATACTATTTCCACCGCTTACTTTACTCAATTTTTTGCATCCATAGAATGCATTTGCTCCTATTACGGTTACGTTCTTTCCAATGGCAACAGTTTTAAGTACTGTATTATTCTTAAACGCATTTGTAGAAATTCCCGTAACTTTATTTCTCTGTATCTGGTACGAAAATAGTGAATTTTGGGTGCACGAAGTAAAACGTCTTCTTATTTCATTTTACATGGCCTTGTGTGTACCCATCCATCTACGGCAGCGAACCTCCCATGTCTACCAGGATCATCAGTCTATGCCGAGTCCTAACTTCTCTCGTCCCGCCTGTCCATAACCAGGGTGTCAGCTCAGCTCCTTTACAGGGTCATGCCCTCTGGAATATATTCCTGCCGACTACTGGCTCATTCTTTGTTTGTTGTATTACTGACTTCTTTCCTGTAACAGCACCTTCTGGTGGACGCTTTCCTGTTACATTCCATTTACTTCTTAATTCCAGCTATCATGGCTGGTCTCAGCCTTCCAGTTCCCTCTCTGAAGGGCTCAGACCGGCCATGATACACTGTTTCTTTCTCTTTATGCTGCTGGCTGTATTTCTGGTCTTACGATGTCATTCAGCATCTTCTGACCATCATAATCCACACCTTTGGTTAGTATCGTATAAAATATCCGGATCAGCTTACATGCCACCGCTATCACTGACTGCATCTTTTTCAGTGGATTTTTCTCCCTTGTCCGGTAATAACTATGGATTTCTTTAAACTCTTTGTTTTTTCCGATCACGGATATCGCAGATTCATATAATGCATATCTCGAACGCTTTCTTCCTCTGTGACTGATCCGGCTTTCTCCGTTATGTTTCCCAGAGCTGTCCGCAACAATCGCATAACCGGCAAGCTTCTGCACTTGTTTCGGATTATCAAAACGTCCAATGTCTCCTACTTCTGCAATAAAGCAGCTCACTGTCTTTATCCCTATCCCATTGATCTCCATCAGCTTATCTATATAGGGAATCTCAGAAAGCGTTTTCTCTATTTCTTCCATAAGTTCATCCATCCGTTTCTTATATCCTTCGTAATCTTCCAACAGGTTTCGGATCTCTTTTCTGACACTTCTTGGTGCTTCCGTATTTCCGATGCTGTGCTCCGCTGCTGTTACCAGGGTCGTTGCCCTCTTAATCCCAGCGCCTTTCAGCCTTGCATCTCTCCATATCTTGTTTACACCTTCCACTCCAAGTTCCCTGATATCACAGGGCAGCGATGCCTGTTTGATTACCATCAGTCCGCTTACTGCATCCGGATTCCTGTAAACGTCTTTGATCTCCGGAAAATAAATGCTGAACCAGCGGGCCATCCTGTTTTTGATCCTTGTGATCTCTTCCTGTGTCTGAATTCGAAGGTTAGACAGATTTCTGATTTCTGCATAGATCCCGGTTGGAATATATGGATATGAGAATCTTCCTTCATTTACCAGACCTGCAATTGTTTTTGGATCTTTACGGTCATTTTTACTTGGATTATTGTCATCCAGCTCTTTGGATTTCTTGACATGATGCGGATTCACATGTACCGGCTTCATTCCCTGTTCCTGCAGGTACGCTCCAAGGTTCAGCCAATAGTGACCTGTTGGCTCCATTCCTGGAATAATAACTTCCATTCCATGTTTCTCTACTATATCGTCCATCCATTCTTTGAATGCTGCAAATCCAGCTTCATCGTTACTGAAAGCAAACGGCTTCTTTGAGTACTCATAATTGCGCCAGCTAAAAGCCCTTGCATAATGGGTTTCACTTCCCACATCAATACCAATGATTAAAGTTTTTTCCGTAATAGATGCAATTTTTGCGTTCTGTGTGTTATAATTCATTTCAAGTACCTCACTGTTTAATAAGATTTTTTACTAACCGTGCAAAGTCAGTAATCTTATTTTACTCTGAGGTATTTTTTTCTCAACCTTCTTTCTCGGAATTCCTTATATTTGAATTATACAAGAAGCTCCTTTATTTTCATAATAAGAACAGCTCATATTCATTTTCCCCCTATTTTTCATAAAGTAGACATTAAGAAACATATATGATACAATCAAATACAAAAGATAAATCACAAAAAAAGCATGAAAAACAGTATTTTTACTGCTATTTCATGCTGCTACTCAGATGTACCAAAATGTCTACTATTCGACACGTTTTCCTCAACTTCTTTTCTATATCTCCTATAAAATGTCGTGTGACTGATTCCAAGTATATCTGCCGCCTGCCTTGTCGATACTTCTCCATTTTTACACTTTTGACATATCTCTTTAAATTGATCAGGCATTTTCTTTTCTGGTCTGCCAAATCTCTTTCCGTTACGTTTTGCTGCTGCAATTCCTTCTGCCTGCCGTTGGTTAATAAATTCCCGTTCTGTTTGTGCTACATATGCAAATATCTGCAATACCAGATCTGCGATCAATGTTCCTGTTAAGTTTCCTGCTTTCTGTCGAGTATCCAATAATTCCATATCCAACACCAATATATCGGCTTTTATCTCTTTTGTAATATACTGCCATTGGACCAGAATATCGTTATAGTTACGCCCCAGTCGATCAATACTTTTGACAATCAGTAAATCTCCGGGTTTTAATTTTTTCATCATTTTCTGATATGCCGGTCTATCAAAATCTTTTTCCCGACTGATAATCACAATATATATTTTTCTTTTTAACTTTGTAAGGTTCCAGAGCCAACAGCTGCCTGTCTACACTTTGTTCCTTAGTGGATACTCTAATATATGCATACTTCTCCATTTTCTGTCCTCCTGCATTTTTTATAATACAGTAGACATTTGTACATCCAAATTACCTACAAGTAGGTAATAATTCAATATTATTCTTTAATTTGCTTAAAGTCAACTATGCAAAGGTAATTTTATAATTTCCCTCTGTTATGATGATTTCAACTTTACAAAGGTAACTACTCATAACAGGTGACCATATGAATTATTCCGATATTTATGCATTACGCATTCGACAATTATGCAAGAACCGTAAAATCACTATAAATAAACTTGCAACATTAGCTGGACTGAAGCAATCTACGATCGATAACATTATAAGAGGAAAGAGTAAAAATCCTAAAGTAAGAACACTCCATAGAATTGCTAATGTATTTGGCATGACCTTAAGTGAATTTCTCGATTTTTCAGAACTCAATGACTATTCCATTGATGATGAAGACGAGAATGAATAATGACAGGACGAACCCTCACTGATCTTCTTCCAGAAGCCGGCGGGCTTCTGACCAACTTTTGGCCAAGTTCTATATACTGGATGAAGAAGGCCGCAAACAGCTTTTTGACTATCTGGACTATCAGGCCATACGGCATACGGATAAAGAACATGAACGTAATCTGAAAAAAATTTAGAATATACGAATTGCCAATGACGAAATGTAGCCATCATGTAGCCACTTTATTTCAGTAAAGTGATTACATGGTGGCTTTTTTGTCCTAAATATCTTAGTTTGAATATGGACATTTTTGTATTTAAGATTGGTTCGACAGTGTCGCACCTATTTCTTTCATACAACAGAAAAACCCCGGAAACCTTGCGGTTCCGGGGCATCTTACGCTACAGTACGATGTACACGAAGTACATACTAAATTATATATGATGATCTGTCAATCAGTGATTACTCGATGATAGAAGCAACACGTCCTGATCCTACAGTACGTCCACCTTCACGGATAGCGAAAGTAAGACCCTGTTCCATAGCGATTGGGTGGATCAGTTCGATTGTCATTTCTACGTTATCACCAGGCATGCACATCTCTGTTCCTTCTGGAAGAGTGATCAGACCTGTTACGTCAGTTGTTCTGAAGTAGAACTGTGGACGATAGTTGTTGAAGAATGGAGTATGACGTCCACCTTCATCTTTTGTCAGAACGTAAACCTGAGCTGTGAACTTTGTATGGCATGTAACTGTACCTGGTTTAGCAAGTACCTGTCCACGCTGGATATCTGTTCTCTGAACACCACGAAGAAGAGCACCGATGTTATCACCAGCCTGAGCTTCATCAAGGAGTTTACGGAACATTTCTACACCAGTTACAACTACTTTACGAGTTTCTTCTTTGATACCAACGATTTCAACTTCGTCAGATACATGAAGAACACCACGTTCTACTCTACCAGTTGCAACAGTACCACGACCTGTGATAGAGAAAACGTCCTCTACAGGCATCAGGAATGGCTGATCTGTAGCACGCTGTGGATCTGGGATGTATTCATCGATTGTGTTCATCAGTTCCATGATCTTGTCTCCCCATGGTCCCATTGGATCCTGCAGAGCCATCAGAGCGGAACCTTTGATGATTGGGCAATCTGTGAATTCGTATTCTTCCAGCTGTTCTGTGATTTCCATTTCAACGAGTTCAAGAAGTTCTTCATCGTCTACCATATCACATTTGTTCATGAATACTACGATGTAAGGTACACCTACCTGACGGGACAGAAGGATATGTTCCTTTGTCTGAGCCATAACACCATCAGTAGCAGCTACAACCAGGATAGCACCATCCATCTGAGCAGCACCTGTAATCATGTTCTTAACGTAGTCAGCATGACCTGGGCAGTCAACGTGTGCGTAATGTCTCTTTTCTGTTTCGTATTCTACGTGAGCTGTAGAAATTGTGATACCACGTTCTCTTTCTTCTGGAGCTTTATCAATGTTTTCGAAATCTGTAGCTGTGTTACCAGCAACTCTTTCAGACAGAACTTTTGTGATAGCTGCTGTTAAAGTTGTTTTACCATGGTCAACGTGTCCGATGGTACCGATATTACAATGTGGTTTGGTTCTCTCAAATTTAGCCTTTGCCATTGTGATTTTCCTCCTTAAAACTATGCGCTTTATGCGATTATGATTGTTATAAAATATAACAGGCTATCTAAGATTATATTTCAAATCTTAGATATTTTCAAGCCCATTTTTATTTAATTCTTTCTTATTTAGCCTTTGCACTCAGTACTTTTTCCTGTACGGACTTTGGAACTGGCTCATATTTCTCGAAGAACATTGAGTAGTTACCACGTCCCTGTGTTTTAGAACGAAGGTCTGTAGAATAACCGAACATTTCAGCAAGAGGTACATATCCACGAACGATCTTTCCGCCGCCGATATCATCCATACCTTCGATACGTCCACGACGAGAGTTGATATCACCGATAACATCTCCCATGTATTCTTCCGGCATAGTTACTTCAACCTTCATGATCGGCTCAAGTAAGATTGCTCCGCCCTTCTTCATAGCGTCCTTGAATGCCATAGAACCGGCAATGTGGAATGCCATTTCAGATGAGTCGACTTCATGGTAAGATCCGTCGTATACGTTAGCGTGTACACCCAGTACAGGGAATCCGCCAAGGATACCAGACTGTGCAGCTTCTTCGATACCTTCTCCTACAGCTGGGATGTATTCCTTAGGAATCGCACCACCAACTACAGTAGACTCAAACTTGAAGGTTTCTTCGCCGTTTGGATCCATAGGTGTGAAGATAACTTTACAGTGACCATACTGTCCACGTCCACCGGACTGTTTTGCATACTTGCTGTCAACATTAACTTCTTTTGTAAAGGTCTCTTTGTAAGCAACCTGAGGTGCACCTACATTCGCCTCTACCTTAAATTCACGAAGCAGACGGTCAACGATGATTTCCAGGTGAAGTTCACCCATACCAGCGATGATGGTCTGACCTGTTTCCTGATCAGTATGAGCACGGAATGTAGGATCTTCTTCTGCAAGTTTTGCAAGAGCTTCACCCATTTTGCCCTGACCAGCTTTGGTCTTAGGCTCGATAGCCAGCTCGATAACTGGTTCTGGGAATTCCATAGATTCCAGAATTACCGGATGCTGTTCATCACAGATGGTATCACCTGTCGTTGTGTTCTTGAAACCAACTGCTGCCGCAATATCTCCTGAATATACTTTATCCAGTTCCTGTCTCTTATTAGCGTGCATCTGAAGGATACGTCCTACACGTTCCTTTTTGCCCTTTGTTGCGTTCAGTACATAAGAACCGGAATTCATAGTACCTGAGTAAACACGGAAGAATGCCAGTTTACCAACAAATGGGTCAGCCATAATCTTGAATGCCAGAGCGGAGAATGGTTCTTCATCAGAAGAATGTCTTTCCACTTCGTTTCCTTCCATATCCACACCCTTGATAGATGGGATGTCGATAGGTGATGGCATAAAGTCGATAATAGCATCCAGAAGTTTCTGAACACCTTTGTTACGGTAAGCTGTACCACAGCAAACCGGAACTGCTGTACATTCGCATGTACCTTTTCTCAGAGCCTTCTTCAGGGCTTCAACAGATGGTTCTTCACCTTCCAGATATTCCATCATCAGATCATCATCCAGTTCGCAGATTTTTTCAACCAGCTCTGTATGATACAGTTCTGCATCTTCCTGCATATCTTCTGGAATGTCTACGATAGAGATATCTTCACCCTTTTCGTCATTGTAAATATATGCCTTCATCTCGAACAGGTCGATGATTCCCTTGAATTCATCTTCCTTACCGATTGGCAGCTGAAGAACAATAGCGTTCTTACCAAGTCTTGTTCTGATCTGATCTACTGCACCATAGAAGTTAGCGCCAAGGATATCCATCTTGTTGATGAATGCCATACGTGGTACATTATAGGTATCAGCCTGACGCCATACATTTTCTGACTGAGGCTCAACACCACCCTTTGCACAGAAGACGCCGACAGCGCCATCCAGTACACGAAGGGAACGTTCTACTTCTACTGTAAAGTCAACGTGTCCTGGAGTATCAATGATGTTGATACGATGTTCCAGAGCACCTGGCTGAGGCTTACAGTTTTCCTGATGTGTCCAGTGACAAGTTGTAGCTGCTGAAGTAATTGTGATACCTCTTTCCTGTTCCTGCTCCATCCAGTCCATGGTTGCAGTACCTTCATGAGTATCACCGATTTTATAGTTAACACCAGTGTAATACAGGATACGCTCTGTCAGTGTGGTCTTACCAGCATCGATATGAGCCATAATACCAATATTTCTGGTTCTCTCCAACGGATATTCTCTTCCAGCCAAGGTAAATTCCTCCTATTAGAATCTGTAGTGAGCGAAAGCTTTGTTTGCTTCTGCCATCTTGTGCATGTCTTCTTTTCTCTTTACAGCTGCACCTGTATTGTTGGCTGCATCCATAATCTCATTCGCAAGTCTTTCTTCCATAGTCTTCTCGCCTCTCTTGCGGGAGAACATGGTTAACCAGCGAAGAGCTAATGCCTGACGTCTGTCAGCTCTTACTTCGATAGGTACCTGGTAGGTAGCTCCACCGATACGTCTTGCCTTTACTTCAAGTACAGGCATAATATTGTTCATAGCTTCTTCAAATACTTCGATAGCTGGCTTTTCAGTCTTCTCAGCCACTCTATCAAATGCTCCGTATACGATCTTCTGAGCTACACCTTTTTTACCATCTAACATGATGTTGTTGATGAGCTTTGTAACCACTTTGTTATTGTATAACGGATCTGCTAATACGTCTCTTTTCTGAGTATGTCCTTTACGTGGCACGTTACTTCCCTCCTTAATATATTCATTAATTCATCGGTACTCACATGTGTCGTTCTAATGTGTTCGTGCTCGAAAGCTTCTATTTAAACCTGCAACCACCTGGTAATAGAACCCCGGCACTAATACTAGTTCTGTTTGTGATACGAATTATTTTACTAATTTATATTACTAACTAAAATCGATATCTAAGAATTATTTCTTAGCGTCTTTTGGTCTCTTTGCTCCGTATTTGGAACGAGCCTGTCTTCTCTTAGCAACACCTGCTGTATCCAGTGTACCACGGATGATGTGGTATCTTGTACCTGGTAAGTCTTTTACTCTACCACCACGGATAAGAACTACGCTATGCTCCTGCAGATTGTGTCCTTCACCTGGAATGTAGCTTGTTACTTCGATGTTGTTTGACAGACGAACTCTGGCGATCTTTCTAAGAGCTGAGTTAGGCTTCTTAGGTGTAGCTGTCTTAACAGCTGTACAAACTCCTCTTTTCTGTGGAGCAGATGTATCAGTGCTTTTCTTCTTCAGGGAGTTAAAGCCTTTCTGAAGAGCTGGAGCAGTAGATTTTTTGGTTGTTGTCTGTCTGCCTTTTCTTACTAACTGATTAAATGTTGGCATTCTTTTTACCTCCTGTGTTATTCCCCCATTGGGGTGTGGTTGCCGGCTATTCATTCTTGAATAATTCCGTATGTGCGCACTTCTACCTTGATTGTTTTGTCACGCACGGTTAAATTATAGTAAGTTCGTTTCTGTCTGTCAAGAACTTTCTTATTATTTTCTAAAAACAATAGACTTATTTTTCTTCCCATGGTATCATAAGGGACAAATTTAAAAATAAAGGAGTGTTTTTATGATCCGAACTTTATTAAAACCCCTTTCTTTCATTCCTGCCATTTTACTGATGGTGATGATCTATCAGTTCTCTGCTCAGCCTGCTGATGTCTCTTCGCAGTTGAGTTATAAAGTCAGTTATAAGATTGTCGAGACTGCGGACAATATTTTTGAAACAAACCTGGATTATTGGCAGATGGATAACTGGGCTGTGAGAATCAATGGTGTTACCCGTAAATTGGCTCATATGACAGAATATTTTGCTCTTGCTGTTGCCGTATCCTTTCCATTATATGTATATGGAGTGCATGGTATCTGGCTGATGCTTCTGGCCGGCATCATCTGTGTGGGATTTGCTGCCGGGGATGAGTACCATCAATCTTTTATAGCCGGGCGTGGTCCTTCCGTAAGAGATGTAGGAATCGACAGCTTTGGTGTTTTCTGGGGAATCATTCTGGTACGAATCATTGGATGGACCGGAAGAAAGACTATTTTCCGTCCCCGTAAGAAAAAAGTAAAGGTTAAGAAAGTTAAGCAGTATAACAAAAACTATCAATATAACAACTTTGAAGATGAGGATGATCTTCCTCCTTATCAGCCGGGCGGTGCATATCCACCTTATCAGGGACAGCCTCCGTATTCAGAATGGCCTCCTTATCAGCAGCAACCGTATCCGGGACAACCTCCGTATCCGGAGCAGCAGCCGTATCCGAATCAACCGCCTTACCAGCAGCAGCCGTATCCGAATCAGGTTCCTTATGAACCGATGCCTGATACCGATGAAATTCATGATCATGACGAGTTTGATTCCGATGTACATTCAGACCACCATAAGGAACCTTTCTTTATGAAGAGTGCCTACGATGGAGAGCCAAAGGCTTATGATCCCAAAGATCCTTTTCAGGATTGGATGGATGATTATTTTCCAGTAGATGATGAACATCCTGCTTCTAAATAGTTGTTTTAAAAAAATGAGCCATTCACATATGTGAACAGCTCATTTTTTTATCTTTGATTATCTGGATCTTATTCTTCTGTTTCAGTAGCTTCTTCCACTTCTGCAGTCTCTTCTGAAACATCTTCTGTTACTTCTTCTGCTGCAGCATCAGCAGCCATATCTTCTACTTCATCATAATCCATCTCGTCATCAAAAAGAATATCATCATCTTCTGCTTCATCCTGCATATATTCGGTATTCAGATGAACATTGCGGTATCTCTTCATACCGGTACCAGCTGGGATCAGTTTACCGATGATTACGTTTTCTTTCATACCAATCAGTGGATCGATCTTACCCTTGATCGCTGCTTCTGTCAGTACCTTAGTGGTTTCCTGGAAGGATGCAGCTGACAGGAAGGAGTTAGTAGCCAGGGATGCTTTTGTAATACCAAGCATTACCTGTTTTCCTTCTGCAGGCTCTTTGCCTTCTTCGATCATCTTTTCATTGGTATCTTCAAAGTCAAGAATGTCAACCTGTGTTCCCGGAAGGAAATCAGTATCTCCAGCTTCCTCAACTCTGATCTTCTGCAGCATCTGACGTACAATCACTTCGATATGTTTATCGTTGATTTCTACACCCTGCAGACGGTATACACGCTGTACTTCCTGGATCATGTAATCCTGTACGGCACGAACACCCTTGATTCTTAAAATATCATGTGGATTTACGCTACCTTCGGTCAGTTCATCACCGGCTCCCAGTTCTACGCCATCCAGAACTTTAATTCTGGAACCATATGGGATCAGGTAAGTCTTAGACTCTCCTGTTTCCTGATTGGTCACGATAATTTCACGTTTCTTCTTCGTATCACGGATCTCAACTTTACCGGCGATCTCAGTGATGATTGCAAGACCCTTTGGTTTTCTCGCTTCAAAAAGCTCCTCAACTCGAGGAAGACCCTGTGTAATATCTCCACCAGCCACACCACCGGTATGGAAGGTACGCATGGTCAGCTGTGTACCAGGTTCACCGATAGACTGTGCTGCAATGATACCTACGGATTCACCTACCTGTACCGGTTCACCGGTTGCCAGGTTGGCACCATAACATTTTGCGCAGACACCGATATGTGACTTACAGGTCAGCACAGTACGGATCTTAATCTTTTCGAATGGCTTGCCTTCTGCATCTACACCTTCGGACATGATCTTTGCAGCACGCTTCGGTGTGATCATATGGTTAGCCTTTACAATCACTTCACCATTCTTATCACAGATCGTCTCGCAGGAGAATCTTCCTGTGATACGTTCCTGAAGGCTTTCGATCTCTTCTTTACCATCACGAAGTGCCTGTACATACATACCAGGTGCTTCCTTACCTTCACAGCAGTCTGTCTCACGAATGATCAGATGCTGTGATACGTCTACCAGACGTCTGGTCAGGTAACCAGAGTCAGCGGTACGAAGAGCTGTATCGGACAGACCTTTACGAGCTCCATGAGCAGACATGAAGTATTCCAGTACGTCCAGACCTTCACGGAAGTTGGACTTAATAGGAAGTTCGATGGTGTGACCGGTTGTATCGGCCATCAGTCCTCGCATACCTGCCAGCTGTTTGATCTGCTTATCAGAACCACGGGCTCCTGAGTCAGCCATCATGTAGATGTTGTTGTACTTATCCAGACCATCCAGCAGAGCTTTGGTCAGAATATCATCGGTATTCTTCCAGGTCTCAACAACTTCTTTATAACGTTCTTCTTCTGTGATCAGACCACGTTTGTAGTTTCTTGTGATCTTATCTACAGTATCCTGAGCCTCAGCTATCAGCTGTGGTTTCTGTGGTGGCACAGTCATATCGGAAATGGATACGGTCATGGCCGCTCTGGTAGAATATTTGTAACCCATGGACTTGATATCATCCAGCACTTCTGCTGTCTTGGTAGCTCCATGTGTATTGATAACTTTCTGAAGGATCTGTTTCAGGCCTTTCTTACCTACATGGAAATCAACTTCCAGGGCAAGATCATTGTCATGATTGCTTCGGTCTACAAATCCAAGGTCCTGAGGAAGGATCTCGTTAAAGATAAATCGTCCTAGTGTAGAGCTTACTGTTCCTGTCTTCTCTGTTCCGTCCGGCATTGTCTTAGTAACACGAACGTGAATCTTTGTCTGAAGAGTAATTACCTGGTTCTCATATGCAAGAATTGCTTCGTTGACACTCTTGAAGAACTTACCTTCTCCCTTTGCTCCGGGTCTTTCCTGTGTCAGATAGTAAATACCAAGGACCATATCCTGTGAAGGAACGGCTACAGGGCCGCCATCAGACGGCTTCAGAAGGTTGTTCGGTGAAAGAAGCAGGAAACGGCACTCTGCCTGTGCTTCTACGGACAGCGGAAGATGAACCGCCATCTGGTCACCATCGAAGTCGGCGTTGAACGCGGTACAAACCAGTGGATGCAGCTTAATCGCTTTTCCCTGCACCAGAATCGGTTCAAATGCCTGAATACCAAGTCTGTGCAGTGTAGGAGCACGGTTCAGCATGACCGGATGCTCTTTAATAACCTGTTCCAAAACATCCCATACCTGCGGTTCCAGTCTCTCAACCATCTTCTTGGCATTCTTAATATTGTGAGAAGTACCGTTTGCCACCAGTTCTTTCATAACGAAAGGCTTGAACAACTCAATCGCCATCTCCTGTGGCAGGCCGCACTGGTAAATCTTCAGTTCAGGACCAACAACGATAACAGAACGCCCGGAATAGTCAACTCGTTTTCCGAGCAGGTTCTGACGGAAACGTCCTGATTTACCCTTTAACATATCCGACAGGGACTTCAGTGGTCTGTTACCCGGTCCGGTTACCGGACGTCCTCTACGTCCGTTATCAATCAGAGCATCCACAGATTCCTGCAGCATTCTTTTTTCGTTACGAACGATGATATCTGGTGCGCCCAGCTCTAACAGTCTTTTCAGACGGTTGTTACGGTTGATAATACGACGATACAGATCATTTAAGTCAGATGTGGCAAAACGTCCACCATCCAGCTGTACCATCGGACGGATATCTGGCGGGATAACCGGAATGACAGTCATAATCATCCACTCTGGTTTATTTCCAGATTCACGGAATGCTTCTACGACTTCCAGTCTCTTTACGATACGGGCACGCTTCTGGCCTGATGATTCAGCCAGAGCAGCCTGTAATTCTGCAGATTCCTTGTCCATGTCAATTGCTTCCAGAAGCTCTTTGATGGCTTCTGCACCCATGCCAACACGGAATGTGTCTCCATAGGCTTCTCTTGCTTCCTGATATTCTTTCTCTGTCAGCACCTGCTTATACATCAAGTTAGTATCACCGGCATCCAGTACAATGTAGTTCGCAAAGTACAGGACTTTTTCCAGTACACGCGGTGATAAGTCCAACATCAGACCCATTCTGGAAGGGATACCCTTGAAATACCAGATATGAGAAACTGGTGCAGCCAGTTCAATATGACCCATACGCTCTCTACGAACGCTGGATTTGGTAACTTCTACACCACAGCGATCGCAGACAACACCTTTATAACGGATTTTCTTATATTTACCACAGTGGCACTCCCAGTCCTTGCTAGGTCCGAAAATACGTTCACAGAAAAGTCCGTCTTTTTCCGGTTTCAGTGTTCTGTAGTTAATGGTTTCCGGTTTCTTTACTTCTCCATGGGACCACTCTCTGATTTTCTCAGGAGATGCCAGGCCAATCTTGATCGCATCAAACGAAATTGGCTGATAAACTTCTTTATTTGTTACTTCTGCCATGAATGGTTCCCTCCCTATTCTACATCGTCATCGAAGCTGTCATCCACATCAACGGTTTCTTCATCTTCGGACTCCTGTACATCTACAAGTTCATCACCGGAGAATTCCTGCTGGCTGAATCCATAGCTGCCAAAGGAATTTTCCTCACGCTTATAGCCTCTGTCTCCTTCAATGACGGAACGGATATCTGTTTCACCATAATCA
Organism: Muricoprocola aceti; assembly: GCF_025567005.1. Taxonomy (NCBI): domain Bacteria; kingdom Bacillati; phylum Bacillota; class Clostridia; order Lachnospirales; family Lachnospiraceae; genus Muricoprocola; species Muricoprocola aceti. The sequence continues at coordinate 18,665 of NZ_JAOQKE010000015.1, forward strand.
ACAGTTTCCATAATCTCTACTTCCTGCTGGTTCTCGCCAAGGACTTTCACATCCAGACCAAGAGCCTGCAGCTCTTTCAGCATAACCTTAAAGGATTCTGGAATACCCGGTTCAGGAATATTCTCACCCTTAATGATTGCTTCATATGTCTTCACACGACCAACAACGTCATCAGATTTTACTGTCAGGATTTCCTGCAGTGTGTAAGATGCTCCGTATGCTTCCAAAGCCCAAACTTCCATCTCTCCGAAACGCTGACCACCGAACTGAGCTTTACCACCCAGAGGCTGCTGTGTTACCAGTGAGTAAGGACCCGTAGAACGTGCATGGATCTTATCATCAACCAGGTGATGCAGCTTCAGATAATGCATGTGTCCAATGGTTACAGGGCTGTCAAAGAACTCACCTGTTCTACCATCACGAAGTCTTACCTTACCGTCTCTGGACAGTGGCACACCCTTCCACAGTTCTCTGTGATCTCTGTTCTCATACAGATAATCCAGAACTTCCGGAAGCAGCTCTTCGCCATGTTTTGCTTTAAATTCATCCCATTCCAGATTGACATAATCGTTTGCCAGATCCAGAGTGTCCATGATATCAATTTCGTTTGCACCGTCAAATACCGGAGTAGAAATGTTAAATCCAAGGGCTTTTGCTGCAAGACTCAAATGAATCTCCAGCACCTGTCCGATATTCATACGAGAAGGCACACCCAGAGGATTCAGCACGATATCCAGTGGACGTCCGTTTGGCAGGAATGGCATATCTTCTACTGGTAATACACGGGAAACGACACCCTTGTTACCATGACGTCCGGCCATCTTATCACCAACGGAAATCTTTCTCTTCTGTGCAATATAGATTCTGACTGCCTGATTTACTCCAGGTGCCAGTTCATCTCCATTTTCTCTTGTGAATACTTTTGCATCTACAACAATACCATATTCACCATGAGGTACTTTCAGAGAAGTATCTCTTACTTCACGTGCTTTTTCACCGAAAATTGCGCGAAGCAGTCTCTCTTCTGCTGTCAATTCTGTCTCTCCCTTAGGAGTTACTTTACCAACCAGGATATCACCGGCACGAACTTCCGCACCGATACGGATGATACCTCTTTCATCCAGATCCTTTAATGCGTCATCACCCACACCAGGAACGTCTCTTGTGATCTCTTCCGGTCCCAGCTTGGTATCACGGGCTTCTGCCTCGTATTCTTCAATATGAACAGATGTGTATACGTCGTTCATAACCAGTCTTTCACTTAACAGAACCGCATCCTCGTAGTTATAACCTTCCCATGTCATGAAACCGATCAGTGGGTTCTTACCAAGAGCGATCTCACCATTAGAAGTAGAAGGTCCGTCTGCAATAACCTGTCCTTCTGCTACACGATTGCCTTTGAATACGATTGGCTTCTGGTTGTAGCAGTTGCTCTGGTTGCTTCGCAGGAACTTGGTCAGATGATATTCATCCTTCTGTCCGTCATCTGTTCGAATGACAATATCTTTAGATGTAACAGTCTCTACTACACCTGCACGTTTTGCTACCACGCAGACACCTGAGTCAACCGCTGCCTTTGTCTCCATACCAGTACCTACTACAGGAGCTTCAGTAGTCAGAAGAGGTACGGCCTGACGCTGCATGTTAGATCCCATCAGCGCACGGTTCGCATCGTCGTTCTGCAGGAAAGGAATGAGGGCTGTAGCTACGGAGAACACCATCTTAGGAGATACATCCATGTAGTCAAACATGCTTCGTTCGTATTCCTGTGTCTCTTCTCTGTAACGACCGGATACATTCTTACGGACGAAATGTCCGTCTGCATCCAGCTGCTCATTCGCCTGTGCTACATGATAATTATCCTCTTCATCAGCGGTCATGTAGACTACTTCGTCTGTGACACGCGGGTTCTTAGGATCTGTCTTGTCAATCTTACGGTATGGTGCCTCAACGAAACCATACTGGTTAATTCTTGCATAGCATGCAAGAGAGTTGATCAGACCGATGTTCGGTCCTTCAGGAGTCTCGATAGGGCACATTCTTCCATAGTGGGAATAATGTATGTCTCGAACCTCGAATCCGGCTCTGTCTCGTGACAGACCACCAGGTCCCAGTGCGGACAGACGTCTCTTATGAGTCAGCTCACCAAGAGGGTTGTTCTGATCCATGAACTGTGACAGCTGGGAAGATCCGAAGAACTCTTTCACTGCTGCAGTTACCGGCTTGATATTGATCAGGGACTGTGGGGAAATACCTTCCAGATCCTGTGTGGTCATTCTTTCACGAACCACTCTCTCCAGTCTGGACAGACCGATACGGTACTGATTCTGAAGCAGTTCACCTACCGCGCGAATACGTCTGTTACCCAGGTGGTCAATATCATCATCATTTCCAATGCCATATTCCAGATGCATATTATAATTAATAGAAGCAAAGATATCTTCTTTTGTAATATGCTTTGGAATCAGGTCATGAATATCTCTCTTAATTGCATCTTTGATATCATCCAGGCTTTCATTTTCTTCCAGTATAGAAGCCAGCACCGGATAATATACTAATTCTGTCACGCCAAGGCTTCTTGCTTCATCCTCATCAATATCTACCCATTTGGTGATATCTACCATCATGCTGGACAGAACTTTTTCATTGCGTTCTTCTGTCTGAATCCAGACAAATGGAACTGCCGCATTCTGAATATCATCAGCCAGTTCGCGTGTTAACTTTGTTCCTGCTTCTGCCAGGACTTCACCTGTAGAAGGATCCACTACATCCTCTGCCAGTACATGTCCTGCAATACGGTTACGAAGCATCAGCTTTTTGTTGAATTTATAACGTCCGACTTTTGCAAGATCGTATCTTCTCGGGTCAAAGAACATTGCTGTAATCAGGCTCTCTGCGCTCTCTACTGCTAATGGTTCACCTGGGCGGATCTTCTTGTACAGTTCCAGAAGACCTTCTTTGTAGTTCGTAGAAACGTCCTTGGTCAATGTCGCAAGAATCTTTGGTTCCTCACCAAATAATTCCAGGATCTCAGCATTCGTGCTGACACCAAGGGCACGAATCAATACGGTAATCGGTACTTTTCTGGTTCTATCTACACGAACATAAAATACGTCATTGGAGTCTGTCTCATATTCCAGCCATGCACCACGGTTTGGAATCACGGTAGAAGAAAACAGTCTCTTACCAAGCTTGTCATGTGCAATTGCGTAATAAATACCCGGAGAACGAACCAGCTGGCTTACGATAACACGTTCTGCACCGTTAATAACGAACGTACCTGTAGCTGTCATCAGTGGAAGATCTCCCATGAATATTTCATGTTCATTGATTTCATCAGTCTCTCTGTTGTGCAGTCTGACCTTAACTTTCAAAGGAGCTGCATAAGTAGCATCACGCTCTTTGCACTCTTCGATTGAGTATTTGACATCATCTTCGCAAAGCTTGAAATCTACAAATTCCAGGCTGAGCTTTTCGCTGTAATCACGAATTGGTGAGATATCATCAAACACTTCATTGAGGCCTTCGTCCAAAAACCACTGGTATGAGTCCTTCTGAACCTCGATCAGGTTCGGCATCTCAAGAACCTCTTTCTGTCTTGAGTAACTCATTCGGAAACTGTTGCCGTTTGTGATAGGACGTATCCTGTTTTTCTCCATATGACGTTTCACCCCTGTCTTTTTATATAAATGTGCTGGTGTGCTCTTGCTCTTTTCCATACAAATACACCAAGTTTCTTTTTGGGTATACTCCACCCAAACGCATACTCTCGCACAATAATGCAACTTATACTGTATCACCAATTTTCAAGCTTGTCAAATGGTTTTTGAAATTTGTTTAAAAAAAATAACTGTTCAGTGCTTTCACAGTGGGGTCTGAATAGTTACTTCCGTTCATTAAAAATGTAAAAATGGAATCCACGTCACTGCGGATTCCATTCCATTTCTTTACATATCCAGTTTCATGTCGCCATATTTGATCCAGCCTTTTTTTCTCATGTATTCGGAGATAGCCAGGGTGATGAGTGCCGGGAGAATGATCTGGATCAGCAGTATCTTAATCAGGACGATGGTTCCAGATTCTGCAGGTACCATCGTCTGCCAGGTCATGATCTGTCCTACCAGTCCGGCTGTTCCCATGCCGGATCCGGTGGCATTGCCTGTCATCTTGAAGATCATGGTTCCAACCGGTCCTAAGATGGCGCTTGAGAGAATGGCCGGGAGCCAGATCACAGGCTTACGGACAATATTGGGTACCTGAAGCATGGAAGTTCCGATTCCCTGCGCTACCAGACCACCGATTTTATTTTCACGATATGAAGCTACTGCAAATCCTACCATATTACAGCAGCATCCAACGGTAGCTGCCCCGGCCGCCAGACCAGACAGGTTCAGAATAATACCAAGTGCTGCTGAACTGATCGGAAGAGTCAGGATCATCCCCATCAGAACCGATACCACGATACCCATCAAAAATGGCTGCTGCTCTACGCCCCAGTTGATAATTGCGCCAAGGCTTGTCATGATTTTTGACACGCCCGGTCCCACCAGAAGACCAACCAATGAACCGGTTCCAATGGTCACAATCGGTGTTACCAGAATATCCACTTTCGTCCTGCCTGCTACCAGATGCCCACATTCAATTCCAATGTAGGCAGCCAAAAACGCCCCAAGTGGTTCTCCCGGTCCTGCAAATACCATCGTTCCATCCACAAGAACCGTACCGGCCAGCAGCTTGCTGGCAAATGCGCCCACCATACCGGCTGTCGCCGCAGATACCACTACCAGATAGCTTTCTTTAAACTTCGCAGCCACACCCACGCCGATACCGGCACCGGTCAGTGCTGCCGCAACTTTCCCTACCGCAAAGATCATATCTCCTCTCGGGCCACCGATCAGTGTACCGATCTGCTGAATAATTGTGCCTATGATCAGTGTGGCGAACAGCCCCTGTGCCATGCCGCTCAGACCGTCAATAAAAATGTGATCCAGTAAATCCTTGATTTTCTTCATGTTCTCTCCCTCCTGCGTTCTTACGTGTCTTGTCACCTGTCATGTTATTAGGTATCATACCGTAACATATGAATAAAATCAAGCAAATAAGTCTTACATTTTCTATGTATCGTCACGCAAAATGCCTTGCAGGGCTTTTCTGTGGACAGTAACCATACTTTATAACGCACAAAAATCATGCCGAAGCATGATTTTTGTACGATATATCTTTTTCTGTTTAAAGTCTGATGGCAGTCTCTAATGCCACTTTCATCATATTAGTGAACTTGTTCTGTCGTTCTTCTGCAGTAGTTGCTTCGCCCGTTACAATAGAATCAGATACTGTAAAGATGCCAAGGGCTCTTACTCCCGCTCTCGCTGCTTCGCAGTAAAGTGCATAACTTTCCATTTCAATACCAAGCACTCCCATCTTCGCCCACTGCTTCCATTCTGGTGTCTCAGTATAGAAAACATCACTGGACAGGATGTTTCCCACAATGTACGGGAATCCTTCTGCTTCTGCCATCTCCTGTGCCGTTTTCAGCAGGGTAAAATCAGCAATCGCGCTAAATGTTCCAGGCAGGTTGTACTGATGTACATAATTACTGTCTGTACATGCGCCCTGTGCCATCAGAATGGTTCCAAGTCTGGCATTTTCCTGTGTTGCTCCACAGGATCCTACACGAATCAGATTTTTCACTCCGTAAAACTGAATCAGTTCATGGCTGTAAATGCCAATAGACGGCATACCCATTCCAGTTCCCATGACAGATACTTTCTTTCCTTTATATGTTCCGGTGTATCCAAACATATTACGCACTGTATTAAACTGCACTGGATTTTCTAAAAATGTCTCTGCGATCACTTTTGCACGAAGCGGATCTCCCGGTAATAAAATCGTTTCTGCTATATCGCCCATATTGGCCGCGTTGTGTGGTGTTGCCATAATTTATTCCTCCTGTATAAACGTTTAGTCCAGGCTATTGCCCTGCATTATATATTATGTCGTGATTTCATCACTCAATAATATCGCCACCCACCAAATGCAAACAAACCTGCATTTTTTCTCTTGGCTCATTATATCATATACAAATGCTGTTCGCCTACTCTTTCACTTAAATTTTATAATTGAATAAACAGCCATATCTATTTATCTATCTTTTCCATCACATGATCCAACCATTCCAGGCACAGCGGCATCCAGCGTGCAATATGCATATCTGGTTTTCGGTTCTTCTCCAGTTCCTGTACTTCTTCCGTAGCCAGGGACAGACCATGTATTCCATCCGGGAACAGATGATATTCCACCGGAATCTTATGCTTTGCCAGCTCGGTCAGCAACAACAGTGAATTTTCCACCGGAACTGCATCATCCGCAAAGGTTCCCCACAGAAATACCGGCACACAGCTTTCATCCACCTGCTTTTCCAGACTGTATGTCTCCTGCGCCTGCCGCTCCTCTCCTGCCAGTCTCACAAAGCTGCTGCGGTGTGCATATACACCAGATGAGATCACCGGATAACACAGAATCATTCCATCTGGACGGTGTTTCTGCAGATCCTCTCCTTTTTCAAAATATTCCGGACGGTTCCACATCACCCCCAGGCTACCTGCCAGATGGCCGCCTGCTGAAAATCCACAGGTATAAATATGTTTTCCTTCCATCTGATATTTTTGTGCGTTATCTCTTAACCAGCATACTGCACCTGCCAGTTGCTGAAGTGGTACATTTTTCAGCACCGGAGCTTTTACTTCATACCAGAGCACAACAGCCAGATAACCACCTGCCACAAACTGTTCCGCCACCGGCCCTGCCTCACGTTCACACAGATTCTCATATCCTCCTCCCGGACAGATCACTACTGCAGCCTTTGGTGCTTGCTTCGGCTGGTAAATATCTATGCAGGCACCATTTTTGTCTATTATTCGTTTCTCCATTCCAGATTATCCCCCATTTTCACTTCTTGGCCTTCTTGTTGCCAGATATCGTTATCTTGCAACTACCATATTTTACCATAAACGAGCATAAAAAAACCACAACATGTTTCCATGCTGTGGTTCTTATAAATTGCATTGCTCTGTTTGCTCAAATTATTTAAGAGTAACTTTAGCGCCTTCTGCTTCCAGTTTTGTCTTAAGTTCTTCAGCTTCAGCTTTAGAAGCGCCTTCTTTAACAACCTTTGGAGCGCCATCTACAACTTCTTTAGCTTCTTTCAGTCCAAGACCTGTTGCTTCACGAACAACTTTGATAACTTTAACTTTGTTTGGTCCAACTTCTGTCAGTTCTACGTCGAACTCATCTTTTTCTTCTGCTGCTTCAGCGCCTGCTCCTGCTGCTGCTACTACAACACCTGCTGCTGCAGATACACCAAATTCTTCTTCACATGCTTTTACTAAATCATTTAACTCTAATACTGTAAGCTCTTTGATAGCTTCAATAAATTCAGCTGTTGTTAATTTTGCCATTTTATTTTCCTCCATTTTTTGATTTATTCGTTTTTGCTTCGCCAGTCATGCTGCCAGCGAGATTCGTTTAAAATAATCAGGCTGCCCATTGGGCATCTGACTGTGCCGTATTCGACTTAAGCCTCTTTGGACTCTGCGATCTGGCTGATAACACGTGCAAAGTTTGCGATTGGAGACTGAATGCTTCCAAGCAGTTTGCCAAGCAGTTCTTCTCTTGATGGAACGTCTTTCAGTGCCTGAATAGCCTTCTCATCATAGTAGCCGCCTTCAACAACACCAGCAACCAGCTTCAGTGCCGGAACTGTCTTTGCATGTTTTGCAAGAATACGGATAGGAGCTGTAGCATCAGTCTTGCTGATTGCGATAGCGTTAGGTCCTTCCAGATTCTCAGAAAGTGGTTCGCAGTCTGTACCCTTGAATGCAAAGTTCATCATTGTGTTCTTGTAAACTTTGTAAACAACACCAGCTTCTCTCATCTCTTTACGAAGAGCTGTATCCTGCTCTACAGTAATTCCGCTGTAAGTAACCAGAACAACAGACTGTGCGTCTTTGATATGCTCGCTGATTTCTTCAACGATCGGTTTCTTCTGTTCTACTTTTGCCATGAATGGTGCACCTCCTTTATAGTTTGTGTACCGCCGCATGAATTCCGGAAAAATAAAAATCTCTCTATACTGCGTACAGAGAGATTCATAAATCATTCCAATAAGAAATTCTTTACTCCTCGGCAGGCGGTTTCATCCTTATGCCTTGCGGCACCTGCTGTCTTCGGCAGTTCTTTTTGAAGATAACACACATTACCGTGTGTGTCAACCACTTTTTATCCTAAAATCCGATTTTTTTCAGGATTTCTTCTTTCAATGCCGAATCCATCTCTTCGTTCACGGAATTGGACATATCCAGATTCTCTACAATCAGTGCGCTACTGTTTTCAGCCAGTAAAATGGCGTGGCGCTCTGCCTGCTCCACCAGTGTCAGTTCTTCTCTTTTCAGTTCTTGTATGTGATAATCTCTGCCATCTGTACTGGTCACCAGCCATCCCTGTCCTGACAGCAGAACAAATCCTTCTTCTGATTCCATGTGACGTCCCCACTGATGGAAGGATGGTACTCCATTTACTTCTGGCTGTGATGCGTGAACAGCCACACGCCATGGGGTACTGTTATGGATAACTTCAAAGCCTTTTTTATTGGTAAGTTCGTATGCCTTCATAATGATTCTCCTTTGTTTGATTTTCTCCTGTATAGATCATATCTTTTTTTCTGTCAATATCTGCAACTAATCAGGGCGGCTGAAATAAATCAGCTGCCCTGATGTCACTATCTTATTGCTTTTTATTTCATAACTTTTACTTTGACTTTTACTGTCTTCTTTCCAGCTTTTACCGTAATCACTGCTTTTCCAGCTTTCTTTGCGGTAATGACGCCCTTTCTGGATATTGTGGCAATCTTCTTATTAGAAGTCTTGTAGGTCACCTTATCCTTGGATGTAATCGGGGAAATCAGTGCCATCAGTGTTCTCTTACCTTTCACCTTTAAGGTTACGTTTCTTTCAGAAACAGTAATCTTTGATGTCGCTACTTTCTTTTTCTGAACTGTAATTGTTACGGTTCTGGATATTCCAGATGCAAAATTCAGAGTAATCTTTACCTTTCCTGCCTTCACACCTTTCACATTTCCCTTGTTATCCACTGTCGCAATCTTCTTGTTCGCGCTGGTTGCAGATGCAATGTAATCGCCTTGTGCCATGTTTGTTACAATCTTGCTTAAGGCTACCTTCTGTTTGATCTGCAAAGGAAGTTTTGAGGTAGTCAGTTTCACATTACTGATGAGTTTCGCCACTTCTGCATTTTCTGCATAGCCGCATACACTACAGGTTCGCGTCTTCACACCTGCTGCCAGCGCAGTCGGATGAACCGTTTCTACATAACCGCCCATCCTGTGTGCTACTTTTCCAAGTACCTGATTGGCAACGGTTGTCTCCATGTTTCCTGCCTGATCTGCAAATACCTTGCCGCAGGTACCACAAATCCAGTAGCCTCTGGTTCCTTCTACCACACAGGTAGCTGCCCTTGCATGGGTCTGATTCAGCTGATGTCCTGCTGCCGGAATGGTCAGTTCTTCTGGTGTGGTTGGCTGTGTAGCCGCCGCATCTGCAAATACCTGATGGCAGGTCGTACAGGTCCAGTAAGCATGATTACCGGCAGTAGTACAGGAAGCTGCTTTTGCCTGGGTAGCAGTAAGTGTATGTCCGATTGCCGGAATCACCAGTTTTTCCAGTGTTGTCTCCGTCTGTGCTGATTCATCTGCAAAAACTTTACCGCACGCCTCGCATGTCCAGTATACCTGATTTCCATTTTCCAGGCAGGTCGCTTTTCTTGCTTCCGTCTTTGCCAGCCTGTGTTCTGCAATATCCAGCACCTTCACAACCTGTGTTTCTTCACAGTTCTTACAGATCTTAAATACCATTCCTTTTTCCATACAGGTGGCTGTTTTTGTCTGCTCTTCGCCCCAGTCATGGGATGGCTCACCCGTTGTCACTTTTTTGGTAATTCCGCAGACACTACACTTTTGCTGCTCCACCTGGAAGCAGTTTACACTTTCTGGCTCGACACTGCCATCCTTCACAAATGTATGTTCATTCGTCTTTGGAATCGTTCTGGTCTCCTTTTCTGTGTATCCTGCATGCTTACAGCTTCTTGCTTTTTCGCCGTCCTCTTTACAGGTTGCCTGCCTGGTAACTGTCCATTCACTGTATTCATGTCCCAGTGCCTCGACAGATCTGGATGCACCAGTCACTTTACAGATTTCACATACCTGTTGTTCCTTTCCAGTTTTTTTACAGGTTGCTGTCTCGCCTGGCACTGCTATCCATTTATATTTATGACCAGTCGCCGGAATGGTCTCCTGACGTGTCTCTGTGCATCCATTGTGGCTGCAACTATAAGTCTGACTTCCATTCTCTGTACAAGTTGCCGGTGTCGGTTCACCTTTTACTGTATAGTCATGTCCCAATGACGCCAACGTTCTTACCTGTACTTCCTTACCACAAACCGTACAATTTACAGTCACTTTTCCAGGTTCTGTACAGGTTGCCGATATCGTATTTTCCTTCGCTCCCTGTATATCATGCTTTCCATCTATACAGTCCCCCTGTACGATACGAAGACCTGTAAAGTTTCTGGTAGTAAAGGTGATAGCGCCATCCACATTCCGCTTAAATGCTACTTCTTCTGTTGCTCTCGTCGTTGCAGATACTCTGACCAGCTTATAGTCTGTCTGTGTGAACAGATCTGCCAGCTTCAAGGTAAATACCACCGGTGATTCTACAGACGTATACTCTTTTAACTCTCCATTTGGCTGCAATACCTTTAATGCAATAGAAAGATCCTGATATTTCTTCACAGTTCCTGCAATCTCCTCACTTTCTATTTCACCGGCATTAATGGATATCTCATTTTTTGCTGACTTTGTATCTTCCTCAACACGATCCGCCAGGGAATTCATATCTGCTGTCTGATCCATCATCAACATCGGTTGCATCTTTTCTTCTGTCTGTGTTTCCGTAACTGACACAAGAGCAAGTGTGCCTCCGACCACTGTTGCATCGTCGCACATATTTCCTGTTATCTGAGGTGCATCTACTGTAATCGGCATATTGCGTTCCACTCCCGCAATCTGTTCAGCTGTCACCAATTCCTCATCCACGTGTCCCATTACTCCCAGAACATCTTCGAAGTCCGTTCCATCTGGTCCATAATCAGGTCCATACTCACCATAACCGCCGATAAAGTCAAGGTATCCTGCCTGGCGTTTACTTGGTATAACTCGAATAATATCTATTCCACCGCACCGATAACAGGTTCTGAATTCTTCACCATTTTCATCCAACGTAGAGTCTATTGTGATGATATCTTCACTCCAGTCATGCTCCAGAGCTGACTGCACTTTGTACTGCTTTCTTCTACAATATCTGCATTCATAGGTCATCAGACCATCTTCTTCGCAGGTTGCAGCCTGTGTAACCGTCAAATCCATCCTGTGACCTGTTTTTTCTATCTCCGTCGTTTCAACAGTTCCACATTTTTCACAGCGTTGTTCCTGAATTCCATTTTCTGTACAGGATGCTTCTCGAATCACCGTTGTTTCCCCATATCTATGTCCGGTTGCCGGAATGGAAGTAAAACTATCTGCTTTCACCTGATGACAAATTGTACAAATCAGCTGGCTATGTCCGGCAGTTGTACAGGTTGGTGCTGTTTTCTGCTCCACATAATCATGTGCTGTCATTGGAATCACTTCTGTCAGTGCTTTTGCTTTGCAGCGTGTACAGATCTTGGAGCGACTTCCTTCCCTTGTACAGCTTGCTGGTTCATCGACTGTCCACTCTACATTTGTCAGATCATGACCACGAGCCGGCATCACTTTTGTTTCTGTATAACGGTTTCCATCCTTACAAATCGTACAATTCTGATAGGTACAAGTCCTCTGCTGTAATCCGTCAGTGGTACAGTCAGCTTCTGTCACAATTTTCCATTCACCCATCTGATGTGCTGTCATCGGGATAGCTGTACGGCTGTTTTTCTTTTCTTCCCCACACACTTTACAGATTAGTGCCTGAATACCTTCTTCTGTCGCAGTCGCCGCTTTTATCATTCGGCTCTCCCAGCTATGATCTGTCAGATCCAGTTCTTTTGTTTCTTTTTCGCTGCATCCAGTATTGCTACAAGTTCTCTCTGCCATACCTTTTTTCTTGCAGGTGGAAGGTGTGATCGTATTCCACTCACCAAATGCATGACCCGAAGCTGCTATTAATGTGTAATCTTTTACAGCATCACATCTTATACATTTCTGCTGTGTATAACCATTCTCTGTACAGGTTACCTCTTTGCGATCTGACTTATACTCATGTCCCAGCATTGGTTCCTGCCCGGATATTGTTTCCTTACACCGGTTACAGATCTGTGTATACCTTCCGTTCGTGGTACAATCTGCTTCCTGTGTATAAATCTTTTCATGCAAGTCATGTCCCAGTGCCTCGATAACTTCATAATCTTCTACCGCTCCGCACCTCTTACATTTCTGCTGCGTATACCCATCTTCCGTACAGGTTGCCTTTTTTGAGTCCTCTTCATACTGATGCCCTGTCATATTTACAATTGACAGGAATACATATCCGCATCTTTTACATGTCTGTGTCATCTCACCAAAGGTGGTACAGGTGGCTTGTTTCACCGTTACCCATTCACCATAGTCATGCTCCAATGCAGGAATGCTCTTATAACTGCCTGTCCTTATCTCATTACAGTTGCTGCATCTTTCCTGTTCATAACCAGAATCTTCACAGGTTGCCTCTTTTCGCTCCGTCACATAATTATGACCAAGTGATGGAACCTCTGCCGTCTCCGACATATCACAACTTTCATTTTGGCAACTTCTCTGCATAGAACCAGGCTGCTCACAAGTGGCAGCTTTTACTTCTTTCCAGTCTCCAAATTTGTGGCCTGTTGCAGGAATCATCCGCTGTTTTAACGTTGTTTCCTTCTGTGCATCTGCATCTGCAAATACCAGCTTACATCTCTCACAGGTCCAGTATTCCTGATTTCCTGTTTCTGTACAGGTCGCTGCTTTTGCTTCTGTCCTGTTCAGTTTATGGCCTGCCGGAAGTACTTCTGATCGGATTTCCGTACAACCTTCTACTGTACAATGATACAGCTTTTCTCCAGTTGTGGTACAGGTTGGTTCTGTTACTATTTCACCATCATCCCATGTATGAGTATGTGCCTGTATGGTTTCATCCAGATCTACAATATCATTGATTCGGATCACTTCGGTATTATTCTGTTCATCCGTTTCTTCTGCATCGCAGGTGATCGTTGCCAGGATACTGACATCAGACAGATTTTTATCAACCAGGAAGCTTACATCTCTTTCATCGCCTCCAGCCAGATCTGGCAGGGTTCCTTCATAGAGAAGTTCTTTGCTCTCCAGGTTTTCTGCTTTCAGACTCATACCGCCACTGGATACAATTCCTCTGTTTTCCAGTCCGATCAGCAATTTTGCACCTTCTGCAGTGGTTCCCATGTAAGAGCCATAGGTGATCGCCACCTCTCGCATCTGGCCGCCAATATCAGTCGCATTATCTTCCATGTTCACATCTTCTAAGGTACTGTCAGCTGGTAATACTACCAGATAGTAAGTATTTCCATTGTATGCTTCCGGCACTTTCCAGATAATGGTTCCATTCAGACCATTTTTCACTGTGGCCTCTGCTATCGGAGCACTGCCATCTTCCTTCTCTGATATCACAGCTTTCACTCCGGTTACTGTTCCCGTTCTCACATTGGCTGCTTTAAAGTCTGTGCGCATTTCTGCGCCTGCATAAAGCACTCCATCTGTACTGCTTTCCATCAGTTTCAGATCCGTTCCTAAAGGAATGGATTTGGATTTCAATTCATACCGCACACCATTTTCGGTAATCGCCTGCTGATATACCAGCAATATCATACCATTTTCCACTACAATCTGAGGTGCCGCACACAGTCCAGCCTGCTCTACTGCTGCAAATGGTTCCGTCCACCTTACACCATCCTGAGATACTGTCATATAAATAGATCCATCGTATTTGCTTTCTGACCAAGCCAGAATGATTCCTTTTTCTCCATATGCTGTCGCTGTAAAAGATTCTACATCTTCCAGTGAATCGCTGCATACGATCTGTTGAATCTTCCCGTTTGCTGCGCAAAGTATCTTTCTGTCGCTGATATAATACAACTTTCCTTTGATATATTTCGGATCATATACAGTATCAGAAGAACTGATCGTCTCTGCCTTTTTCCATCTGTTTCCATCATAAGCGCTGTAAAAGATCTCTTTTCCGCCTTGCTGATTCCGGATATTGGCAGTGAGCAGATAGCTTCCATCGGCTTCTTCCAGTGCCAGCTCGGAGATCAGATAACCAGGTACCTGAATTTCGCCCTGACCAGATACTACTTCGCCCTTTCTGTATACAAAGTGTAAGGTATCCGGCTTCTCTACTGTTGCAGTTTCTGCACCTGCTGCATTTTCTACCCATACGCTCAGACCACTCTCTCCATTGCCTGCCCAAACTGGTTTGCTGACAAGTTTTCCATTTGACGCAATTTCCTGAGTTGTCCAGGCATCCGTTGCCGGATCATAATATGCCTGGTAGACAGTCATCTTATCATAGAGTGCATTTGCAATCTGTTCCTCTGTATAAGTTCCACTCATATCTCCGAGGCGCTCCTTCAGCTTTGTCCAGATCAGGCTTGCACCGTTCTCTGTCTTCGTCAGCTTCGGGGACATTTCTATGGTTCCATCTATTGAAATCCTCTTTGGTGTCGTCCAGGAGCCATCCACTTTTCTGGTGTAATAGATACCAACCGGATTATCTTTATCCTCGGTATAATTTACAAATACCATTAAAGTTGTTCCATCTGCCAGAGGCACCACCTGTGGCTGAACATCATAGTAGACACCCTGCGCAAGTGTTCCTGGTTTTCCTTCTGTTTCCTCCGTCTGTCCAAGCCACTGGCTGTCAGCCGGAGCAGAATCCAGAACATATCCTCCTGCATTTTCCTGTGCCGCTTCTGCCACAGCCAAAATCGCTGCCTCATCTGACAGCACACTATATTCCTGGTCAGATAATTCATGCGAAGTTGTTCCGGAATCTGCAAACAGCTCATAATTCTCATTCAACCAAGCTCCTCCGTTCTGGAAACACAGTAAATGGCTTTCCCACCCAACTTCTACTGTTGACAGCATCTTCATATATGGCATAAAGCCCATTTTCAGGCCAACCTTGAAATATGCGCCAAGAGAAGCGAGTTCCTTCATTCCTACCATTCCACCTGCGGAACCTTTTACCTTACCTTCTATGGTTCCACTCTTTAATGCGAAAGAATCTGACAGTTCTTCCAGGAACTGATCTCCTACTTCTGTTTTGCATAACTGCAGGTCCAGTTCTCCGTTTCCTTCAAAGCCAACTTCCGCATAGGCAAGTTTCCACTCACCTTTTGCCAGAGGAACACTCACATTTCCTTCCAGTATAATATCAACCGCCACATCCCATACATTTTTTATCGTATTATAGGTAAAGGTCAGCTGAATTTTAATATCACCGGAAAGTGATGTTCGTTCCGGTTTTCCGTCCTTATCATTGCTAATCGCATAAAATCCAGACTGTTTCTTCGCCTTTTCCTGTTTCAGTGCATAAGCAATGGTTACTTTTCCTGAAGTATCGTAGCTTGCGGTGACCGGAAATTCTTTCTCATTTTCCACTTCAAAGTCATACTGATGAAGCAGCTTCAGTAAAGTATCCTCTTTCTCATCATCAGAAGAATCTTTCGTTCCGCTTCCAATGTTGACCTTGGTATCTTTTCCCTTCTTGCTAAACAGTACTTTTACTACATCACTTCCCTTTAAGAACCATTCTTTTCCATCTGTAGCCTGATTCAGGTCATAAGTAAAGCTATTCAGGAAATTCGGGCGTTCAATTACCAGAAAATGAGCATCTTGGTATGGCACCTGGTAAATCTGGCCATCAGCGGTTTTCACTTTCATTCCAAAGTACAGTTTTTCCCCGGCATCCATATCATTCATATCCAGAAGGAATGTATTACTGGTAAACTCACCTTCTTTTACCACTTTATCTTTGTTGGAAATGCGATATGTATAATTCTGAAATTCTTCTCCATCTACAATCTCCTTATCCAAGGTGAATGTAACCTTTCCAGATGCAGTACCCTTTGGAATAATGGTGATATTTCCAAGCGAATTGGAGCTAAGACTGCAGGACAGATTCTTAATAAAAGAATGTCCCAGTCCATCATCCTTATACAGATAATAGGTTTTCTCTGTCTGTTCGCCTACTGTTACAATATCTTCCAACGGATAATACCCTTCAGCAGTAATACGGATGGTATTTTTTCCTGTCGGAACTGCTTTACCAAAGATATCCACCTTTCCTTCTTTGCCCGTAACTGCACTGGTATTTCCAACCGTTACCGTTGCACCAGATATATTCGCATATCCTCCGTCTTCTTTTTCAACCTGCACACACACGGTCAAATTGCCGGTTGTCGCTGTCTTGCCTCTGACCACGACCGATACAATCTTCCTTGCTCTGCTGCTGTAAAAGCCGATATCATACGCTTTGTAGTTTGTCTTCGTATTTCCATCTGCTGCGCCATCTGATATTCCAGGCAGCCAGTCCGTAATCTCGTATCCTTTCACGATACATGTACCATTTTCATCTGTAGTGACTTTCTTTACATGGCTGTTGCCAGGTTTGTCATCTCGCATGAGATAGCCATCCCGAATGGTCACTTCCATAGAAGTCGGAACATCTTTTCCATACTCATCCTGACGATAAGTCTTAATCATCAGATCCGGCATTTCTGCTTTGAACACTCCGTTTTTCTGCAGATCCAATAATTTTACTTCTTCGCCCACTTCCCCTGTTTCACTGTCATATTCATAGACTTCTATCTTATCTGGGGATATGGTTAACGGTTCTACCGTCTTCATCGTAAAGTTTACGTCAACTCCGGAAAGCTGTTCTGTAATCTGATTTACCAGATAGAATGTAGTATCTTCCGCCCCGATCAGTTCTTCCCAATCATCCCGGTCAATGATGTAATCGTACCAGAGTTCTTCTCCCGTCTCCAGTACTTCACGGCTGGTATTCACAGTACTTGGTCCTGATGCCTTCCAGGATTTTACCAGCTGTACTTTGTCCAGCTTCAGATTCGGACAATATACCGGGTTCTCATCTTCATTTCGAATACCTACTCGAATGGCACCATCAGTGTAATTCAAAATAGCACTTTCTGTGATAATGTCCACCCAGATGTTTTCTCCGCCTCGTACCTTAAACGGCTCTTTTACTTTAAAGGACGCATGGATACTTGCTCCAAAATCTCTCAGTGTACCGGAGAAATCTGCACCTACTTCATACTCACCTGCTTCATCACCACGCAGAATCCAGTGTGCAGATGCACTCTTTCCACCCTGAATTGTTCCCATGGAAACTTCAGGACTGGCAGTTGTATAATTGGAATCCATTAACGTCAGTCCGGAAGGTACTTTTAAGGTTGCCTTACAGTTATCTACATAGAATGCAGAATCTGCCTGATTCAAAACCGTAAGTTCCACATCAAAGAAGTCCTTCAACCAGCTTCCTTCTCCAGGGATTTCCAGCACGGCAATCATCGGCTCTTTGATCGTCATCTGACTGCCATCCCCACCAGAACCGCCACTGCCTCCGCCGGAATAATTCCAGTAACCATCGAAATCCGGAATAGGAATCGGCACCGGTTTGATAATCCGGTCATCTACTTTATATTCTTCATCTTCCCAATGCCACTGGCCACCACTATAGGTACCTTCCACCGGGATTTCTTCTCCTTTGTAATACAGCGTCGTTTTAAACTTGAAGACATTCTGATTGGCTTCCTCGTCCAGCTTGATTCCAGCTGCCTTGATTTCCTCCAGCGTCATACGTCTCACCGTCAGATCACCAACAATCATATCTTTTTTCACCAGAGTAAGAGAAACCTCTGTTGTCTGCTTTTCGGTAATCTGTACTTCCTTCTTAACCGGAAGATAGCCGTCCTTATATGCTCCGATCGGATACATACCCTTGGTTGCGGTAAGTTCTGCATAGCCATCACCGTTGGTATTGATCATTCTCATCTGCTCTGACCCCAGATCAAAGTAGACTCCGGCATCCGATACTGCCGCTCCATTTTCATCATGTACTCTGACACGCACGAATCCTGTACTGTCTTTGTCGTAAATCGTTACATTCATCTGCACAGTTGCCGTATTTTCAGCTGCATCTGCAACCGTAAGTGTTACCTCATAGGTTCCGGCCGTCTCATAAGTGTGAACCGCTTCCATCGTATCTGCCGTAGATCCATCACCAAAATCCCACTTGTAGGAAACGATTCCTGTATCGTCATAAGATGACGCTGCGGAAAATGTCATTTCCACGCCAAGTTCGCCTCTGGAATTAGCTGATATATAGGCATATGGATCTGTCGTATCCACCACCTGAATCAATGGTGCTGTAATCATCACTTCGTTACTGTCCGCAGAGTTGCCATATTTGTCTATAGATCTGACAAAGTAAATATAACCTGTCAAAGACTGTACCGTCGTATCTTCAAATGTATACTGTTCCTTATCTTCCGCCGACTTCTGTAATACACAGATGCTGTTATCCTTTGTCTCACCGGCAGCTCTTCGATACAGATAGAACCCGGCCAGATCCTCTTCCTGTCCGCTTGTCCAAGTCAGTTCGATAGCACTCTGGTCTTCTTTTACTGTTGCTGTCAGATCAGATGCTTCTGGTGCCACATCATCGATGGTATAGGTTCTGGTTACTTCTTCACTGATATTTCCAGACACATCCACGCAAACAGCCTTCAGATAAAACTGTTTCTCTGCTCCCAGGTTGATCTTGTCCCAGTCAACATTGATCGGATATACTCCATTTTGTGCATTTACGCTGATATCAAAAATCGTCTGCCAGTTTGCCCCGTCGGTACTGTAAGATGCCCGCAGGACTTCTACCTCATTATTGTCTTCCACTAATGCCCTGATCTGGCTCCTGATCCCAATCCTGCCACTTGCCGGTGCAATACTGTGAATCACCGGTTTCTCAGTATCTGCCGGAATGGTGACTTCTAAAGATTCACTGTCTTCACTGATATTGCCTGCCAGGTCAGTCACACGAATGCGATATGCATATCTCTGACTGAATTCTACATTTCGATCCACATAACTTAACGCAGTGTAATCCGAAACAAGGATTTCTTCTTTTCCGGTATCCAGACTGGTTCGTACCACCTGATATCCGGCAAGATCTTCTTCCTCGCCACGTTTCCAGGATAGCATTACTTTTTTGCCTTTTGGTTCTGCCGCTTTCAGTCCCTGCGGTGCTGCCGGAGCAGTGCGGTCTATCACATATTCCACAAAAGGTGCTGTCTGCGTACTGTTTCCCTCATTGCCATACAAGTCTGTCGGAATGGCACGTACAAAAACAGATCCTTCTTCTAACATATCCGTGTCCAGTGTATAGGATACTACAATTGTGGTTCCACTCTTCTGCACTTCCAGACTGGCAAGCTCTGTCCATGCAGACTTATCCCTGGAAGTTTGAATCAACAGCGCATTGACTCCTGTATCATCTGATACCGTAAACTGCATCGAAATTGTGCCTTTACATCTCATTGCTTCCGGCGAAATATCATAGATCACCGGTGCTGTCATATCCTTTGTTGTAGATGCCTCGATCGGATCCGACTCGGTTCCCCGGTTTCCATATGCATCGTAAGCTACTACGCGATATGTAGCTTTTGTTTCCGGAGAAAGGCCGGAAATATTAACTCCAAGAGTACTGTCTGCTCTCTGTATTGCAGTCCAGCTTCCATCTTCCTGCTGCTGTTCTACCTGGAAATAGCCAAAATCCTCATCTGGCACATCAGCCCATGATAAGGTAATGTTCGTAGAAGTAGCAGAATATGCCAGTCCGGTCACTTTTTCCGGTCCCTGATTATCAATGGTATACTCATATACGGCTGTGCTGTAAGCACTATTTCCATAGATATCTTCTGCCAGGAATCGCACCTTAATCACAGCTTCTTTCCAGATTGTGGTACCCACTGAAAAGATTCCTTCACTTCCGGCGATTACCTGATCCAGTGTTTCCCATTCTAATTCATCTGCGCTGACTGCCCATTCCATCTTGATGGATTTCACTGCCGTATCATCACTGGCAGCTACTGCAAATTCTTTCACACCATTTAATACACTGTGATTTTCCGGCGAAACACGCTCAATCTCCGGTGCCGCACTATCTGGTATATAACTGATATCATCTCGTTCAATTACAAAACTATGCTTTTCTTCATTTCCAGAGTTGCTCCAGAGTCCATCTGCATGTTCCAGCAGATAGATTCCTTCTCCATTCGGCACCTCAGCAAATCCGGAATAAGAAAATTCCTCTCTGGTTATCCATTTCCACTGACTGCCGTCTCGGAATCCGCCAATCCAGCAATCCGTAACAGCGGCTTCCTCCATAAGCTGTCTGATATAGGTACTTTCTGCCGCAGTCGTAACGGTTGCCAGATGTCCACCGGATTCCTGCGCTTTTGCAACGGCCTCCGTCCAGGACAACGCTTCCGAAACTATTGTGTAAGTATGGCCTTTCTTTGGAAGGATCTTTGTGCTGTTTTCCTGTACTGCTTCACAATTTTTGCAGACAATCGCTGTCGTTCCTTCTTTATCTTCCGTTGGCTCTTCCAGTACTTTTTCTTCCCACTGATGTCCTATAGCAGGAAGAATCTGATCCTCTGCCGTTGTTTCCGTATTGCCAGCTTCATCTGAAAAAATCTTGCCGCATCGATTACAGATCCAATAAGCGTTATGACCATCCTCCGTACAGGTAGGTGCTACCTCTTCTATCTTCGTCATATCATGACCAAGAGCTGCTGTCACCTGATTCTTGGCAGTCGTCTCTGTGCTTCCGGTTACATCTGTATAACTCTTGCCACACCGATTACAGTTCCAATACGGATCCAGGCCTGGCTCCGTACAGGTTGCCTCATACCCTTCCGTCTCTGTCATATCATGTCCAAGTACCGGAAGTTCTTCTGTCTCTGTATACCTTGTCCCATCTTTACAATATACACAGTATTCATTGATACAGCTCCTGCTTTTTTCTCCTGCTTCTGTACAGGTTGCTTCTGCCGTAACACTCCATTCACCCATCTTGTGGCCGGTCATTGGAATCGGCTTACGACTTCCTTCTTTTTCCTCCTTACATCTGGAACAAATCTCTGCCTGCATACCATCTTCGGTATCTGTAGCTGCCTGCAGCACTACAGTTTCCCAGTCATGCCCTAATGGTTCACGTATGATCATATCCATGGTTGTCGGTATAAAAGTAGTCTCCATCAAATCAAATGCACCCTTACATAACGGGCAATACCAGTAAGACCAATTCCCAGCCTCTGTACAGGTTGGCTCTTTTTCTTCTATCCATTCCATCTCTCTGAAATCATGCCCAAGAGACGGAAGTACACATGCTTCTACGGTTGTTTCTACTGTCCCATCTGCATCTGCAAATACCTTTCCACAAACTTCGCAGATCCAATAGCCTTTTGTTCCGTCTTCGATACAGGTTGCTTCCTTTGCCTTTGTTTCTGTCAGTTTATGTCCCAGTGCCGGAATCTCCTCATAACTTCCTTCCAGCAATTCTCCACATACACTGCACTTTTTCTGAGTATATCCTTTTTCCTCACAGGTAGCTTCTTTTCTGTCCACTACATAATTATGAACATGTTCGCCTGGCTCTTCCGCTTTTTGTACCGTTACCGTATGATCCTCTTTCTCCTCGTAGTAATGAAATGCCACATTATAAGTTTTATCTGCTTCCAGCGTATAATATCCATACTGCGGAAAAAGAGCCCTCTGTGTTTCACTGTCGTAGACTTCAGCAAACATATTTTGCTCTGTTCCGGTTATACAAAGCTGATAGCTGCCTTTTTCTGGCGGTGTGAAAGAATACATTCCAAAGTTTTCTCCCGCCTTGATAACCACAGCTTTTTCCAGTTCCAGTATGCCGGTATAATCCCAGGCTTTTACCGGAAGATCCACAAAAGTACGATACTGGTTGCATTCCACTTCTACTCGAAATGTATCCATGTTTATCCATGAACCTTCTCGCTGTAAAAACATTCCACTGTAACGTTCCTTTTCCTCATCCATCAGAAGCTCTGTACTTCCGTCTGAATAAGTTACTTCTGTTTTTAACCAACGGTAATCCAACAATCCTATCCCGGCATAAGCTGCCAGATCTTCTGGTACCTCTACAATTTTCAGACCTGCCACATTCTTCTTTATTTTCGAAATGGAAAGCGTATAAGGAATCACAGGATCTCCTCTGTTTTCTGCCACATTAAAATAATAGGTTCTTCCTCTCTGCTGCTTTACCGTTGTCCTGTTGACGCGGGTATCATTTTCATCAAAACTGTTTCCATTCGAAAAAGAGGCATTTTCTATAAAGTTTCCAAAGTACACACCATATCCCTGTGCCGTTGTCTGAAACACATAATTTCCTGTTTCTTCCGGAACAAACTTAAAGTAGGCAGGTGCAGATGCCTGCACTTCTTTCTCGGCAGTCACTTCTGTTGCACAGTCTTCCACAGCTCTGATCGGAAACCGGCCTTCTGTCACACCTTTTTCCTCTGTACGCACAGACACATTCAGATCACATTCCCCGTTCGTTTCCGATTCTACTTTTTCTACTTTAATATCATAAAATCCATTTCCATAATCATCTGATTTATCCGTTACTGTTCCATTTGAATCACAAAAAAGAGGCACCATCCCTGTTGTATCATCTGTATAAGTCACGTATAGATACAATTGTCCAATGTACTGCCGCATGGAATCTCCATGCACGTAATCAAGTTCTGAACAAATCTCTACACTCTGGATCGTCTTTTTCACCGTTTCTTCCGTCGCTGTGTTTGCCTTTATAATACGGAACTGATAATCTGCAGCATGTTCCGCCATCACCACATATCTTGTTCCGGCTTCTGCATTTATGATATTTCCCAAATTGCTAAGCTGATTATCCAGATTCTCATAGAATGTAATATTCGCATAGTCTGTCCCCTGATATTTTACGGTATATGTTCCAGCTTCTTTCGGAATAAAAGTATAAAAATATCTTCCGCTTCTGCCAGTCACCTCCACATTCTTCTCTGTGGTAATCTCCGTCATCGCAGCAACATCTGGTTTTACCACTTTTACTGTCGCAGATGTAATGCTATCTTCTTTCATCACTTTTTTCAGAATCTGTGAGGAAAGACTGTTTTCATTCCAACTATCCATACCAGCACGAGACACTTCCGGAATAACTGTATAGGTTCCTGTCGGACAGGTTTGATACATATTCCAATTATTCCCCTGCATATCCCTGATTTTATATTGGAAGCGGTTTCCATAACAGTCTTTTTCCATGTACTGTATCCATCTTCTGCTTCCATCAGTGTACGTTACATCAATTGCCAGATTCTGCCTGTTCCATGTATCCGGTCCCGAAAGCAGGTCGTCTCCGTCATATATCACAGACATACTGGTCGGTAAGATTGCCTTCTTTACGGACACTATCAGACTGGTCACATCTGAATCCAGATCTGCCACTGCATAATACGTTCCGGCTGGCAGTGCCGCATATTCCGTATATGTATCTCCATTTGCTGTTATTTCCACTTCATTTTCATTTGTATCATATACTTTCAGATTTTCAAAAGGAACATTTGCACTCAGCTGATAGATCCATTCATCCGCAACTGTAAACTGATAACGCATAGTATGCGTTTCATCCACGTCCATCTTCTGTTCCTGATTCTCTGTTACCACCTGCTTCGTATACTCTGCCAGTGATACCACCCGGAACCTTCCTACTTCTACAGTCTGTCCTTCTCCATAGCGAATCTGATAAATGTAGGCACCACCCTCTTCCAACGTATCCACCGGATCGCCTGTTTCTTTTATGACTTCGCCTGATATTTCGCTGCCGTACTTTTCTCCTTTATAAAAAACATCATTACTACCATCTTCACAGGTAGCTTTTAACAAAATATCCGGATTTGGCATATCGTTTCCCTTCCGGTAAACTGTTTTCAGATTATGCTCCACTACTTCCAGCGATTTTATATTTTTATGTTCGGTAAGACAAACCTGATAATCTCCTGCTTCTCCTGTACTGCGTAATCTTGTTTTCAGGTAATAGGTCTTTCCAGCCTGCAATGTCATCTGTATAGAGAAATTTCTTTCTTCTGTATCATTCTCGTTGTTTGCTAATTTTGTACCAGTTTCATCATATAACTCCCCATACACATCACAAGAGCCATAAGACTGCAGCTGCACGGTTTGATCTTTTTCTGGTGTGTAAGAAAACCATTGCGCTATTTTGTCTTCATTAAGAGAAACCGCATACTTCTTATCTGGTCGCATTCTCGTTACACTTACTGCACCGCCGTGAAATGGTGTAGGCTCCTCTTTGTTTATCTGTATAACGTAAGTATCCTCTATCTGTGAATCTGCCTGACACTGAATATGAACCGTATATTCTCCCCGTGGCAGTTTTTCCCACATACCATATCGCTGGCCGTCTGTTCCTTCCACATACGCATAGATTCCATTTCCATTGCCATCGATATTGTCCCAACTTCCAATTTCCGTGAATTCTTCTGATTCACCATTACTGTAACGAAATTCCATCTTTTGTAACCGTATATGGTTCTGAGATACTCCGGCATAAAACTCTGTTTTACCTGGTGTTACCTTGATCGCTTTTACCGTTTTGATTTTTCTTATTTCTGTTCTCCATGTATAGTCTGTTCCATCTGATGGATAGGGACCACGAAAACCAATGTAATAGGTGTTTCCTCCTGTAGCCGAAAATGTACCATTCTGTGTGTATCTAACTTCTCCGTCACTTGTGTAGATATTCAGATTATTATATTTATCAATCTTATAAGTTCCCGTCTCAGCCGGAGTAAACCGATACCAGTTATGGAAATGTTCTGAATCCATACTGATAATCTCATTTTCTCCAAGACTCAGTGCAGGTAATTCTGCATTCGCTGCTTCTCTCAAATGATAGACATCATCACTGGCTCCGATTTCTTCTCCATCTACCAGAAAAGATACTGCATAATCTCCCTCTTTCAATATCTCTTCCTGGCTGTAAATTTCAGAATCATCTTTTCTCTTTAATCTTATCGAAATTGCATTTCCTGTTTCATCTATATAGGTCTCAGCATCTGGCCATTTTATCGTTTTGCTCTCTCTGTCCGGATAATGGATCGTAATCTGTGAACCGGCTATGATATGAAAATCCATTCCATTCAGATATACTTCTTTCTCTGGTGTGATATCTGTCACGGATGTTATTTCTCCATGCACCTGCGCCAATTCTGTGGTCCAGTCATTACCCCAACATCCGGTTGTTTCATTCTTTGCCGGTCCTTGGAATCCAAGATAATAGATCACTCCCGCAGTCGTCTGAAAACTTTCATGAGAATACCCTGCTTCTTCTATCCCAGCCTCTGTCTTTTGGAAAACAGAAAAGCTGGTGCTTGTTCTGAAATAGTACTTTCCTGTCTCTGGAGCAACGAACTGATACCATTGCTTTTCAAGCTCTCCGCTGTGAATCGTCACAGGTCCTACTTTCAGTACCGGTATCTCTGCATCCTCCAAATTTACCACATGATAAGCTACCTCCGTCTGGAACTCTTTTCCATTTATCTTACAGATCATATACCAGGTGCCTGCTGACATAGGCGTCATCTCTGTATCCTGCTTGGTCTCACCTGTATCTTCATTTTTTTAATAAAACGGAATCGTATTGCCATATCGGTCTGTGAACTTATCATTTCCAACCTCACAATTTTCTGTAACACCATCAGAATATGTTACAGACAGTTTGGTATTAAAGGCGATTCCACAACCGTCCAGTTCACTGATAAACTGTTCTTTTTCCGAAGTTCCGGTAATCCTGGTAATCGTTACCGTTTCTGCTGATTCACTGGAAGATTCCTCTCCTCCGGCCGACGTATCCTATCCGGCTGTATCTACTGAGCTATTCTCCGATTCTTCATCCGTTTCTCCTCCAACGATCTGTTCCCCTTCACTTTCAGAGTCATCCATCTGTACCAGCGTTTCTGTATTATTGTATTTTTAGACGATAAGACATACTTTCTTTCCATTTTGTCATTTTTTATCCGTCACAATATACAGTTATATAACAAAATGTTAACTTGAATTGTTCACCATGTCAATCTGCACAAGAAAACTTTTTTTGTATTCTATATATACAAGAACGGGG
>NZ_JAOQKE010000015.1:45249-78739 GCF_025567005.1 Muricoprocola aceti
GCCTGAAGCCTGTGCTGATAAGTTCTGCATATCCCAACCTCCTGTCTGTCTTTTGCTGTCTGTTATCCCCCGTTTTCTACGATTTTACGCCTCACTTTGCGTGTTAGTCAATAAAATACATTTTTAGGGAATCCTAGTCTTTGCAAGGCATTTCTGTCTGAAGATAGGCTGGGAAAATGGATATCCTTTTCTACTACAATATATTTATGGTTAATATCCCTTACAGCCAGTAAGGAATTATCCATCTTGTTGCTTAAGCTGTATAATGATGGAGCAATTAGTATATCGTCCCTTTTCTTGGACATCGCGTCCGCAATTAAGACTGATAACCAGCTCCTCATTCGCAGCGTTCGTTTTATGCAGGTTGAATCGCCATAGGTACATTCGCGTCACACCACAGTAGATTGAATAGGCAATGAGTAAAACTGGTATTTATCCATTGCAATAATCTTAAGGAGTGACAATTTATGAACGCAGTAGGTATCGATGTTTCAAAAGGTAAAAGTATGGTTGCTATCATGCGACCATTCGGTGAAATTGTTTCCACACCTTTTGAAATCAAACACACGGCCAGTGACATCCGTTCACTTGTAGAACTAATCAATTCTGTTGAAGGTGAGTCCCGAATCGTGATGGAGCACACAGGACGTTATTATGAAGTCCTCGCTCATCAGCTTTCAGAGGCAAATCTTTTCGTCAGTGCCATTAACCCAAAACTTATCAAAGACTTTGATAATGATTCTCTTCGTAAAGTGAAATCTGATAAAGCGGATGCTTTTAAGATTGCCTGATATGCTCTTGACAAATGGCAAAATCTTAAACAGTATAATGTTATGGATGAATTACGCAATCAGCTCAGAACCATGAACCGTCAGTTCGGCTTTTACATGAAACACAAGACGGCTATGAAAAATAATCTTATCGGCATCCTTGACCAAACCTATCCTGGTGTTAATACTTACTTTGACAGTCCTGCACGCAGTGACGGCAGCCAGAAATGGGTTGATTTTGCATCTACATACTGGCATGTGGACTGTGTCCGTAAAATGTCCCTGAATGCCTTTATCGACCATTATCAAAACTGGTGCAAACGCAAGAAGTACAACTTCAGTCAGTCAAAAGCTGAAGAAATCTATGGAAAAGCAAAGGAACTTGTTCCTGTACTTCCAAAGGATGCCATTACAAAGCTTATTATCAAGCAGGCTGTAGACCAGCTTAATAGTGCCTCTACAACTGTTGAATCACTACGCACTCTCATGAATGAAACTGCATCCAAACTCCCGGAATATCCTGTCGTTATGGCTATGAAAGGGGTTGGAACTTCACTTGGTCCTCAGTTGATGGCTGAGATCGGAGATGTTTCCCGTTTCACTCACAAAAGTGCTATTACTGCATTTGCCGGTGTAGATCCTGGTGTTAATGAATCCGGAACCTATGAACAAAAAAGTGTTCCTACCTCAAAACGAGGTTCCGCTGATCTTAGAAAGACTTTATTTCAGGTAATGGATGTCCTGATTAAAACGCATCCTCAAGATGATCCTGTTTATCAGTTCTTAGATAAGAAACGTGCTCAAGGCAAGCCTTACTATGTCTATATGACTGCAGGTGCTAACAAGTTTCTAAGAATCTACTACGGACGAGTGAAAGAATATCTTTCATCTCTTCCAGAATCTTAATTATCCACTAATATTTTCAGACCAGCACTGGTGTGGTGGTCTTATTTTGATACCCAATTTTCAACCTGTATAAAATTTTCAATGTTCTTTCAATTTAGCCTTGACTTTTTATTTGCAGGCTTTATTTTGTAACTTTTACTTTGACTTTTACTGTCTTACTTCCGGATTTTACTGTAATAGTTGCGGTACCAGCTTTCTTAGCCTTGATCACACCCTTAGAAGTTTGTTTTGAAGTTGTCGAACTTTTTCTTTGGAGTTATTAGTCTGCATGACATTCTCTCACTCTTACCCTCTCTACAAACATGAATGAAGTAAGGAACCTTCCCATAAACTGCGTTATCTTGCACAGTCATTATCGGTACTA
Organism: Muricoprocola aceti; assembly: GCF_025567005.1. Classification (NCBI taxonomy): domain Bacteria; kingdom Bacillati; phylum Bacillota; class Clostridia; order Lachnospirales; family Lachnospiraceae; genus Muricoprocola; species Muricoprocola aceti. The sequence goes on from NZ_JAOQKE010000015.1 coordinate 47,290, forward strand.
TGTTCCTCTCCGACTCCCTCCCATCAGAAAATACGACTTCGCCAAGCTTATACGCTTTCTTTTTACCTTTCGGTGATGGGTAGGGTCTCTCCAGTTCCGAACCACACTTTTCATACATACCGCTTCCTCTATACCGAGGGATTCCTCCGTGCTGCTTTCCAGTATCTTCACACGTTCCATGGCTTTCACCCATATGCCCAGAGTTCAGCTTCCCCTTGTTCTCTTGCCAGAGACCTTTTTAACGATACGGCAGAATTCACTTTATGTTACGGTCTGTATGATTGCTCGCTCCTCTTATTGAGGTTACTTTATCCACTCGCTTAGCACCCTGTATTACTACAACGCACCGAGTTTAGCTACACGGCTCACTGGCGATTACCGTGACCGGACTTACACCGGCAAGTGTGGTCCAGCTTCGCTGGACACACTACATAAAAAAGGAGAGACTCATCGCCTCTCCTTTTATCTGATTCTTAATTTTTAGTTTGTGATAGTAAGTTCTGTCTCTTTGTCGAATACATGGATCTTCTCTGCATCCAGTGCAAACTTCACAGTATCACCTGTTCTTGCTGTTGTGGTAGGATTTACACGGGCTGTCATAGGGAAGTTCTCTACATCGAAATACAGGAATACTTCTGCACCCAGCAGTTCGTATACTCTGATCGTAGATTCTACTACAGTATCTGGTGATGCAGCAATAAATTCTGCACTGTCATGTACATCTTCAGGACGAATACCCATAACAACAGTCTTTCCAACATAACCGCCATCTATAAGAGCTTTTGATTTTGCTTCTGGCAGTTTGATGCTGTGCTGACCAACTTTTAATGTAACATTCTTTCCAGCTGCTTCTACTACGGCATCCATGAAGTTCATCTGTGGTGATCCGATGAATCCTGCTACGAACAGGTTGCCTGGATTATTGTACAGATTCTGTGGAGAATCTACCTGCTGAACAACACCGTCTTTCATAACAACGATTCTGGTACCCAGTGTCATAGCCTCTGTCTGGTCATGTGTTACGTAGATGATCGTAGCACCCAGTCTCTGATGCAACTTGGAGATCTCAATACGCATCTGAACACGAAGTTTTGCATCCAGGTTTGACAGTGGTTCATCCATCAGGAATACCTTAGGATCACGTACGATAGCACGTCCCATAGCAACTCGCTGTCTCTGTCCACCGGAAAGAGCCTTTGGTTTACGGTCAAGCAGCTTGTCCAGGTCAAGAATCTTGGCAGCTTCTTTTACCATTTTATCGATCTGATCCTTTGGAACTTTTCTCAGTTTCAGACCAAATGCCATATTATCATATACAGTCATATGTGGATACAGAGCGTAGTTCTGGAATACCATTGCGATATCTCTGTCCTTTGGCTCTACATCGTTCATAACTTTGTCACCAATCTTCAGTGTACCTTCGGAAATCTCTTCCAGACCTGCAATCATACGAAGTGTCGTAGATTTACCACAACCTGAAGGACCTACGAAAATGATGAATTCTTTATCTTCAATCTCAAGGTTAAAGTCTTTTACTGCTTCAAAACCATTTGGGTATCTTTTATAAATATGCTCTAAGGATAAACTTGCCATTTTAATCTTCCTCCCATTTTATGCGTCGTCTGCGCTCTTCTTAACATGAAACCAGTATAACTGCTTTTCCTGTTTCGCGCCATGACACTATTGCCCAAACTTTTTTTGATTCTCTTGTGACTTCTGCCTTTCGTCATCTTTTTTTCTGAAACCCATGAGCAACTTGCCGAAAGAATCTCTCCTTTGCTATGCAAGTTGACGGAAAAACAATCCTCTGGTATCATGATGATGCCAGGGTTCCAAAGTGCATAGCACGCAACAATCCGCTGGCATCATACACACCATGCAACATCAACAGGAGACTATTATGAATTATATTGTATTTGATCTGGAATGGAATCAATGTCCAGATGGAAAAGCAAAAGAGAATCCGGCACTTCCTTTTGAGATTCTGGAGATCGGCGCAGTAAAACTGAACAGTGAAATGCAGGAAGTCAGCCGTTTCCACGAACTGGTTCAGCCTTCTGTTTATAAACGCCTGCATTCCATGACCCAGTCTATCATTCACCTTTCCGCAGATAAATTAAAAAAAGCCGATCCTTTTCCGGCTGTATGTGAACGATTCCGTCAGTGGTGTACAGAAGATGCCACCTACTGTATCTGGGGTTCCCTGGATCTGCTGGAGTTTCAGCGCAATATGCGCTATCATAACGTGGAGAACTTTTTCCCTTTCCCATTAAAATATCTGGACATTCAGAAGTTATACAGCATCTGTTTTGATGACGGGAAGAGCCGCAAATCACTGGAGACGGCTGTGGACGAACTTCAGATTCCAAAATCTCAGACCTTTCATGCTGCTCTCTCCGATGCATTCTACACTGCAGAAGTCATGAAACTTCTTCCTGACAAACAGCTTCATCATTTTTATTCTATCGATTATTTTCGCAGTCCGAAAAACAGACGTGAGGAAATTTATATCATTTTCGATGGATATTCCAAGTTTGTCTCAAAAGAGTTTTCTTCTAAAAAAGACCTGATGAAGGACCGAAAAGTCACTTCCACCAAATGTTATCTCTGTGGCAAAAATGCGAAAAAAAAGATCCGCTGGTTTGCCAGCGGCGGTAAAAACTTCAGCTGTCTGGCCTATTGTGAAGAACACGGCTATCTGAAAGGGAAAATCCGACTGAAAAAGTGTGAGAATTCAGATGGCTTTTTCTGTGTAAAAACCATCAAACAAATTGATGTAGACCGGGCTGGAGATCTGCTGGAACGTAAACTGATTCTCCAGGAACGAAGACGTTTAAAACGGCACCATGAATGATTCCATTCATGGTGCCGTTTTTCTTAGTTGGTCTTATTATAATTCTTAATCAGTTCTTCTACTTCTTCCAGAAGGCAGTCAACCTTACCGTAAAATGCATCATTGTTTGTCGGATTATCCAGTTCTGATTTCAGGTGCTGGAACAATTCGATGATGTTATCCATTCGTTTCTTTCCGTTTCCGTCTTTATAGAGGAGATAACGGCTTCTTTCATTTTCTTCCGGAGTCATCTTCTTTAATACTACCTCTACATTTGGCTTTTCTCCAATGTAACGGTAAGTAATAGAAGGTGAAGCATGATTTAACAGATTCTGCAGATAATAGATATCATTGGTACTCTTATAATATCTCCATGCAAATGTTTTTCTCATGGTCTGTGCACCGATTGAATTCAGTCCCAGTTCTTTTCCCACATTCTTAAATACACGATACGCCTGTTCTCTGGATAAGGAAGATGCAGAGCTTGCATGTCCAACGATCAGATATGCTTCCGGATCCTTGCCTTCTGTGTAGTCTAAAATAATTTTTTTCAGATCTTTATTAATCTTGAATGTTCGTTTAATATTCTTGGTTCCAATGCAGGCTTCGATCTCATCCTTTCCACGAATATCCTTATTTTTGAATTTCAGGATCTCCTGAAGCTGAAGTCCGGTTCCCACACCGATCTCGAACAAAATATAGTATTTATCATCTACCTTGCGAAGTGCCTGTTTGAAGCGTTCCAGTGTTTCGTCATCCTTAATTGGTGATACCCAGTTCATATTAATTATTCCTCCCTTATTTCCACAGCCGTATGCTTTTTTCCCCTTACGGCTGCCTGCTCCTTTTTACGATTTCGTATTTAAGCTTCCCCTGATGTCTGTTCTTCTGTCTCCGGCTTTTGTTCTGTCTGCTCAGCTTCTTTTTCGCGGTTTTTCTTCCGCTCTTCTTCCAGCTGAATTTCCAGTTCATGTGCCCGGAGTTCCGCTTCCACCTGTGCTGCAGATTTTTCTTCAATCTCTGCTTCCAGTTGCCTGCGCAGCGCCATCTCCTGTGTACGCAGCTCGATCATTTTTTTGTATTTCTTATTTCTGCTGATCGATACCAGTAAAAGCGGTATAAAAATAATCAACAGGATTGCCCCTATTATAACAGCAAATACGGTATGTGTCTTAATGAAAAGATCTACCTTATCATACCCTCCTGCAATTGCAGTCAGTACTTTATTATTCGCAAATGCTCCATTTTGAATCATTCTGGTCAGTCCACCTGCTTCCGTTTCTGTCTCGGTTTCTGTTTCCGTCTCGGTTGGTGCCTCTGTCTCTTCTTCCCATTCCCCTGTATAGGTAAAAGAAGCACTTCCCAGAGCCTGATCCCCATAATAATATGTCAGCTTTCCAGTCGTAAAATCCATCTTTCTGGTAAGTGCCGACACTTCCACTCCGTTCGGTATGGTAAGCGTTGCCGTTTCTCCTACCGTAAATGGAGGCTGTGACAAATCAGCCTGTTTGATTTTCTCTAGTTCCGTTGGATCATCAATTCCGATAAGCTCTGTATTCGTTATACTCTGGTCCAGATTATTGACCTGTACTTCCTGAAAGTTGTCAAATCCGTAATCCAGCACAGTCTTCGTGTCTCCGTATTCGCTTTCCTGCCCCGGTGCATGCAATACCACACTGATCAGGAGCATGCCATTTCGTTCTGCTGTAGATACCAGGGTATTCCATGCTTCATCCGTATATCCGGTCTTGCCTCCGATAAATCCATCATAGGCTCTGCTTTCATCCATCAGCATACCGTGATGATTGGCAAAATACCTTTTTTCCTTCACCAGATTCGTCTCTGGATAACTGTACTCCTGTGTATGGATGATCTCCCGGAACTTATCGTACTTCATGGCCTCCTGGGTGATCAATGCCATATCATAGGCACAAGTATAATGATTCTCATCATGCAGTCCGTTTGGGTTCACGAAATGTGTATTGACGCATCCCAGCTGCGCTGCTTTTTCATTCATCATATTGGCAAAATTCTCTACACTTCCACCAATATGCTCTGCCACCGCATTGGAGATCTCATTGGCCGATGCCAGCATGATACCGTACAGGCACTGCTCCAGTGTCAGTTCTTCTCCCTCTGTCAGTCCCAGATGTGCACTTCCGTATTCAATACTGTACACCGCATTTTCTGAAAAAGTAACCGTATCATCCAGATTTCCGTTTTCCAGCGCAAGCAACACCGTCATGATCTTGGTGATACTGGCCGGATATTCCTGTTTGTCAATGTTCTTGCCATACAGAACTGTTCCCGTATTGGCATCAAAGCAAATCGCCGCATCGCATTCTACTACGTCCCCCTGCGGCCACCCAGGGATATCATTTGTCTGTACCGTAGGATCAATGGCTTCTTCACTTCCAGTATCTCCTTCGGTATCCGAATCTCCCTCTTCTGCACTCACTTTATCATAAGAGGCATTGTCTGGAAGCTGTGTCCAGCCAGGGTTTACACACATGGCTGCCGTAAGCAGCAATGCGGTCCACAATTTCCCCTTTTTCATTATTTTCCTCCTGCTAAGCTTGTTTTGTTTCGTAATAAAATCCGAAACCTCCCCCATTTTGCAATACATCACATATTATAACAATCTGGGATATCCTTTTCAAGACACTTTTCGAAAATATTTTAGATTCTTTCCTGTCCTTTCTTCCAGATTTGGACAGCTATGTTATAATATGTTCGTAACTGTTCACGAAACCGAAAGGATACTACTCATTATGTTTTCTGAATCTGATTTTCTTGAAATGTTAAATACTGATATCTCATCCCTGACTCCGGATCTGATCCGGCTGCGCAGGGACTTTCATCATTTCCCGGAACCGGGCTGGTGCGAAGTGCGCACCACTTCCATCATTGCAAAATATCTGACGGATCTTGGTTATCAGGTGCTGACCGGTCCGGATGTGTGCGCCACCGACGCCCGCATGGGTCTTCCATCTGAAGAGGTGCTGGAATCTCACTACCAGCGTGCCCTGTCTCAGGGTGCCATACCAGAATATGCTGCGTCAGCCCGTGGCGGCTTCACCGGAGTCATCGGAACGCTGCATCTTGGTGCCGGTCCTGTGATCGCCTTGCGTTTCGATATTGATGCCCTGCCTATTAAGGAAGACGAAAGTGCTGATCACCTTCCATACAAAGAAGGTTTTTCTTCTCAAAATTTGGGATTTATGCATGCCTGCGGACATGATGGACATACCGCTGTTGGTCTGACCGTTGCACGGATTCTGTCTGAAAGGAAAGAGATGTTCTCTGGAACTGTCAGACTGATTTTCCAGCCTGCAGAAGAAGGGGTTCGCGGTGCCCGCTCTGTTGCAGAACATGGACATCTGAACGATGTGGATTATCTGATTGGAAGTCACATTTTCCCATACAGTACGCCCGGTGAGCAGATCGGTGTATCGGTTGGTCCTACTCTGGCTACTACCAAATTAAATGTTACTTTTTCCGGTCTTTCTTCTCATGCGGCTCTCCCGGAAAAAGGCCACAATGCCATGCTGGCCATGGCCTCTGCCATTCTAAATCTCCATGCGATTCCAAGACATTCGGACGGTCCATCCCAGATCAATGTAGGAACCGCCCATGCCGGTTCCGGCCGAAATGTCATTTGCGACCATGCAGAGCTGGAACTGGAAGTACGGGGCTGCAGTACAGAAGTCAACCATTACATGGAGGCATATGCCACACAAATTCTTCAGGCTGCTGCTGCCATGCACTCCTGCACCAGCCAGATCGAGACCGTTGGATCCGCTCCATCTGTCATGAATGACTCTGATATGATACAACTTTTGCTGGATACTGCTGCTTCTCTGAAGCTTACTATGCGTACTCCAGATCCAACTGCTTCTTTTAGTGAAGACTTCTCCTATCTCTCAGAAGCGGTACAGGCACACGGTGGAAAAAGTCTGTTTTTCTATACACTGACTCATACAGCTGCACCTGGACATAATCCAGATTTTGACTTTGACGAAAATGCATTGCCAATTGCTGTGCAGATGTTTTGCATGCTAGTATATCGGTTATTCCACAGATAAGACATATTCAGCCGCAGAGCTCCGAAATAATCCAGTGGCACTTCGCCTTCTACCACCTGATCTCTTTCCTTTCGAAGGGTGATAAAACAGCGATCCTTCTGCGGATCCATCTCCGTATAATCGCTTCTTGTAAAGCAAAGCTGCTTCGAACTGGACTTTCTCATCAGACATGCATGCAGAATCATCTCTGCCACATCCAGAATATCCAGCACTTCATGGGTACGCATCAGATCATGTGGATTCTCACATAAACCCACCAGATCTGGATTAAACAGCCACACTCTGGCTGGTCGGGACATGGTCAGCATGGTTGCTTTTGCACGAAACACCAGAAGTTTCCAGGTATGCACATTCATACCGATCGCACCGATGCCACGTTTTTTCCCATTCTCCACAGTAATCAGAAGAGCTGTTGCCTCGGTACGGTCATAGATCTTCACGCCCAGACGCTTTAACTCTTTCCAGCAGTCGGTCATACCCTTCCCTGCACTCAATATAATGAGCAATTCCATTGCTGTAATGATCCTGTTCCGGCTGAACCGCTGCGCTTTGTAGCAGCTTTTTCCACCAGAATTACTTTTTTCCCTGAAAAAATTATCTTCTATTACTATGCCGGTTCTTTACACACATCCACCCAGCCAACTGCTCCTGCCACTTCTTCCAGTTCTGCTATGGTCAGTTTCACTGCGCTGTGATCATTCCCTGCCGCCGGATACACCGTATCGAACTGCTTCAGACTTTCATCCAGATACACCTTGACACCTTCTTTAATTCCAAACGGGCAGACACCGCCGGGTGCATGTCCGATCCATTTTTCCACTTCCTCAAATGGAATCATTTTTGCTTTCATATGAAAGGTATCTTTATATTTCCGGTTATCTACTCTTGCCGTGCCTTCTGTGAGAATCAGTATGGCTTCCTCTCCAATCAGAAATGACATGGTCTTGGCAATCATGCCTGGTTCTACGCCCAGCGCCTGTGCCGCCAGCTGGACAGTTGCACTGGAATCTTCCAGTTCGATCACATGATCTGCATAACCTTTTTCTGCCAGATATGCTTTTGCTTTCTCTAATGACATTTACTTTATGCCTCCCAGCTTTTCTGCTACTTTTTCATAAACAGGAACCGCTACTCCATATTTCTGTCCCATCCGGACTACTTCATATACCAGACCGTCGATCTCAGAACTCTTTCCGGCATAGACGTCCCTCTGCATGGATGTAGTGGCTTCCGGTGCCAGATTCGCCAGAATGCGCAGATTCACATCCACCATATCTTTTTCAAACGGCACTCCCATAGCATCTGCCAGTGCTGCGATCTCACGAATCATTGCCTTGAATGTCTCACGCTGTTCGCCTTCTTTTTGGAAGTCTCCGGCTGTTGCATGATAATACAGTCCTGCTGCCCCAATCGGTGATACATAAGAAAACTTCTCCAGCGCATCACGACGAATATTTTCAGAAAGAACTCCATAAATGCTGCTATCGCAGAGATCTTTCTCAATCTCCTTTAATACCGGACGATATTCCTCTTTTTCCCGCACTCCAAAGACCACTTTCAGAATCTTGCCATGCTGGAGCAATACTCCTGGCTCTTTGATATTGGCAGATACATAGATGCAGCCATCTGTCACCAGAAATTCTGACAGTTCCTTCTGCATTTTTGCACCGGTTCCATAGATGTTCAAAATCGGGATCACCACGGTATCCTTCTTTGCCACTTTCTGAATAAATGGAATCGTATCTGCCAGAGAATATCCCTTTACACAAACCAGAATCACATCCGGCTGTTCTGTATAATGCCCCATATCTGACGTTTTTACCGTGATCGTCTCGGTGGACTGATCCCACATTTTTTCTAAAATCAATCCTTTTGTCTGCATCTGCTTCAGATGTGCTCCTCTGGCAATCAGTGTCACATCCTTTCCGGCTTTTGTCATGTAATAACCCACCACACCACCGGTTCCCCCTGCACCAATAATCAGGTACTTCATGTTCTTACTCCCCAACTTCCACAAGTTCGATCTTGAAATTCAGTTCCTTTCCTGCCATCTCATGATTTGCATCAAAGGTAATGGTTGTCTCATCTTTTGCTGCTACGCTGACCGGGAATGGCTGTCCTGCTGCATTGGATAAATACACTCTTTCTCCTACAGAGAGTCCTTCTGATCCCGGAAGCTGACTGATCTCCAGCGTAAATACATTCTCCGGATTTGGCATGCCATAGGCTTCTTCCGGCATCAGATGTACATCCACGATCTGACCTGCTTCCATATCCTTAACTGCTTCGTCAAACCCTTTGATCATCATGCCTGCACCACAGACAAACTCCAATGGCTCGCCACGATCATAGGAAGAATCAAACTTTGTTCCATCATTAAAAGTTCCAATATAATGTACCTTGCATTTCTTATTCTCGTTACTCATCGTTTTCTCCAATCTTTTGCTTTTTCGACAATCTTTCCCTATCATACCATGAAGATCTGTGCTTTCGCAAGATAACGCAGTAAATTATACCAAAGAACCAGCCAAATATTACTTACGCATATCTGACTGGTTCTCATAGTTTATTCTATTCCATATTCTTTTAACAACTGCTTACAGTATATCTTATCTTCTGTTGCTCTCTGTAAATCGTCCAGACGCTTTTCTTTCAGCAGTCTGGTGCGTCACAAATCTTCTCCAGTCCAGATTCAGTGCATGAAGCTGTGTCTCACCGATCTTAGACGGTGCCTCAATCTGGTCAAAGTTATTATAAGTATGGCTCCAGAAGGTGGTACACCAACGGTCATTCAGGTTCTCGATAGTCTGATATTTTCCCTTCAGCCATTTGCGAAATGCATCCTGGCACAGCGGACAGTAGCATTCTCCGCCATACTCATTGGAAATGTGCAACAGAATCACGCCTGGATGTGCAGCTACTTCCTGCGCCAGTCCCTTTGCCATCGCATTCGGACGGTAGTCATGCTTCTCAATAAACTCTAATACTCTTTCCCTTGTAGCCTGCCCAATACGTTCTTTTCCTGAATAACAATACCCCAATTTACGCAACCGTTTGTTCATTACTGATAAGTAATAACAAATCAAGACTTGAATAACAAGTGGTTATTTTTAACCAACGTCCCGGCTGTACTTTTCAAAAATATCCAGATACTCCTGTTCCACCTCTTCAAATGGCTGTACTTTACATTCCACTTTTATATGCATTTCCGGTTTCTCTCTATCCGGTGTCATATCCAGCAGGTTAACCAGATCGTACCATAACAGATCATCATCGATCTCTTTTACCTGCCGCTGTTCTTCTACTGTCAGATCCGTACCGAGGAATTTGGTGTAGATCACACTCAGCAGATATTCTTCCTGCCGGATGTATTCCTGCATGGTCTGCTTAAAAGGGCGTGGTACATCAGACATATAACATTCACTGGCATCGTGCAGGAGACATGCCAGTACGATTCGATTGGAAAGTCCCCGCCCTGCCGCCTCTTTTGCACAACAGATACAATGCTGCCCCACAGACCAGAACGTCGTCACATGCCCGTTTCCACGGCACAACAGGGATAACGCATGTGCAATATCCTCTATAATGATTCCTTCCGGATCCGGGTGCACCGGATCCAAATGTTTTCTGGTGTAGGTCGTAATATAACTGCTCATGGTATGTCTTCTCCTTCGGTAACATAATTCACTATAGTTTTCAAAATCCAGATTCGTCTAATCGTGATTTGATTCTATTTTGCACTGATATTCTTTCGTTTTCTTATTATAGCTGATACCTGCGAGAAGCAGATCTCCGGTATATTGTTTTAATGATTCCGGATATCGTTTCTCTTTTATCTGCTCTATAGCAGTCACCGCCTTTTGGTTCCATTTCATTTCTACCACCAGTGCCGGATAATCTTCCCTGTACTCTGGTTTCGGGAGATACACAAAATCTGCAAATCCTCTGCCTGTCGGCAGTTCTCTTATAGGCTTAAAATAATACTTCATAGAACTCAGGTACGCAATGGTCAGTACACTGCTTAAGGAATTCTCATCATGATACTGAATCGTTGATGCATAGTCCATGTGTATTTTTTCAATACCTGCTGCCACTGCATCTGTGTCCATCTCCAGAGTCGCATTCAGAAGTGCTTCTGACTCCTTCTGAAAACTGATCATTTCATCCCATTTTCTTCTTCTGGTTGCCCTGACCATTTCCTGTCTGAGTTCTTCATTTGGGATAAACGCAGTCTGATAAGTCTGATCGTACCCCAAATATCCAAGATGAATCAGATAAGTAAGAACATCATCTTTATTTTCAAAATGCACCGTATCATTCTGGAAAGAAGAAACATCTACTTCCACTGCCTGACCGGATAGCATCGTTATAATATCATTACGCAATCCGTCAAAGTTCATATTAATCAGAGGAACTACTACATCATAGGAACCAGTCTGTGACCAGTAGCTCTGAAATTTTTTCCATTTCATGACTTCTATTACAGATTTAGGATTATAAACCTGATAACCTTCTAACAGATATCCATCATACCATCTTTTTACTTCGTCATAGTTTTGGTTTTTCTTCACACATAGCTCTTTTACTTCATCTTCTGTAAAGCCTATATACTGTGCCAAAATTCTTGCATCAAGCATCGTAAATTCACTAAAATTATTTAATGCCGACTGAGTTTTTACTGGCAGGATCCCTGTTAAGTATGCTAATGCTATATATTTTGTTGGAAGGATTCCTTTAAACAAATCACGCAGGAAATTAATATACTGCTCCTGTACCTGATGATTCATTGCCTCATCTCGGATCAGTACATCCCATTCATCAATAATAATTACAAATCTGGCTTTTGTTTTCTCGTTAATTCTTGAAAGTGCTTCTACAACAAATTTGACTTCTTCTGTCACGATCTCTGGGTAAAACTCTCTCAGTTCCTGAATAACATTCTCAGTGATATACCCAATGACTTGATCTGGGCCGCCTGCCACATTCATACACCACTGCACATCAAAATGAATCACATCATACTGATTCATGTATTTTCTAAAGTTTCCTGTCTGACTGATTTTGTATTTCGAAAACATGGTTTCCGAATCACAGCCCTTACTGTAATAAGCAGCCAACATATCTGCCGTTATAGACTTTCCGAATCTGCGGGGACGGCTGTTACAGATAAATGCATCCGTAGACTCCAGTACACGATTGGTATAACCTATAATTTCTGTTTTATCCACGTAAATCTCTGCATTTAATGCCGTCTGAAAACCACTGTTGTCTGGATTTACAAAACATCCCATTGTTTCACATCCTTTCTAACTCTGTTCGCATCTATTCAAACTCAAATACCACAATCCGTTCCCTTGGATTATCCCCCGGGAACAGGTCTCTGCAGTCTATTTCATCTGCAAACATCAGCTCATCCACCGTCATCAGATACGCTATATATTCGTCCGATGGATAATAGAAAAACAACTGTATATTCCGCATCTGTGCATAATAAGATTCCAGAATCAGCGCCAATACTTTTTTCAGCAAATCCAAAGAAAACGGATTAAAAAAGAAAAAGCGGTCCACCTGCTCCGGCACCTTATATTCCACTGCATCTGCCTGCACAAAAGAGACTTTTTCTGCCAAAACCCCTTTCTCTTTATTCAGAACTGCTTTTTCAAAAATCTGCTGATCGTATTCGATCCCTATTGCATGACATCTGGTCTGATATGCAAGGAAAAAATCCACCCGGCCTTTTCCACATCCATAATCAATCATCGTATTCTTTTTCCCAATATATCCAGAATTGGCCAGACGCTCCAACACCGAATATGGCGTTGGTTCATAAGGGTATCGATATTGATCAGAATGAGAATCATCCCTTCCTGTCGTACGAATGTGCAGCAAGTTATCCCATTCTTTCTCTTTCTTCTCTTCTGTTCCTTTTCCCACTCTCTATACGCTCACTTTCTCAAACCGGTATTCCTGCTTTACGTCTGGATATTTTTCACGATCCACTTTGCTCATAAACATGGCATACGGTCTGGCACATACTTTAAATGGTGCATACAATGCCTGATAAATTACCAGTTTCTCTCCATTTTCCGTATGCTGCGCAAACGCCAGCACTTTATACAGATACTCCGATGTATCTGCGGATACCCATTCCCGTTTAAAATGCTGTACAATATCTCCAACCAGGATATCCCGCTCAGGCACTTCTTCTCTTACTTCTGGCTCTTCCGGCTCTGTATCCAGTTCCATGTATTCATCTTTATCCAGCGACACCGGCACTCCGGATTTCCCCGCAATGTGGACTCCGCCATACCAGGTTCCGGTTACTTCATAAATACCGCCCACTTCATATTCCAGTGAATCATCATCTTTCTTTTTTATTACTCTGATTTTCGCCATGTTATTCTTCATCCTCACTCACTAAAATCATGTCCTACAGTAAAACTATTTTATCTTTTCCATATTTCCAATTAATTCATATTATCACTCCATCACAATGATCCATCTCATGCTGGCAGATCTGCGCCGACCAGCCACTTAACGCCATCTTCTGTTTCTTCCAGTTCTGATCCAGATATTCCACTTCAATCTTCTCATATCGTGTCGTTTTCCGCACCCCTGTCAGCGACAGGCATCCCTCTTCTGTCTCATATGCTCCACTCTTTTTGCGTATCACAGGGTTAAACATGACGATATCGATCATGCCCATGTTCACAATAATCACACGTTTTTTTATGCCAATCATATTCGCTGCCATACCCACACACTCTTCTCTGTGGGCTGCCAGCGTATCCTGTAAATCGATTCCCACCTGCAGATCTGCTTTTGTGGCTGGTTCCGATTTCTGCCCTAAGAAAAGCACATCCTTCATAATCGGTTTTATCATAATTCCTCCTGAATTCTATTCTTATTTAGAATAATTTCAGTATAGCATAACTTAAAAGATCTTGATACCAAAGAAAAAAGATAACTGTTCAGTGCCTTCACAGATACGAAAAAAGTTGCATTTTATGGCACATACTGGCTATCTCATAATAATCAGACCGTGGAAAAATTGAAATGAATTAATTCCGGGGTTAAGTGCCGGATATACCGCTCCAATCCAACCATGAAAAGGAAATCTCGCACCCCCATCTCACAGATCATGGATACGAACACAGACAGGAACCATTTTCAGAACCATTGTTTTTAAACATAAAAAATGCTATGATACTTATTACGCATATTTGCAGAAAAATAATGATTTGAGGATAAAAGATGGACGGGAATTTAACAAAAGGGCCTATTTTAAATACCCTGACGAAACTGGCGATTCCGATTATGGCATCGTATTTTATTGGAACACTTTATAACATTACTGACATGGCATGGATTGGACAGCTTGGATCAAAAGCCGTTGCCGGGGTAGGCGTAGGCGGAATGTTCACCTGGCTCTCTCAGGGCCTGTCATCCATCGCCAGAATGGGCGGACAGGTACAAGTCGCCCAGTGCATTGGCCGTGGCGACCGAGAAAAAGCTCATGGATACGCTCAGGTTGCCATTCAGCTGGCTTTCTACATGGGGCTGATCTTCGCACTGATTTCCCTCATATTCGTGCACCAGATGGTGGGATTTTTCAATCTGACTGACCCGGAAGCGTATTCCGCAGCTGTCTCTTACACCAGAATTGCCTGTGGACTGATTGTATTTTCCTTTCTGACAGTGACACTGACCGGACTGTATACCGCACAGGGAGATTCACAGACACCATTCTGGGCAAATCTGATCGGTCTGGCCACCAACATGATCCTGGATCCAATACTGATTCTCGGACCGGGACCTTTTCCAAAACTTGGTGTCATCGGTGCCGCAATCGCCACCGTTACGGCACAGTTTATTGTTATGGGTATCATGGTTCTGGGTGTTATGCGTCAGAAAAAAGAAAATGTACTAAAAGGGATCCGGCTGGCAGCTGTTATTCCTGGATCCTATCTGAAAGGCATTTGTCAAATTGGAATACCATCTGGGATTCAGGATATGACCTACTGCTTTATTTCTATGATATTGACCCGCATGGTTTCCGGATTTGGCGCCGAAGCCCTTGCAACACAACGGGTGGGAGGACAGATCGAGTCCATATCCTGGCATACAGCAGATGGTTTTGCAGCGGCATTAAATGCATTTACCGCACAGAATTACGGTGCCGGTAAAATGGACCGGGTAAAAAAAGGATACCGGGCTTCTCTCCTGACCGTCGGTGTCTGGGGTCTGCTGGTGACAGCCATCTTTGTATTCGCTCCGAATACCATTGCCAGAATCTTCTTCCACGAGCCAAAAGCCATAGCTATTGCTGTGAGCTATCTGATTATTATCGGATTAAGTGAAGCATTTTTGTGTGTAGAGATCACCACCATTGGTGCTATCTCTGGTCTTGGAAAGACACATCTGTGCAGTATCATCAGTATTCTCTTCACCAGTATGAGAATCCCGCTGGCTATCGTCCTTGGGAATACTTCTCTTGGTCTGGATGGTATCTGGTGGGCCTTATCCTCTACGAGTATGATAAAAGGAATCATTTTTACAGCGACCTTTTTCTGGATTACCAGAAGAAAAAAAGCATGAAAAATGGCTGGAGGCAGACATCTGCTTTCCAGCCACATT
The DNA here is from genome assembly GCF_025567005.1 of Muricoprocola aceti. Lineage (NCBI taxonomy): Bacteria > Bacillati > Bacillota > Clostridia > Lachnospirales > Lachnospiraceae > Muricoprocola > Muricoprocola aceti. The sequence continues at coordinate 62,845 of NZ_JAOQKE010000015.1, forward strand.
TTATATTTCTAAAAAAATAGTGCAGGAGATGGGACTTGAACCCACACGGTCTTAACGACCACAGGCACCTGAAGCCTGCGCGTCTGCCAATTCCGCCACTCCTGCACGTTTCTTGGTCACTGTCGCAACCAAGAACTAATTATACAGATCTATATGGATATTGTCAACAACTTTTTTATTTTTCTCATATTCTGAGTTCAAACATTCTTGCTGTATATTCCTCCGGCAGCTGTACCGTAAGACTTCCCAGATTGCGGTTCCATGCAAATGCTTCCTGTGCATAAGATGGATAAATTCGATCGACCGTAACATCCACACCTTTCAGTTCTGGAATCGGCAGATCCATTGTTTCTTTCTGTCCACATCTTCTCCAGACTGCCAGATATCGTTTTTCGCCACATTTCAGTCCCAACGCTGACCATTCATCTGTAAAAGAAGACAATCCCAGTGGCCAGAATGGCAGACCTTCTGCAATATCCCGGCGAATACACTTATATACTCCAATGCCCTCTTTCACCAGTCCGAAGCGCATCTCATCCAGTTTGGCCAGATGTCCACTCTGGTGAATACGAAGCAACATGGCATTGACCATATTAAAGACCGTTTTTTCCTTCAGTTCCCGCTGGCTGATCTTCTCTTCATGATTCATCGGATAAGCCCAGACTGCTGCCTGCTCCGGCGTTACCGCTGTCGGTGCATTTGCTGCAATCGTCGCATACAGTCGATAATCATCCTGATCACTGGTAGACTGAATACTATATCTGGACAACATAGCATAATCCATCCGCAGCCCTCCACTGGAACAGTTCTCAATAATCAGATCCGGGTAACGCATCCATACCCCTTCCAGCCACTTCAGATAGACCCGTTCATGCTCCAGCATGCCCTGTCCCATGCTGTATTTTTGTCATTTACGCCATGCGTAGCAACCTTCCCTGCACTTTTCTTTCATCTTAACACAGAATGAAATCCAAACCCATATAGAATTACATTTTTCTGATATTGAGAAACCAGTAATGCAATCATAATAATCCAGCTTACATCATAGCTGAAATAAATCACTCGAATATCCCAGAACAGCAAAAGGAGGATCCGACACCATACCACCCGAAAAATACAGTAACAAAGAAGAGAACACAGCATAGGAAATCCTGTGTGCCCCAGCCCTTTTAATCCTCCTATATATACCTGATTGATTGCATATAAAAAATAAAACGGAAAGATACACAAAATGGCCTGCTGTCCGTTTCTGAGTATTTCCGGATCTGATGTAAACAACTTCAGAATTACCGGCGCTGCCAGCATAAGAATTCCTCCTGCTGCTACTGTGAAGGCACTCAGGGTAAGAATACTTTTTTTCATGCCTTCCTGCACACGATCCATTTTTCCTGCTCCATAATTCTGTCCGATAAATCCCGTCAATGCCATTCCATAAGAAAAGGCAGGATAATACAGGAATCCTTCCACTCTTGCAAACACAACCATCCCTGCTGCCGCATCTGCACCAAAAGAATTAATACTATCTTGAATCAGAAGTGAGGAAATACTCATAAAGACTGCCTGCATTCCGGATGGCAATCCGGTATTTATGATCTCCGGCAGTTCTTCCAGGCCGCCAAACAGTCTGGTTATCTGCAGATTATACCGGACATCCAGTCTGATCATTTTCCATATCATAAGCATAGCCAGCACCCACTGGGAAATCACCGTTGCGACTCCTGCTCCCGGAAGTCCCATTCCCAGACCTATCACAAATAACACATCCAACACCAGATTCAATCCCGATGAAAATGTGAGGAAATACAAGGGTTCTCTGGTATTCCCCAGGGCACGCAGAATCGCATTTCCCATATTGTAAATAAACTGCGGAATAATGCCCATCGTACAAATTCGCAGATAATACTGTGCCGTGGAAAATACTTCTTCCGGACAATGAATCCACTGCAAAAAAATTCCAGAACATCCAATGCCGGCCACTGTCATAACAGCTCCGGAGATCAGACTCATCAACACTACTGCATGAAGAATCCGGCTCAGCTTTTGATACTGAAATCCTCCAAATGCAGCGGCCGTCACCGCACTGACTCCGGTGGAAAATCCAACAAAAAAATTAATGATCACAGAAAGAATCAGCGCAGCAAACATCAGTAAAGTTCTCCCAATCGGTCCCTGTTCCATATGAACTTCTGCATTTTTACATTTAAAAATACCCATAACTCCTCCCTTATGTTTGCTTTCCATCACGCTTTGTTATTTAAAGCATAACATATCAGAAGATTTATGGATATTTTCACATTTTTATATCTATGATATAAAAAATCATTATATCATTTCATGATCCTTTTCCAGTGCTCCTTCCAGGAAACTTAAAAAATCCACTAATCCTGGAATCAACGGACGCCCCTGGTATTTCAGATAACCAAACCGGATTTTCTGTTCCAGCCCTTCGATCCTGATCCGTCCAAAATCATTCTGCCGATACATCTCACTAAGCCAGTAGCTTCCCACATTACAAAGATCGGTATTTTCCAGCATACGAATCATCAGGCTGCTGCTGTTGGTAGTCACCACCTTTGGAAGATCGTGGTACCGTTTCCCTGAGGGCAGCACCTCCTCCAACATTGCTTCCACCGAGAAAAAATCATCATCCAACTGAATAAATTCCAAATCTGACAACTCTTCCGGTCTGACACTTTTTCGCCCATAAAGAGGATGTTCCTTTCGCACATAAAGCACCAGATCCGTAGTCAGAAGTGGCACAAATTCCAGGAACCTACGTTCCAGCATATGACGCAGTACCGACCTTCGGTTGTCCGGTACGAATAAAAATCCCAAATCATCCATTCCTTCCGATACCCGTTCCATCATCTCTTCAATTCCACATTCTCGATATTCTATCTTCAGCTTTTCCTTTTGCTGAAGATAATAATGGGTCAGGAGCAATGCCATATGACTGCTGGAATTAGATACAATACGCAGAAAAGGAATCTCATTCTGACTGCTTAATGCAGAAATAGCCTCTGCGTTACGCACCGCATTTACCGCATAAGAATAGATCCGTTTTCCCGCCTCCGTTAGCTCCACCCCTTTTGATTTACGGATAAAAAGTGGCGTTCCAAGCTCCTGCTCCAGGGATTTGATCACCATACTGACATGAGGCTGTGTCGTATACAGTTCCTCTGCTGCCAGTGTCAGAGAGTGATTTCTGGCACATGCAAAAAAACATTTTAACTGACGTAATTCCATATCGACATCCTCCTTCTCGTTTTCTTTTCAGACATACCGGCCATTTCTGTCTCTTATTTTAATATGTCTGCCTCTAAAAAACAATTTTTTATAACAGCTGTTTTTGGAAGTGTTTTTAGTATAGACATACCATTCTCTTACACTTAAAAGTACAGTTTATTGCGAAGCCTGAATCATTTACTGTTCCAGGAACAACATACCCTGGAAAGTTAGATTAATTATACGAGGCTTCTGAATTATGAATGCTAAGACACTTTTGAATAAAAAACAGTTCTGCCTGCTGATGGCTGCCGGAGCCGCTTCTGCCCTGCTGACCGGCTGTTCCGGTTCTTCCGAATCCGCCCCGGAAACATCGACGGAAAAATCTGCCATTGTTGACTATACCTGCTTTTCCAATCCGGAAAGTGCGAAAAAGATCTATGTTATTTTAAAAAACTACCATGGCGATTATTGGAAAAAAGTAATTGCCGGAATCTCTGATGCAGCTGAAGAGATCGATGCTGCCATTTATCTTGGTGGAATTGATAATGAAACAGATATTGACGGACAGATCTCCCTGATAGAGCAGGCTGTAAAACAGAACGCTGATGGGATCCTGCTTGCTCCTGCCAACTCTTTTTCCCTTGTAGACAGCTGCCATGCTGTCAAAGAGCAGCAGATCCCTCTGGTTCTGATCGACTCTTCCATAAACAGTGATGATTACAGCCACTGTTATATGACAAATAATATGAGTGCCGGTGAAACGGCGGCTCAGGAGATGCTCTCTCTGCTGCAGGACGCCGGTAACTCTGCCACTGATCATCTGGAAGTCGGTATTATGCCGTCCTTAGATACCTCTCAGACCATGGTAAACCGCATATCTGGTTTTCTGGATTACTGGTCAAATTATGCCCCTCAGCAATGGAATATCGCTGAAGATATTTACCTTAATGGCGGGAACGTCTCAAAAGCACAGTCCGATGCATCCAGACTGTTGAAAAAGCATGAGGACCTGAAGGGCATCTTCGGCTGCAGCAATACTTCTACTACAGGTATCGTGAATGTACTCACAGAACAGGAACGAACGGATGTCGTTATGGTTGGTTTTGATCTGGCAGATGAAACCCGGCAGTTTATTCAGAATCCGGACTTTTACGGTGCTTCTCTGATGCAAAAGCAGGATGAGATGGGATATCAGGGAATTCTTTCTCTGAACGATCTGATAGATGGAAAAGAATCTGGTCAGAAGTATTTTGACACGGGCATTATTTTAATTGACGAAAACTATCTTATGGAGAATTCTGTCTCATGAAGGAACAAAGAAAAAACCGCAAAATCAGCAAAGTCCTGTTCTTGCTGTATTTAACTGTCTGTCTTGACATTATTATATCTGCTTACTTCCGCCTCAGCCAGATTGCCCACGATTTTAATACTCAGCATCTGGAGCTGATCACCGGTCTATACGGGAGAAAAAACTGGACCAGACCGCTATGAAGGCTAAAGAATCATTTTTTTCTGATCCTTATCGTTCCAGCAAGACAGGTAACATGGTTCTTACTATCTTTGTACCTGTCAGTCATTCAAATAAGATACAGACACTTTTTATGTCCATACGCATCGAAGATTTGAGACAATTAGGCGTGTACGATTTACTTCGTGATAAGATCAGTGTCTATCTGTTAAAAGCAGATTCCGAAAACTTTATTACCTGCATCAGCACAGGCTACGATATGGCAGGCAACTGGAATAACCTTCTGCTTCAACAGAAATGTGTCTAATATCACTCAGAACTTTTCCGTCTGGGGCGGCATCTATGGAAGTATACTGGTTGGCTTTACCATTCTGTATATGCTAACCATCGTATTTCTGGAGAAAAAAGAGAAAAAACGTTACATAGGATTATCGACAACCGATCCACTGACCGGTCTTATGAACCGCAGAGCCTTCCAGCGGACTCTGGAAGATGAGCTGCGTAATCAGAAACCTGGCATCTTTATCTTTATTGATGTAGATAATTTTAAAAACTACAATGACCGGTACGGCCACAATGTGGGGGATCTCTGTCTGACTCACTTTGCCCAGACCATGAAAAAGATCTTTCCGGATGGCTCCATACTGGGCCGGTACGGAGGCGATGAATTTGTTGTATATCTGAAGAATACCTCTTCTGAATCTGCACAGCAATATATGCAGTATTTTCAGGGACAGGTTGCTCATATGCACCTTCCTTCCGGTGAAGCCATCGAACTGTCAGCCAGTGCAGGAGGTGCTGCATTCCCGAAGCAGGGAGAGGACTTTATCTCCTTATGCAGAAGCGCAGATATGGCATTATATGATGTAAAACGAAATGGTAAGGCTGCTTTTAAAATGAAAGGACACTAAGATTTATGGGGTATCGAACAAAACGATACCCCATGTTATTTTAGTTTAAATGCCAGATGTCTTTATTATACTGTTCAATGGTTCTGTCTGAAGAGAAGAAGCCTGCCTGTGCGATATTCACAAGCATCTTCTTTGCCCACGCAGTGCGGTCTTCGTAATCTTCAAACGCCTGATCCTTCACTTTGATATAATCCTTCAGATCCAGCAGTGTCATAAACCAGTCTTTATTCAAAAGCTCATTGTAGACATTTCTCAGATGTTCTTCCCTGCCATACTTCAGCATCGGCTCGCTGACAATAAAGTCCACATATTTTTTAATATCTGCATCGCTCTCATAGATTGCACGGGAATGATAATCCATCTTTTCATAGTGCCGGATTACTTCATCACTGGACTCACCAAAGATATAAATATTCTCTTTTCCAACCAGATCGCTGATCTCCACATTTGCGCCATCCATAGTACCAAGCGTAACTGCACCATTGAGCATAAACTTCATATTTCCGGTACCACTGGCTTCCTTGGATGCAAGAGAAATCTGCTCGGAAATATTGCAGGCCGGAATCAGTTTCTCAGCTGCACTGACGTTATAATTTTCCACCATCACCAGCTTCATATACGGTGATACCTCCGGATCATTCTGAATCAAAGTCTCCAGCGTCAACAGCAGGTGGATAATATCCTTAGCAATATAATAAGCAGGAGCTGCCTTTGCGCCAAAGATAAAGGTAATCGTTCTTTCCGGCTTTCTGCCTTCCTTGATTTCCAGATATTTATAAATAACATACAACGCATTTAACTGCTGCCGTTTATATTCATGCAGTCTCTTGATCTGGATATCAAACACGCTGTTCTCATCAATCTCAATACCGGTATTTTCAAAGATAAACTCTTTGCAGTTTTTTTTCGCATCTGCCTTTATTGCAAGTAACTGGCTCAGTACCTCCTGATCCTCCTCAAAATCAAACAGCTGCTTCAGCTGTGCCGCATCTTTCTTCCAGCCATCTCCGATCAGAGAAGTAATGTATTTTGCAAGCGGACGATTACAATACATCAGCCATCTGCGGAACGTAATTCCGTTGGTCTTATTATTGAATTTTTCCGGATAAATCTCATAAAACTGATGCAGCTCAGAGTTTTTCAGAATCTCTGTATGAAGTGCTGCAACACCATTGATCGAAAATCCATAATGAATATCCATATGTGCCATATGAACCAGCTGGTTGCTGTCGATAATCGTAAGATTTTCCTGCGGATACTTTGCTTTCACCTTTTCATCCAGTCTGCGGATAATCGGAACCAGCTGCGGCACAATATCCTCCAGATACTGAATCGGCCATTTTTCCAGTGCTTCTGCCAGGATTGTATGATTGGTATACGCACACACATGAGAAACGATCTCTGCCGCTTCCTCAAATGCAATTCCCCGTTCACCAAGCAGACGGATAAACTCTGGAATAATCATACTTGGATGCGTATCATTGATCTGAACCACTGCGTAATCAGCCAGATCATGGAAGTTGCTTCCTCTGGCCGCTGCTTCATCCAGAATCCGCTGTGCTGCATTACTTACCATAAAGTACTGCTGATAAATGCGAAGCTTCCGGCCATCCTCATCACTGTCATCCGGATACAGGAACAGGGTCAGATTGTGCAGAATATCTTTTTTATTAAACGCAATTCCGTCATGAACCATGGATTCATCTGCCAGGTCAATATCAAACAAGTTCAGACGAATTGCTTTATTTTCATACCCTGCAACATCGATGGTATACATGGTGGATTTCAGTGAAAATCCTCTGAACGGAACCATATAAGTAACATCTGTAGCGGTCAGCCAGGAATCCGGCGTAATCCATGGGTTTGGCATCTCATGCTGAAGATTGTCCTCAAATACCTGTCTGAACAGACCAAGATGATAGTTCAGACCGATTCCCTCACCTGGAAGTCCCAGCGTCGCGATAGAGTCCAGAAAGCAGGCTGCCAGACGTCCCAGGCCACCATTTCCAAGTGATGGTTCTGGCTCTACAGATTCAATCTCTGCAAGTGATTTGCCATTTTCTCTCAAAAATTCCGTAACATCATCGTAAATGCCAAGATTGATCAAATTATTGGAAAGGAGCTTTCCAATCAGAAACTCTGCAGAAATATAATAGATTTTTTTCTTTCCATCTTGATATCCTTTTGCAGCAAGCATCTTTTTGGTATATGCAAGAAGTGCCTCGTATACTTCCTGATCTGTACATGCACTGCAGTCTTTGTGGAACATATCCTGAATTAAAGTCTTTAAAGCTTCCATAATTTTCTCCTTTCAAAAGCATACTCCATGTCTTTTGTTTCTCTGATATTGCTATATTAGCATATGTATTTGAAAGGAAAATACAACAAAACTGTTCTATTATGACATTTTTTTGCGAAATTTATGAGGGGAAATCTGATTCGCTTCCTGAAATTTTTTTATAAAATAACTGGTATTATTAAATCCTGCCTCGGTAGCAATATCCGTAACAGAATTATCTGTATGCAGCAGCAGCGATTTGGCTTTCTCCAGACGATAATCATTCAGGTACGCCGCTGCCGTTTTCCCTATATACTGCTTAAACAGTTTCATGAAATAAAATTCACTGTAATTTGAGATCCCGGACAGTTCTTTTACAGACAGCGGCTCCCTGTAATGAATACTGATGTACTCCAGTACTTTCTTAACAGATAACAGATTCCTGTTCTGTTCTGTATCCGTCGTAATAATATAATTTCCCGTAAACATCTCATAAAAAAACTCATAAAAAAGCGCTTTCAGGTGAATATAATAATACGGTTTTTTCTCATTATGACACTGATGGATCTCACAAAACAGATGATACAGCTGCTCATAGTGTTCCGCTGTGTCTGTAATCAAATGTGTAAACTCTGCCTTGTTTTCCATCAGAAGTGAGATCACCATTTCCTGACAGATGTCCCCTGCTGATCCGGAAAGAAAATTCAGATCAAAAACCACACTTCTGTAATATAAAATATTTCTACTATCCGACTTGATTCCATGGATCACTCCGCTGTTTACAATCAGAAGATCTCCCTTTTTCAGCCGAATGGTCTCTCGATTCAGTCTGGCAAGGCCTTTTCCCTGGTCGATACAGATGATCTCCATTTCTCTGTGCCAGTGATTATAAAGCGAACGGAAAATCTCACAGTTATCCGTATAAGTCTCTACAGGCAGTTCAAAAGATCCATGTGTTTCCAGTTCCTTCATTGTCTCATCTACATTGGCTCTGCCGATTTGGCTTGTTAAAACAATTGTACTATTTTTCTGTTTCATCACAGGACTCCATTATCTCGTTATGCGTATCTCTGAATTTTAGCATATACATGTTCCCTCACGGGACAGTGTTGCTACACATTTACGTAGTTACAGTATAACATGAAACACGCTTAGCGATACATCGAAATCATGTATGCACATGATAAAATTCTTGATTTTACTATATGTACAGTGTTAAAATCTTCTTATACACAGATGGACTTTATAGAAATATACGACACAAAGTCAGTGCCCATGTTTATCATGTATTGTCTGAAAAGACAATGCATTTTCTTTTTTGAAAGCAGGAGAAACATAATGAAAGACAGAATAAGTATGAAATGGAAACAAATGGAAATCCTCTGCATAATAATTGTGTCATTCTTTCTGATCCTTTTAGTTCGAATGATGTATCAGCCAAATGCAGACTCTGAGGCGAATTCGTTTGTTTCCCTCAGCGGTGACTGGTATCAGATAAAAAACGGAGAACGAACTGACCTTGAACTTCCTTGTTCTGTCAGCACGAATTCTGATGGTGAAGCCATTCTTTATAATGATACGCTGACAGATGCGGATATTGGAAAATTTGTATCCATCAGAGGTGTACAGAATCATCTGGAAATCCGCCTGGGCGATCAGATTCTTTATCAATACAAAGATGACCATTTTCAGAAAAACAGTCAAATGAAAGGGAAACTCTGGGCAGATGCCTGTTTATCAGATAAAACCGGGCAGGAACCGCTATGTCTTATTTTCCGGGGCAGGCAAAACAGCCGGCTGTATGTACAGGTGCCTCTCATTGGATCCTATTCTGATATCATCAGACATCATTTTCAGGAATCTGCTTTTTTGATCCTGATGATTTTGGGTATGATTGGTCTTGGCATTGTATCTGTAATTATTTACTTCTATGCCAGACATAGAAAGATTACAGAGAAACGTTTTTTTGATGTTGCGGTCTTTTTAATTCTATGCAGCCTGTGGTGCATACTGGATTCTGGGATTTATCAGATGTATGGAAAACAGAGTGCTGCCGGAACACTGGTTTCCTTTTATGCATTCATGCTAATGTCGGTTCCGATACTGCATTTTATACAGGATACGGTCAGTAAAAGTAAAAGATGGATTCCTCAGATATGGATTTTGCTGCTTTATGGAAATGCGGTCTTGCAGACAGTCCTCTACATCACGCTGCAGGTACCTTTTGTCCATATGCTGTTTGTGACTCATCTCATCCTTTTTATCGGTGTTATAGCAATGATCCTTCTTCTGTGGCAGGAATATCGAAGAAGTCAGACACCGGTATTAGGACTTTGTCTGAAAGCATTTGAAGTATTGGGACTTAGTGGTATCATCGCACTTGCGCTGTACTGGATATTTTCCATATACTGGTATGATGCCGTATTCCAGTTTGGTATTGTTCTCTATATTGCATTTCTATTCTGGGGATTACTCTGCAAAGTGTCCGATGATGTTCAGTTCCGGCTGGAACAGGCGGTATATGAAAGGATGTCATTAGAAGATCGGATGACCGGACTGAAAAACAGGAAAGCATTCGAACAGTCGGTTAATAAAATTCAGAAAGAGGCTGCATTACTTGAAAATGTACTGCTTTTGTTTATAGAAATTGATGGCCTGAAAAAAATTAATGATACGTATGGACTGCAGCGCGGAGACGAAGCAGTCATCCGGACAGCGAGAAGTATCCGTCCTGTAGAAAATGGCTCTTATGAACAGCAGGTGCAGTGTTTTCGAATTGAAGGTGATGAATTTGCTGTCATTGTGTCCAATCCGCAAAAGACACCTGCAGAATGGGAACGCTTTATAAAAGATGAGCTGAAAAAAGAAACAACTGATGGAAATCGTGTCTGCCTGAAGTTTGGGTACAGTTATCTGCGAAAAACAGATGGCACTCTGGTTTCCATCAGTGACTGGAAAATGCAGGCAGACCAGATGCTGCTTTTCAATAAAGAAAAAGAGTCGGAGGATAAATATGAGTTATTATAATATCGATTTTCTGATCGCAGCAATGATTATTTTATTGCTGATTCTGTATCATTTTCTGAGACAGAGAAGAGCCAAAGATCTGAATAATCAGGTATTCCTTCTCTTTGCTGTTCTGGGTACAATGGACGTAGCTGCCGAACTTCTCAGTAATTACTGTATTACTTCTTACAACAGTGAACTGGGAATGACAGCGTGGTTTTCGACAACCATTTTTTATCTGTTTCAGGCCCTGCTGCCCTATACGTTGATCTTTTATGTCCATACGCTACATGATCATAACGTTATTTCGATAAAAAAATGCTGATATCCGGAATTCCGACCATCGCATTACTTTGTATCGTACTTACAAATCCATTCACAAAAAAACTATTTTACTTTGATGTATCAGGCGGCTATATGGCAGGGCCCTGGTACATGCTGATGTATTACAGTGCCTTATGCCATATCGTGGCTGCACTGTTCCTTATTCTTAACTGGTGGAAAGAACTTGGTATACAAAGAGTGAAAATACTTCTGGAGATTCTTCTGCTGTCCGGAAGTGGTGTGATAATCCAGTTTGTGTATCATCCGCTCCTGACAACGGGATTCGGCCTGAGTCTTGGCATCCTGGCATTATTTATTACCATTAATAATCCTCATGCAAATATGGACAGTATGACCGGATTATATAATCATCTCTATCTGACCAGAAAAAGCAACGAGCTGATTAAAGCTGGAAAATCTTTTCATATTATTACAGTGTACCTTTATCAGTTAAAACATATTAATAAGATTGCCGGGATTCAGGATGGTAACTTTATTTTACAGACAACCGCAAAAAAACTTGAAGATCTGTGTGGCAGGAATGCTTTTCGAATAACCGGGAAACGCTTTCTGGTACTGACAGATTCTCTGGAAGAATATGAATATTATTTTACACAATTAAAGAATTTGTTTGACGTGAACATGAAACTGGACACAAATAATAAAAAAATTATGATACCTGTGATCCTCAGCGGGATTGTCAATGCAGAAAAGATTGGAGAAAGCGGACTGATTCTGGAATATGCAGAATACCTTGAATCTCTGGCTCCTCAAAGCGGACTGACAGAAGTGATACAGGATGACCGGCAGACGATGAATGGTTTTCTGTATAATAAACAGGTGGAACAATATCTGCATACGGCGATTTCTGAAGATCTCTTTGAAGTTTATTATCAGCCTGTATATTCTGCCCGTGAAGAACGATATATCACACTGGAGGCTCTGAGCCGTCTGCATCATCCAGAACTTGGCTGGATTGCACCAGATGTATTCATTCAGCTTGCAGAAAAGAACCACATCATTGAACAGATTACAGATTTGCAGTTTCAACGTGTCTGCAGATTTCTGAATGAAAACAGAGTTCTGATGAACCAGCTGCTGAATGTTAAAGTAAATTTGTCTTCTCTTGATCTGATGAGAAATGACTGCAGCAGTCATTTTATCCATATAATGGATGAATATGGAATTCCACATGAATGGATACAGTTTGAGATTACAGAGACAGTCGCAACAGAATATAATACAAGCCTGCGGATGGTGGCGGATGAATTTACCCGTGCCGGTATCCGGCTGTGTCTGGATGATTTCGGCTCCGGATATGCCAATTTAAATACCGTTATGAGACTTCCATTTTCCACAATTAAGCTTGACAGATCGCTTCTTTTTGACATCTGCAGTGACGGGAAACGAGCCTTGTTTTATCAGAGTATTGTGGATACTTTTCTTAAAATGAATTATCATATTATATCTGAAGGTGTGGAAACCAAAGAAGAAATGGAAATAATAAGCAGCTGGGGCGTTGATATGATTCAGGGGTATTATTTCTCCACCCCGCTGCCACCAAAAGACATCTTAAAGTTATTGCAATAGTCAGAATGGCTTCATAATAATGAGGTAAACAAGGTGAAGAAAAAAACACTTGTGCCTCTTATCGTTTTTTACTGGGCATATGCTTTACTTGCTTCAATACATACAAAACAGACACCCATGAAAAAGAGCAGAGACACATAACAGCACAATTAAATGCAACAACCTACGGTGAACGTATAAAGAATGAGATTACAAATGGAATCGAGATTACGGATACTCTGAAGCAGGTTTTAATCAGTGAAAACGGAGAGATCCATCTGTTTCATACGATTGCAGAAAATATTATGTCAGACTGTATCGATAGCGTGCAGCTTGCTCCGGATGGTGTTGTGACAGATATTTATCCTGCGGAGGGAAATGAGGTCGGTAAGATTGATCTGATCCATGATAAAGACCGTGGTGAGATCTCCTGTTATGCAAGAGATCATCATACTTTCATTTCACAGGGTCCTTTCGAATTGAAACAGGGCGGTTACGGAATTGCTGTCCGCAATCCGGTTTACCTGAATGATGAGAACGGCCAGGAATATTTCTGGGGATTTACCATTGTTATTTTGCGTGTTCCCGATATTTTTTCAGATACAGTCCGTGCACTTTCAACTTTTGGATATGAATATCGAATTTCCAAAACAGATACCCCCTGGAGTGATACTTATAAAGTCGTCGATCAGTCAGATGGTTCATTAACGCATCCTGTTTCTTATGATTTTACAATAGGTGCAGAAAACTGGAGATTTGAAGTAATGCCGAAAAGCGGGTGGGAAAACCACACTCTTATAGCTGTGATCAGCGGAATGTTCATTGCTATCAGCTTACTTCTTTCGCTTCTTACCCGGGTATGGTTAGTATCAAAAGAACAGAAAAACAAATTTCAGGTACTGGCACACACAGATTCTCTTACTGGTATTAACAACCGCTACGGATTTGACGAAGCAGCAGAACAGATCATGGCTAAAAATCCAAAAGCACATTTTGTGGCCGCACTCCTCGATATCGATGACTTTAAGTTTATTAATGATATCTATGGACATGTCTACGGAGACAGGGCATTAAAGAGTCTGGCCGACAGTATGAAAGCTTTTTTCCCACCAGAAGCATTGCTGGGAAGAAACGGAGGCGACGAATTCTGTATTCTTCTGCAAAATGATACCCGGAAAGACGCAAAAGAACAGCTGCTGCAATTCACCATGCTTCCAAAAACGTTCTCATGCATGGGAAAAGTACATTCCTTTTCTATTTCTCTTGGATATGCAGAATATCCAACTATTGCATCCAGCCGTTCACAGCTCATGCGCTGTGCAGATGCAGCTCTTTACGAAATAAAGCTACACGGTAAAAATGGATGTATGGCTTACCGGACAGGTTTCGAATCCGGAGTACGAAAACAGCTTGGATTCGCATTTAAAGATATCTCCGAACACCTTCCCGGAGCATTTATCATATACAGCGCAGACAAAGAAAATGATGAGCTTTTTTATGCAAACCACGAGTTCCTTCATATGGCCGGATATAAAGATATGGATGAATTCTTCAGACTTACAAAGAAACGTTTTCGCAGCCTGATTCGGGAAGATGAGCAAACACAGATAGAATCCAGCATCTGGGAACAGATTGACAGCGGCAATGAAAATGACTATATTCACTTTCATCTGCGAAAAGCTGATGGCTCTTACCTTTCTGTGCTGGACCATGGAAGAATCGTAGAGAGTCAGCAATATGGCAGAGTGTTTTATGTATTGTTTATGGACTGGGAAGATATGCATATTCATTATGGTGATAAATTTTCTGAATCATGAAAGTAAAAATGGGTGTAACATTTTTTTACAGTCAGGGTTGACATTTTCTTTTATTCTGCATAGAATATACTCAACAACAGAAAACCTGTTCTGTTATCAGGAATAAAGGGGAGTAGTTAACCATCAGATGTTCTCTGATGGAATAGCGATCGTCATCACGCCATCTGGCCGGTTGTTATTGAAATAACGAGACTTTTATCCATCATTTTTTGATGTGATAAGAGCCTCTTTTTTTATTCCAGGCTCTTTTATCACAGGAAAGGATCCTATATGGAATATGTATTATTACTCGTCGGTTTTGTTCTTTTAATCAAGGGGGCAGACTTCTTCGTGGAAGGAAGTTCTTCTCTTGCCCGCATTCTCCGAATCCCAAGTGTCATCATCGGCCTGACCATCGTCGCCATGGGAACCAGTGCACCGGAAGCCTCTGTCAGTATCAATGCAGCCCTGGCAGGGAGCAACGATATCGCTATCAGTAATGTGGTGGGATCCAATATTTTCAATGGTCTTGTGGTGGTCGGTGTCTGTGCCGTCCTTGCCGCATTCCAGACAAATAAAGATATTCTGAAACGGGATATGCCATTAAATATCTGCGTCAGTGCCATTCTCTGCCTGATGTTCCTGGATGGAAAACTTAGTCGTACAGAAGGTATTCTGCTTCTTGCCGGTATGGTTCTTTATCTCTGCTTCATGATCCGCTCCGCTTTAAAAAACAGAGAACCTGGAGCTGATATTCAGACACTTTCTCTCCCAGTCAGCCTGCTCTACATTGTCGGTGGTCTGGCAGCTGTTATCTTTGGCGGCGATCTTGTCGTAGACAAAGCCTGCATCATTGCCAGGAGCTGGGGCGTCAGTCAGAATTTTATCGGTCTGACGATCATCGCTGTCGGCACCTCTCTGCCCGAACTGGTAACTTCCATTGTAGCTACCCGCAAAGGAGACAGCAGTCTGGCACTGGGAAATGCCATTGGTTCCAACCTGTTCAATATCCTGTTCATTCTGGGTATGTCATCCGTCATCTCTCCGCTGCATGTCCTGGACGAATCCGTGATTGACTGCCTGTTACTGACCGTAAGTGCGGTTATTCTGTATCTTTTCGCCAGAAGTAAAAAAAAGATGACGCGCCTGGAAGGTGCCATTTGTATTCTTCTCTATATTAGTTACACTGCCTATTTACTGATAAGATAAAATGAGAAGTGGCCAACGGCCACCTCAGACTGTAGACAAACTTGGTGTTGGGGATTATGCCCAGCACCATTTTTCTTTTAAAACTTCTTTTCTTTTTATTTTTTTC
>NZ_JAOQKE010000016.1:0-29795 GCF_025567005.1 Muricoprocola aceti
TGATGAAGGAAGAACACCCTCTTCTGTTATCTGATTTATAGAAACTTGTTAATCAAGTAGTCTTCATTGACTACATCATTATTATACTAGGAGATAATATTATGAGAATTGCAGTCACTTATGAAAACGGAGAAATCTTTCAGCACTTCGGTCACACCGAACAGTTTAAAATCTACGATGTGGAAGATGGAAAAATCATTTCGTCTGAGGTTGTGGATGCTGGCGGCAGCGGACATGGTGCACTGGCAGGCGTCCTGAGTGCACTGAAGGTGGATGCCCTGATCTGCGGCGGTATTGGCGGCGGTGCCCAGATGGCACTGAGCGATGTGGGTATCCGGCTTTATGGTGGTGTTTCCGGCAACGCTGATGCAGCAGCAGAAGCACTGGCAGCAGGCGAGCTGGACTTCAACCCCAATGTCCGGTGTGATCATCACGACCACCATGGGGAAGGTCACTCTTGCGGTTCCCACGGCTGCGGCCATCACTCCTGCGACTGAAATAGGTGATTAAGTCACGGAATATGTGTCGTGATTTGATAAAATATAGATAAAGGAGGCGGTAAAACCTATGAAACAATATGTTTGCGGCATTTGTGGATATATCCACGATGAAGCTGTCGGTGGCAAGTGGGAAGACCTACCTGCCGATTGGAAGTGTCCTGTCTGTAAAGCAGGCAAAGACGCTTTCAAACCCAAAGATGAAAAAACAGCGTCCCAGGAGATCCTTGAAAAGCCCCATGTGGACAAGGAACTCTCTCCCATGGAAATGAGCATCATCTGCTCCAATCTGGCCCGTGGCTGCGAAAAGCAGTATCTTCCCCAGCAGGCAGATGATTTCAGAAAACTGGCAGAGTTCTTCAGAAGCAAGGCTGCGCCCGTCGAGGAGGCCAGCACAGCCAAGCTGCTGGAACTCATTGACAAGGATTTGTCTGTAGGGTATCCCTATGGCAATGCTATAGCCGGTGAAAAGCCTGATCGGGGTGGTCTGCGCTGTCAGGTGTGGAGTGAAAAGGTTACCCGAATGCTCCAATCTCTGCTGACTCGATATGAATCTGAGGGAGACAAGATGTTGGAAAACACCGGTGTCTGGGTTTGCACGGTCTGTGGTTTTGTCTATGTTGGTGACATAGCTCCGGAGCTATGTCCGGTGTGTAAGGTTCCCAGTTGGAAATTTGAAAAAATGGAAGGGAGGGCATAACTATGGCTGAAAAATATGCAGTAAGAAATCTTCGCTTATGTACCAAGGATTGCCTTTGCCTCTATGTCTGCCCAACCGGAGCGACTGATACAGAGAACAGCATCATTGATCCTGAAAAGTGTATCGGCTGCGGTGCCTGTGCCGAAGCCTGTCCATCCTCTGCAATCTCTATGGTTCCAAAAGAACTGCCGCCGCAGCAGCCGAAAGAAGAAAAAGTTGTCGAAGCGCTTCGTGGCTTAGTTCAAAGCAAAGCCAATGCAGAGAACATTGCTTCGCAGCTTCCTGATGTCTTGAGCGTCGCTGTGGAAAAATCCTCTCGCCTGATGGCTGAGGATCTGTGCAGAGAAGCCGGCTTTATGCTGCCTCAGAGCAGCAACACCAGATCGTTTCTGGAAAGTATTAAAACGTATCCCGGCATTCCTGTGGATGCTGTGGAATCCCTGTTAAAAAACATTCAATTCAATGAAAAAACGGAGGAAAAGAAAATGGAAAAATGGAAATGCACAGTCTGCGGTTACATTCACGAAGGCCCTATGACACCTGATTTTAAGTGCCCCATCTGCAAGCAGCCCGCCGACAAGTTTGTGAAGATTGAGGATGCTGCGGCTCCTGCAAAGAATCCCTATGCAGGCACCAAAACCGAGAAAAATCTGTGGGAAGCCTTTGCTGGTGAATCTCAGGCACGCAACAAATATACTTACTTTGCTTCAGTAGCCAAGAAAGCCGGTTACGAGCAGATTGCTGCTCTGTTCCTGCATACTGCACAGAACGAGATGGAGCACGCCAAGTTGTGGTTCAAAGCTCTGGGCGAGCTGGGCGATACTGCCGAGAACCTGCTCCATGCTGCTGAAGGTGAGAACGCCGAGTGGACGGATATGTATGACCGCATGGCTCGTGAAGCTGATGAGGAGGGATTCCATGATCTGGCTGAACAGTTCCGTGGCGTAGCTGCCATTGAGAAGATGCACGAGGAGCGCTACCGCAAGCTTTTGAGCAACGTGGAGACCATGCAGGTGTTTGAGAAGAGCGGCGTTACCATCTGGGAGTGCCGTAACTGCGGACATATCGTAGTAGGAACCAAGGCTCCTGAGATCTGCCCTGTCTGCAAGCATCCTCAGGCATTCTTCGAAGTGCGTGCGGAAAATTACTAAGAATCAATAGCCTATAGATGATGGAAGTATAAAAGGCAGTATGCCGCCTGTCGGTTTCCCGGCAGGCGGTTTTTTACAGGAGGATGCCTATGATTCAAGATAATGCCAGCTTTACCTTTTTACATCGCATAGAGGAAGTAGAACTGAACATTGAGGATGGACGCTGGCAATCTGCTTTGGCATTGGCGCTGACTTTGCCTGATATTTGTGGCGGAATTGCTTTCCCAGAAATTGTAAAGCGTTATCGGGATGGGCGTGCTGTTCTGGACAGAAACCAGAGACCAACTCGTGATGTAGGAAATCAATATATTCGTTGGTTTGATACATACGCAGCACCTTTCTTTAAAGTCTCTGCGCAGGATATCTCGCCCTATATCTGCGGAGAACGATGCTGGCAGCTTCGCTGTGAATACCTACACCAGAACAAAGGCTTTGCAAATACTGAGGACAATACTTCGATTCGTTTTCACCTGGGCGTGAATTGCGGAACCTCAGTTTGTCAACTGGATAGAATTGGTTCTGACAATAGCCTTATGGACATCCGTATCGATATTGAACAGTTTTGCCGAAGAATGTGTCAAGCGGTCAGAGCTTATTATGAAGCAGTACATACAGAAAAAGATTTCAACCTTTATAATACGCCAGTTCTTGATTTTATAAAGGCATCACAAGATGAGCAATCAAATGCCACGATTGCCATTATGTGCAGTGATTCAGCCTATGGGAACGGACTGAGACTGGTGCTGCAGAAGTTATCCAAACATATCCTTGTATTTGAAACCCCGGAAGCTGCAAGAAAAAAGCTTGGAAAGAAAAAGCCTATGCTTTGGGTTGTTACAGAGGCGCTGACAAAACAGCCGGATCAGCCATGGCGGGCGGATAAAAGAACACCCGTAATTCTTCTGTCCAATCAACCGGAATCAGAAATAACGATTGAAAAGAATACGGGTAAGGTGATCATCTTGCCTGTTCCCGTTCTACCAGAAACGCTCCGTAATGCAGTTAAGGCTTATCTTTTGTTAAAGGAGGGGAAGCAATAAGAATGATTATTATTATCTTATCAATCATATTACTACTACTTCTTCTTACTTCTTTCCTCTATATTCAAAAGAAAAAAGTGATGTCGCTTCAACAGCAGATTAGTGATCTCCAAAGTAAAATTAGTATTCTTGAGAAACAATATCTTTCAGCTGAACAGTATAACGATTCTCTCAGGCAGGAAGCATACACGGTTCATTTATATGCTTCTCTCTCGCTGGAGGAGGCAAGAAAAACATCCATAAAAGATAAGCAGTCTCAAATCATCCGTTCCAGTGAACATATCCTCGAGTTACTTAATAACGAAAAAGTTTAGTGCGGCAGCAATGTCGCACTATTTTATGTGATATCATCACCGAAATGTTATTTTAGATTGGCTATACTATAATCAAGCAAAGGAAAGGAGCTGGCAATATGGCAGTTATCAATATTAATAGAAATCAATTTGAAGAAATGGTGCATAGCGGAAAGACTGTTCTGGTGGAGTTTTCAGCCCCTTGGTGCGTATATTGCCGCCGTCTGGCTCCAGCATTGGAAAGCGTTGCTGAGGAATATAAGGATACGCTGGTATTCACTGCTGTCAACATTGATGATGAACCGGAATTGGCTGAGACCGAGGCTATTGAAGTTGTCCCTACTCTGCTGATCTATCACAGCGGACAGACTCTTGGCTCTATCGTCGCTCCGGAATCCAGAGCGCAGCTGGTGGCTTTTATTGAGGAAACCTTACAGCACCGGACTCAGGAAGTAAATAATGCGCAGCATATCTATGACATGATCGTTGTAGGTGGCGGTCCCGGCGGGTATACCGCAGCCCTTTATGCTGCAAGAGCAGGAATGGACACCGTGGTTTTAGAAAAGCTGTCTGCCGGTGGGCAGATGGCTCTGACCGAGCAAATCGACAACTATCCCGGCTTCGAGGATGGCATCGACGGTTTCTCCCTGGGAGAAAAAATGAAGCGAGGAACGGAGCGGTTTGGTGTGGAAACCAAGCTGACTGAGGTGCTGTCTCTGGAACTGTCAGGTTCTGTAAAGAAAGCTGTGACCAGCGAAGGCGCTATGTACGCAAAATCCATCGTATTGGCTACAGGAGCCGGTCCCAGAGAGCTGGGTGTTGATGGGGAACAGGCGTTAATCGGTAAAGGTGTCCATTACTGTGCGGCCTGTGACGGAATGTTCTATCGGAACAAAACGGTTGTCATCGCAGGAGGTGGCAATACCGCTGCGGCGGATGCGCTGATTCTCTCCCGTATCTGCAAAAAAGTCATCGTCGTCCACCGCAGAGGCACCCTAAAAGCAACAAAGATTTACCATGAACCTTTGATAAAAACAGAAAATGTAGAATTTCTCTGGGACAGTGAGATTATAGCTCTGCTCCATAACGAAAAGCTGACCGGTATCCAGATTAGGAACGTGAAAACTGGAGAAGAAAGTACCCTTGCTTGCGATGGTGTATTTGTAAGCGTGGGAAGAAAGCCTTCCACCGAATTGATGAAAGATCAGATTGAGATTGATCCGGCTGGATACATTATTGCAGATGAGAGTACCCGCACCAACATCCCCGGTGTGTTCGCCGTTGGGGATGTCCGCACAAAGGCATTACGGCAGGTCGTAACTGCTGTAGCCGATGGGGCAACTGCTGTTCACTATGCAGAGGAATATTTAGCAGGAGGAATGTGAGATGAAAGAAAAAATTAAAAAATGGCTGAAGCCAGTTCTTTTTACCGCAGGCGGCGCATTAGTTGGCCTTGCATATTACTACTTTGTGGGATGCCCCACTGGAGCTTGTCCGCTGACTTCTAACCCGTTCATCACGATGGCCTATATGGGCTTTATCGGCTGGCTGTTGTCCGGTATTTTCGGAAAGGGGTGCAGCGGTTCATGCAATACGCAGTAGCTTTCCTGGAGGGCATTATCACCTTCATATCACCCTGCCTGCTTCCCATGCTGCCCATCTATATCTCCTATTTTGCAGGTGGTGGAGAACGCAGCACAAAAAAGACCTTGTTGGGAGCGTTGGGATTTGTTAGTGGGTTTACTGTAATCTTTGTGGCAATGGGCACTTTGGCAGGCACCATTGGCAGCTTCCTGCGAGAATACAAAGGTGCAGTGAATTTAATTTCCGGATTGATAGTAATTCTTTTTGGCCTCAATTTTCTGGGCATTTTCAAAATGAATTTGTTCAGAGGCGGCAGTAAAACATTAAACAGTCGTGAGATGGGGTTCTTCCCCGCTATGCTCTTTGGCATAATATTTTCCTTGGGCTGGACACCTTGTGTGGGCGCATTCCTCGGTTCTGCCTTGATGCTGGCCTCTCAGCAAGGTCATGTAATCAAAGGTATGTTGATGCTGCTTTGCTATTCGTTGGGACTTGGCATTCCTTTTCTTCTCAGTGCTATTCTGATCGACTATTTGAAGTCAGCCTTCAACTGGATTAAAAAACACTACCGGATCATCAATACTGTCAGCGGCTGTTTCCTGATATTGGTGGGTATCCTGATGGCAACAGGAACGCTGGGACAGCTACTCAACCTGCTTAGTTGAGGAGGGTTTATGAATAAAAAGAAGATAATAAAGATACTCGTTCTTGTGTTTGTTCTCATTTTAGGTGGCGCAGGAATTCTATATAAACAGCTTGGACAGAAACTGGCTCCCAATCTGCTTGCTACACAAACACCGCAGGAACCCGAATCCACAGAAGCCTCCACTCCAACAACACAAGAGAATGAATCAGAAAAGATATTGGCCCCGGATTTTACAGTTTACGATCTGGATGGAAATGAAGTTCATCTTTCGGATTTTATCGGGAAATCCGTTGTCCTAAACTTCTGGGCAAGCTGGTGTAGTCCATGTAAAATGGAAATGCCTGATTTTAACGAAAAGTATCTGGAAATTGGTGAAGAAGTACAGTTTCTCATCATCAATATGACCGATGGCTCCAGAGAGACTGTGGAAACTGCATCTGCTTTCATCGCAGAACAGGGCTATTCTTTCCCGGTATTTTACGATACAGATCAGGATGCCGCTGCAACCTACGGTGTTTATTCACTGCCTACCACATATTTTATTGATGAGGAGGGAAACGCAATCGCTCAAGCAACGGGTGCAATTGATGAAGAAACCTTGCAGCAAGGAATTGACATGATTATTTCCGACAGGTGATGATCAGCATATTATATCGAAGTAAAATGCAAAAAAGTGGCCACGGTCTCACACTCCAAAACGGAATGGACCGTGGCTCTTTCTCTACCTTCAGCGCTGTTCTTCTTTTTGTTGTTTCTTCTCTTCCACTCGTTTGTGACGGTCAATACCCAAGATATGCTCAACCGTCTGCTTGGCAATCAGATATTCCTGCATCTCTTTCTTCACCTGACGATATTCTGCATAGGCTTGTTTTTTCTCACCCAACAACCGGTTAAACTCCTCATGCAGAGCCTGACGGGAAGGAACCTTTTGCCCATCCAACTGATCAAAGGCTTGCTTTTCCGCCTTATGTCCATCCGTTTCTCCCATCTTAATAAGAAATAAACTCTTTGATATAATTTCCCAAAGTTTCAAGTTTTACAACTGCCCATACCAACAGGAAGATTATAAGGATTGCTGCCAATCCCATACCGGCAAGGATAGCCAGGGAAGTCCACAGTGCCTTTACGATGCAGTAGATGGAGGAGCCTGCAATCACCAGAAGCAATAGAGCAATCACATGAGAGGAAATGTTGGTAATCAAATTTCCGAGGATACAAGCAACAGTTACAATGAACAACAACGGCAGTGCCAATACCTTCAAAATCATCTTCATAGGAACAACCCCTTTCTTTTGACCATATTGTACATTGAGAAGTGACGAACTGCAATGATGTCACCACCTATGTAACAGCCAAAGGGCGTTGAGCATAAAAAGAGGGCGCACTGGCTATTTGAACCAATGCGTCCCGTTCATTCTGTTTTCAGTTCGACAAACTGGAAGTGGACAAAATCGCTGCGCGATGGCCTGCCAAGGCTGTGGCGCAGTTTTTTACTTTTTCTAAAAAAGGCAGTGACAGGATTGGCCCAAGATAGTATTGTTAAAGTACCACCAATAACAAACTTCAAACACGGGCTTAGTCCCAACAACTGCCTATGAAAAGAATATCATCTTTAGGCTGCTTACACAAGCAGTTTTATTTTGCAAATGCACCTCCATGATGGGTAGTTACTATCGTTATTACCACATTTATTTCATGGAGGTTATTTTATGTATGAATCATATATTAATAAAATCGAAGATGTTGGCAAGCTTAGAAATCTGAAACCCGGCACCATTCGAACTTATAAAAATAATGTCAGAGATTTTCTGAAATTTATCAACAAACACCCTGAAGATCTCACTTGTGAAGACGCAAGAGATTTCCTTTTATATTTAAAGGACAAAGGCGATAAATCATCTACACTTAATAATAAAAATGCCTCATTGGTATTTTTCTATAAGCGTGTTTTAGGAAAACTTTGGAATGATAACCTTGTTCCCAGAGCCATCAATGACTATGCTATCCCACGTGTACTGACTCGCGAAGAGGTTGAAAGGCTGCTTGATGCTACTCCTAACTTAAAATACAAAGCAATGTTTGCACTTATGTATTCTTCCGGATTACGTGTATCGGAGGTAATTCACCTTAACTATGAGGACATTTCTCGTACAAATATGCAGATTTATATCCGCAATTCAAAAACACATTCCTCTCGTTATGCTATTTTATCCAAAAGAGCTCTCGACATTCTTACTGAGTACTGGTTTAAATGTGGCAAGCCGAAAGGAATTCTATTTCCGAATCAGTGGACAGGTGAATATCTTACTCCTTCAGCTACTGGTTTGGAAATGCGTAAATCCGTAAAAAAAGCAGGTTTACCCAAAGATGTACATTCCCATTGTATAAGGCATAGTTTGGCAACACATCTCTTAGAGGATGGCGTTGATATTCGATATATTCAATCATTACTTGGACATCGTTCACCTAAATCTACTGAAATTTATCTGCACTTGAGCAATAAAACAGTTCTTGGCATCGTCAGTCCTTTTGACAAGGAAGAAGGTGGAGCTTTTGGATAAACCAACGGTACAGGATATCTTTTTGAGATTCTATCCCGGATATCTTGAAAAATACTCACCTTCTCCGGTGCAGTCTAAGGTCGCACACTGTATCATCAACTGTAAGACCGGTGCCTATGGAGCTAACATCAGTATATGTGAAGATTGTGGTCATACCCAGATGATAAATGCGGATGTTCACAGACTGTTCCCGTCGATTGATATAACCATGAAGACGAGACTGAACAGTCGTGCAGACCTCTCCAAGGAAAGACCACCGACATTGAAAGGTGCAATGGACGAATATTTCTATCAGAAGTATGGGGAGTCGAAGCAGGTTAGATATATCAATGGAATGATTGTTGTTCCTGTAGCTTACTGCAGAACGCAGAATCCGATGTTCTTCCAAGTGGACACCAATCGTTACACCCCACAGGGACGTGAACGTATTCACCGCATGCTTGCTAAATCTGAATATGGAGAAACGCTGTTGAAGTTGAGTAGAGATAACGACACGAATCATAGTATCGAATTCTGTGACAACCGCCTATCAAGATTTGTGGCATCAAAGGGTAAGTGTGAACTCTCAAAGGTGTCTCTTGCGTTTGAAGATGTGGAATGCATATATCTTAATCCACCAAGCCAAGGTGGTACGGATGAATATGCAAACCTCAGAATCGTACACAAAGATATAAAGAGCCTTATCTATTCTAATGACGTGAAAATCATCAAGTCCCTCATCGATTTATTCGATTGCAGGGCACCTGCCAAGATTGCAAAGCTCAACAAATGGAGAGCTAAAGCAGGATTGGAAGCAATTAACCTTATAACAATTAACCAGACTTTGAAGTAACTGTATTAGCAATAAAGACTTATCCCATGGAACGCCGTGTGCAATGAAAGTTGCTTGCACGGTGTGGCTCGGGGCGAAAGGCGTGAAAGCGTCTGACCTATCGAGATTTCTTCTGAAAGAGGAACAGACCGCAGCTTATTCTGTGGAAATCTGAAAGAGATTCCGCAAATGGGGTGGAATTCCCACAGGAATCACGCAGAATATCAAAGACCTTCTGGCCAGCCGGGAGATTGAGAATATCTTTGAAAACAGTGATTTTATCCTGATGCTGAATCAGGCTGCCGGTGACAGACAGATTCTGGCGAAACAGTTGAACATTTCACCGTATCAGTTATCCTATGTAACGAATTCCGGGGAAGGCGAAGGTCTCCTTTTCTATGGAAATATCATCATTCCATTCAAGGATAAGTTCGATAAGAGTCTGAAACTGTATTCCTTGATGACAACAAAACCGGAAGAGGTGGAGGAACGAAAGAAACTGGAGGCAGAAAGGAAATGAGAAAATGGATATCGAGGATTCTGTTTGTAGTTTCCATTATCCTTCTCTCCATCAGCCTCTATTTTCTGATGGGAATGTATCTGGAAGATCGAAAAAGCGAAACAGGATTCGACTCTATTCGATAAATCCATGAAGAACAGGAAACCAACGATAAAAAAGATGATGCTGAGGGAGACAGTAATCCTTCTGCTATTGTTGATTCTGGCCTTCTGGCTTTACATGAAAAGAATCCGGACTGCATTGGATGGATAAAGATTGAAGGGACAGCAATCGATTATCCGGTCATGTATCATCCGGCGGAAAAGAACTTCTATCTCCGAAGAAATTTTGAGAAAGAATACGATGTGAGTGGGACACCATTTCTCTCAGAACTTTGTGATCCGGAAGATGCAGACAACCTGATTATCTATGGTCATCATATGAGTTCAGGAAAAATGTTTGCAGCTCTGGATCGTTATAAGTCAGAAGAATTCTATCAGGAACATCCGATCATCCAGTACAGCACACTTCATGGGAAGGAACAGTATCAGATCATAGCAGCCTTTGCTGTTCCGGTGTATACCGGGCATGATTTTGAATACTACTCTTTTACTAAGGCAGAAAATGCTGAGGATTATCTGGAATTTGTCAAAGAATGTAAAAAACGGTCATATTACGACATAGGTTATACAGCCCGGTATGGAGATAAACTGATCACTCTTTCTACCTGTGAGTATTCGCATAAAAACGGGCGGATTGTTGTAGTTGGATGCAAAATCAATACAAATGAATTGAAATAGCAATGATTGTGTATTATAATAATAAAAAAGAAATGGAGGAATAATGAATGGCTAGTACAATTCAAGTACGTGTTGATGATGAGTTAAAGAGTAAGTCAGACCAGTTGTTTAAAGATCTTGGCACAGATACTACTTCTGCAATTCGGATGTTTTTGACACAAGCTGTTGCAAATAACGGTTTCCCATTTGAGATAAAACGGGTGGAGCATAATCCGTATGCTGCCATGTCTGAAGAAATGATGTTGGAGAAACTGGAGAAATCAAGAGTATCTGCATCAAAGGGTAACTATCGATATGCGGATGCTGTTATTGCTGATATGAGGGAAAAGTATGGAATATAAAGTAGTAGTAACAGCAGATGCAGAAGAAGATCTAAATCAATACATCAGATATTTGCTTATGGTGAAAAAAAGTGATCAGGCGGCGAAAAATGTTTTGGATGATTTTGAGGCTACTATTCGGAGCCTTAAAAGTGTTGCAGGAAGTTTGAAGCCGTGTGATAATCCTCGATTAAAAGAACTGGGGTATCGAAGGATAAATTTTCTTTCACATAGGTATTTTATGCTGTATCGAATTGTTGAGGATATTGTGTTTGTAGATAATATTTTTCATGAATTACAGGATTATGAAAACAAAATGATTTAATTGAAAATGGGATTCTTAGGAAAGGTCATTTACCGTGAAGACGATAGATGGCCTTTTTCTTATGTCTTTTTCGATGGAAAGGAGGAAAGATGGCAGGAAAGGAATATACAGCGAAAGACAAGATCTTTTCTAAAATGACAAGAGAAGGTCTGACGGAAGAAACACTCCGGGAAGGTTCTGTGAAGAAAATCGGCCAGAAAAGCCGGGATGAACCTGAACTTGACAGTAAGGAGCGGGATGAGAAAAATGCGGCTCCCGGCAAAAGGCTGTCGGACAGTTCCGGAAGAACTGATAACCGACGCATGAGAAGGTATGTGCAGGAATTAAGAATGTCTTCGGATATTGCATCTGAAGAAAGACCTGCAAGAACTTTTTTAAAAGCAAGCAGTGAAAGAATCATAGAAAGAAAGGACAGCCGGTACCAGAGAAAGCTTCATTCTCAGGAACAGATTCCGGAAGTATCCGGTAGCTCGGATCAGAAAGATCAAGTAAAGAAGAAACGTGTCCGAAAGAGACTGACAGAAGAACAGGCAAAATCGGGGAGACTTTCTTTTGGAGATGAAGGATCCGGCATGATCCATGGAGCCGGAACAGGAATGGGTCGAAAGGTAGCAGCCGGTGCGGCACTATATGCCAGAAATCAAATGGGAGAGAATGGAGATGATAATGCTGCTGTAGATGGTTCCGGTGCAACGATTGCAGCTGCTGATGAAGCAGCCCACAGTCTTCGCAGGGCACAGTTAAGAAGCCAGAGAAGTGATGTGAAAGTACACAGAAAGTTAGCAATAAAACATTACGCGAGTAAACTCGCATAAGATGATTTCCACTTCCCAGACATCTGATTTCCAGATTTCCGGAAGTGCGATTTCATCGCACAAGAATATTCAAATTGTTTTTGGAATTAGGCATTCGTTAAAAAAGGCTGCACACAATTTTGTATGCAGCCGAATCTATATGAAGAGGTGCCTTTTTTCCTCCTTGGCAATGTTATTTTTTGTTATATTTTACATCCAGAAGCGATTGGAAAAGCATCCACGCATGACAGATACAATACCCTGTAGGATCAGGAAAAATCCGATTACCCAGGCCATAGCTGCAATACTTGCAAATGGATGTGTGAATGACAGAAAACCAATCACAGTCAGAAGGATTCCAAGTACTGTAAACCAGCCCCAGCCCTTTACTCCCAGTTTTTGAAGGTCAAAGGAATTAACCAGTTTGGTGATACCTGAAAAAATCAGCCACATTCCTAAAATAAAGGAAATAGTCATTGCTGTAAACCATCCATTTCCCAAAATGAATAAAGACATCAGTACGGTTAGAATGCCGTCAGCAAGAAACCAGCCAGATCCTGCCATATAATCATGACCGGCTGCAAATATCACAATATCTATAATGCCGGAAAACATCATGGCAACTCCAAAGATAATGGGAAGACCATAAAGAATTTTTCCGGGATTCCTCAAACATCCGATCCCGGTTATAATCAGAAAGATTCCGGCTAAAATCCATAATACTCTTGATGTCGTTTTACTCATATCAAAAACCTCTTTTCCGATTGCATTTGGCTTTTAAAACAGGCAGGGGTTTTATTCCCTGCCCGTTTGAGATTAACCTTCGATGGAAATATAATGTGAGTTGTTTTCTACTGCCTTCTGCTCTTTTGGAACAGTAAAGGAAAGAATACCATTTTCAAATTTCGGATGGATGTCTTCTCTCTGAACATTATTTCCTACATAAAAGCTTCTGCTTACATTTCCGGTATAACGCTCGCGGCGGATATATTTTCCTTCCTTATCTTTTTCATCTTTATCCAGACCTTTTGCTGCACTTACAGTTACATAACCGTTTTCAAGCTGGATCTGAATCTCGTCTTTCTTAAATCCAGGAAGATCAATTGCCACTTCGTAAGCGTTGTCTTTTTCCTTCACATCAGTCTTCATGATATGGGGAGCATGTTTTCCATACAATTTTTTATCGATGTCCGGAAAAGCAAAATCATCCATAAAATCATCAAATAAATTTTCTCCAAAAATACTAGGCATTAACATAAGTCATATCTCCTTTCATGACATAAACTAAAGTTTGCACTATCGGAGAAACCCGAAGTGTTGATTTATGAATATCAGGAAGAAAAATCATATTCTCTTTCTTTGTTCTATGTGTAATATAACATATGAATTAGCACTCGTCAATAGAGAGTGCTAATAATTGTGTGAAGACTTTGTGAACTTTGCGAAATAAAATAATTACTGATATTAGATTCAGCGGAATAGATTCCAGATGTTAATCATTAATTAAGAGGAAACAAAAAAGTCGTTTAAAATTAAATGGTGACGAATTATTAAACTTGTGATAGAATGAAAAAAACATTGAAAGAAGCTGAACTAAATGGATACACAAATTGATATCATATTGCAGGGAGGACAGTTTAAAAAGCTGTTAGAGGAACAGAGCGTTGAATTACGAGAAAAATATGATATGAAAAGAGCAGAACTGGAGATATTATACTTCCTGTCAAAATGCGGAACACATAATACCTCTACGGATATCCACCATCAGTTGATGATGAACCGTGGACATATTTCGCAGGCAGTTGACAGTCTCTGCAGGAGAAATTATCTTATTGCGATACCGGATAAGAATGATAGAAGATATATTCATTATGAAATATCTGATTATGCGAAGGATCTGGTAACAGAAATGACGAAGAGAAGGGAAGCAATGAACGGGATGATTTTAAAAGGTGTGTCGGAAGAAGAATTGAAGGTTTTTCGGGAAGTATTGGAAAAAATCAGGAAAAATATAAATGAATTAATTTAGATGATCAAAAGATGCAAAGTAATGGTTAAGGTGCTTCGCATCTTTTTTAAATTATTTTGGAAACCTATTGACAAGAGAAATACAGGTGATATAATACTTTAAAAATAAATAATTTAAAAATAAAACATGTTTCGCGAGAAACATATTTTTTGCGAAACACGATGGCACTCAACAAGCAAGAGTGCTAACAAAAGAAAGGCAGGTTATTCATATGAAATTAAAACCATTGGGTGACAAAGTAGTTCTTCAGTATCAGGATGTTGAAGAAAAGACAGAATCAGGAATCATTCTGCCAGACAGCGCAAAAGAGAAACCGCAGGAAGCTGTAGTAATTGCAGTTGGTCCGGGAAAATGTAAAGACGGACAGAGGGTTGCCATGCAGGTAAAAGAAGGAGATAAAGTCATTATTTCTGAATACGGCGGCACAGAAGTAAAAATTGGCGACGAAGAATATAAAATTGTAATCCAGGATGACATTCTGGCAATTGTCGAGTAATAGAAACAGTAGAAAGAAGGAAATTATCATGGCAAAAGAGATTAGTTTTGATATTGATGTTCGAAAAAAAATGGAAGCCGGCGTAGACAGACTGGCAGATACAGTAAAGGTAACATTGGGGCCAAAAGGAAGAAATGTTGTACTGGATAAATCTTACGGTGCACCATTAATTACAAACGATGGTGTGACCATTGCAAAAGAGATCGAACTGGAAGATCGTTTTGAAAATATGGGCGCACAGCTTGTAAAAGAGGTGGCTACCAAGACAAACGACATTGCGGGAGATGGAACAACAACAGCTACAGTTCTGGCACAGGCACTTGTAAAAGAAGGAATGAAAAATATCGCAGCAGGTGCAAATGCCATTGTTTTAAGAAAAGGAATGAAGAAGGCAGCAGATGTGGCTGTACAGGCAATTGAAGAAATGAGCCATCCTGTTACTGGGAAGGATCATATTGCAAAAGTAGCTGCAATCTCTTCCGGTAATGAAGAAGTCGGTGAGATGATTGCCGATGCAATGGAAAAAGTCGGAGAGAACGGCGTTATTACGATTGAAGAATCAAAGACCATGAAGACGGAGATCGACGTAGTCGAAGGTATGCAGTTCGATAATGGATATCTTTCCGGATACATGTGTGATGATAAAGAAAAAATGATCGCCAACATGGAGGATCCTTATATCCTCATGACTGATAAGAAGATTTCAAATATCCAGGACATCCTTCCCATTTTGGAAAATGTGATGAGAGAGAGGAAAGAACTCCTCATCATTGCAGAAGATGTGGAGGGAGAGGCACTTACCACATTGATTGTCAACAGACTGAGAGGTACCCTGAAGGTCGTTGCTGTAAAGGCACCGGGATATGGTGACAGCAGAAAGGCAATGCTTGAAGATATCGCAACACTTACCGGTGGTCAGGTAATCATGGAGGATCTGGGTCTTGAACTGAAAGATATCACGATGGATATGCTTGGCCGTGCAAAATCTGTAAAGGTTACAAAGGAAAATACAACGATCGTAGACGGAGCCGGTAACAAGGAAGATATTGATGCACGTATCACCAGCCTGAAGAGACAGATAGCTGACACAACTTCAGATGTTGATAAAGATAAACTCATGGATCGTATCGCCAAGATGGGTGGAGGTGTTGCCGTAATCCGTGTCGGCGCGGCAACAGAAACAGAAATGAAGGAAGCTAAATACCGCATGGAAGATGCCATGAACGCAACAAAAGCAGCCGTATCGGAAGGCATTATCTGCGGCGGCGGATCTGCATATATCCATGCACAGAAAAAAGTAGAAGAACTGTTAGCAACTCTGGAGGGTGATGAGAAGACTGGAGCCAGAATCGTAGCAAAGGCATTGGAAGCACCACTTTATACGATTGTGGAGAATGCCGGTCTGGAAGGTCCTGTTATCGTAGATCAGGTAAAGAAGAGTGAACCTGGCATGGGATTTGATGCATCATCAGAAACCTTTGTGGATATGATGAAACAGGGTATTATTGATCCGGTAAAGGTAACAAAGAATGCATTAACGAATGCGGTAAGCGTGGCAGCCACACTTCTAACTACAGAAGCTGCGGTAGCGGACATTAAGGATAATACACCTGCACCACAGCCACAGCCGGAAATGTATTAAAGTGAATAGGTAAAATCAAATAACTGGAGAGCAACAAAATGGGGAGATGGCTGGTACATCTCCTCTTTTTGTTCTCTTTTATTATTTTTATATGAAATGAGGTTCATTATGAAATATGCAGTTATATATCAGTCAAAAAGTGGCAATACACGTTTAATAGCAGAAAAGATCTATGGTGCTTTAAATACAGAGGATAAAACAATTGTAGATATTGATACAGAGCAGGATATACCTGCGGCGGATGTCTATCTGATCGGGTTTGGAATTCATGGTTATTCCTGCAGCATGGATATCTCAGATGTATTTGAGCAGATTACAGGCGGAAAATATGCAGTGTTCGTTACCTGCGGTTATGTGCCGACAGAACAATATAAAGAAAAGCTTGAAAAAAATCTTGAAGTCTGGTACCCGGACGAGGGAGAGTATCTGGGAATGTTTCTCTGTCAGGGGAATGTGGAGTCAGATAGAAGGAAAATTATGATCAGCCAGATGCCAAGTAAAGAAAAAGAGATGCAGCAGATGTTTCGACTGGGAAATACCCATCCGGATGAAGAAGATCTGGAAAATGCGGTTGATTTTGCCATTAAAATTCAGGCAGAAATTGGGGATTAAATAAGAAAATAACATGTATTGATGTAAATAAAAAGAGAGGAGCGGTTGAAGATGCCAGAGCAGAGAGAAATATTGAATGCAAATGAAATCAGAAAGTTTACAAATGAATTAACCTATCGTCGGTATCTGATGAACAAAGGAAAAATACAGGAACTGTTTCGTAAAATGACACTTCAGGAGTATATTGCTTTGTATACTATAGAATCTGAGAGAGAAAATTCTCCGAATAATAATGGGAGAACGTATTTAAAGGATTTATCAGAAAAGATGCAGCTGACAATACGGCAGACATCAAAAATGGTAGAAAAGCTGAAAGATCGTGGACTGGTACTGTGGTCTTATGAAGGAAGCGGAAGTGAAGGAACATATGTGACTGTTACAGAAACGGGACAGAAACTGTTTAAGGGTCAGGAAATGATTCTGAGAGAATATTATGGAAAAGTGATCAACAAATTCGGAAAAGATAATTTGATCATGTTATTAAAAATGATGAAACAACTGGATAACCTGATGTGCAGCGAAATAAAAGGGATGAGAGAGGTCGATTCGTATGGGAGAGCTGATGAAGCGGATGAATGATTATGCTGTGCAGAATGAAGCTATCTGCCGGAAAAATGATCATATTGATCCTAGATTGTATGAAGAGTTTGGTGTTAACCGGGGGCTGCGGGATGAAAATGGAAAAGGTGTGCTTACCGGTTTGACTAAGATTTCCCGTATTGTATCATCATGTGTGAAAGATGGAGAAAAAGTACCTTGTGACGGGGAATTGTGGTATCGTGGATATAAGGTAGAAAAATTGATTGGCAATCTTGGAGAAGAACAGCTTGGTTTTGAAAAGATCGCTTATCTTCTGTTGATGGGGGAATTGCCTTCAGAAGATGAAGAAAAAAAGTTCCGGGAAGTGATTGGCACATGCAGAACGCTTCCAACGAACTTTACCAGAGATGTTATTATGAAGGCACCATCTGAGGATATTATGAATTCAATGACAAGAAGTATTCTGACACTGGCTGCTTATGATAAAAAGGCAAAAGACATCAGCGTCAGTAATTCGTTGCGGCAGTGCATCCAACTGATTAGTGAATTTCCACTCCTTGCTGTATATGCATATCATGCCTATAATCATTACGAAAAAAACCAGAGTATGTATATCCATAATCCGGATCCGAAACTGTCTACAGCTGAGAATCTTCTAATGATGCTCAGGCATGATCAGAAATACACACCGGTTGAAGCGAAAGTTCTGGATACTTCATTGATTCTTCATATGGAACATGGCGGCGGAAATAATTCTACTTTTACAACCAGAGTGGTGACCTCTTCCGGTTCAGATACATATTCAACAATTGCTGCCGCTATGTCATCTTTGAAGGGACCGAAGCATGGCGGCGCAAACATAAAAGTTGTGGAGATGATGGATAATATACGGGAAAATGTAAAGGATTTTTCTGATAAAGAAGAAATATCAGCATATCTTATGAAGATAATTGACAAACAGGTATTTGACAAAAAAGGGTTGATTTACGGAATGGGACATGCGGTGTATACATTGTCGGATCCAAGAGAAAGAGTATTTAAAAAATATGTGGAAGCGCTGGCAAGAGAGAAAGGCCGGGAGAGCGATCTCCAGCTCTATGAGAATGTTGAAGTGATTGCACCTAAACTGATTGCAGAAAACAGAAATACTATAAAACGAGTGAGCCCGAATGTGGACTTTTACAGCGGATTTGTATATGACATGCTAGGCATTCCACGTGAATTATATACTGCGATTTTTGCAGTAGCGAGGGTAGTCGGGTGGAGTGCGCATCGTATGGAAGAACTGATCTGCACAGATAAGATTATCCGTCCGGCTTATATGAGTGTTATGGAGGAAAAAGAAAAATGTTAGAAAAACTGGCAGGACCCATTATAGGGGCATTGATTGGATACTGTACTAATTATATCGCTGTCAAAATGCTGTTTTATCCTAAACAGGAAGTCAGAATCTTTGGACGAAAACTTCCTTTTACTCCGGGGGCAATTCCTAAAGGAAAGCCAAGGCTTGCCAGAGCAATCGGAATTATTGTGGCGGACGATCTTCTAACGGAAGATGATATTAAACAGAAAATGATTTCTTTGGAAACAGAAAATGCTGTTGTGGATCAGATTGTTCAGGGATTATCTGTTGATCTTCATACCTGTGTTTCAAAAGTATGTTCGTCCGAGTTGAATTATGAAGAGATAAAAAACAGATTGATTTCTGAACTGTCCAGCCAGATCCTTGATTCTGTTCAACATATGAATTTGGATAATCTTATTGTTCAGGAAGCCGGAAAAGCTGTTAAAGCCAAAACAAAGGGCTCCATGTTGGAAATGTTTCTGAATGATGAAATGCTTAATTCCCTGATACAGCCTGTTGGAGGAGAAATAGTAAAGTATATTAATGAAAAAGGACCAGATTTTATAAAGGAAGAACTGGAAACTAAAATTGATACGTTAGGAGAACAATCTGTCATAGATCTCTGTAACCATATGAATATTTCGGAAGGAGCCGTTCGAAAAATAGTAGCAGATTTTTATCACAAAGCAATTGATTCTGTCATCGGAAAGCTGATCGGTAATTTGAATATTGCAGAAATTATCGAAGATAAAATCAATGCTATGAATGTAGATAGTCTGGAGAAACTGGTGCTGACTGTGATGAAAAAAGAATTGGATACAATTGTAAATCTTGGGGCTTTAGTAGGTGCAGTTTTAGGAGTTTTAAATATTATTATATGATTTCTTATGTAAAGAAGATAATGATTGTAAACTAAGTTTTCATGGATGAATGAAAAGATATATATGATATAGCACAAATAGGACAAGAGGACAACAGGAATTTACTGTGTAGTTGTGATTGTATTGATGAACATTGTTTGTAAGAGATAACCTCCAGTTTATCTGTTTCTTAAAATGACAATATCATGGAATAAATACAACATAATGAGAACATGTTACCTTCGTATGATTCGATTCATACGGAGGTTTTCTTTTGCCCATTTTTCTCATCTTGACTTTTTTTAACTGAAACATGTTGTATAAGCCCCTCTGAAACTTTGGATATATAGAGGGACATTTATATCCGCGAGCAACGAGCCAAGCGGACATGCTTGCATGCCCATTTGGCGACTGCCGCGAGAGCCAAATGCCCCGTCACTTGCGGGAGTATTTGGCATGTCGCCTCCAAAATAATGAAATGTGAGGTAATGACATATGTCAGAGAAAAGATGTTATACAGTAAAAGAGTTACAGGAAATTCTTGGAGTCAGCAGACCGACAATATATAACCTTCTGAAGAAAAATGAGTTCCGGTGGATCCAGCTGGATGGCGGAAAGTACCGTATTTCCAAAAAGAGCTTTGATGACTGGCTGGATAAGCTGCCGGAATCTTCCAACTAATCTCCTATCCGGATGAAAAATCGACTCTCCGCTCCGCTTCGGTCGGTGCTAAACGAATGCCACTGGCATTCAGCACCCTAAATTTTTTTGAAAAAGTGCGGTATGGTATGGGAAGAAGGAGGAAAGCTTCATGGATGAGAAGGGAAAAATGAATACCGGGGAATACGAAGAACTGGCAATGGAAGAAAATGTGGCACTGGCGAATTATCGGAGAAAGAAACTGGTACAGACCGGGGAACGAGGAAGGAATGGCAATCTGCAGTATCTTACTATAGATGAAGCAGCCTTTATGGCAAAGGTCAGCTGGTCCATGATAAATGTCTGGTACACAAAAGGATATTTTCCGGTTGTAAAAATAAGGAACCATGTTCGGATCAAACGAAAAGAATTTGAAGCGTGGCTGGAAAAGAGAAATACAGAAAGGGGCTGTTAGATTATGGCATCGATCAGAGAACGAAATGGAAAATTTAATGTAATCTATTCCTATACTGATGCAGACGGGAAACGGAAGCAGAAATGGGAAACTTATGCGACAAAGGCAGAGGCAAAGAAACGCAAAGCATCATTTGAAAGGTCCAGCGAAGAGGACGGAGGAAGATGATAAAAGGTTTGAAGTATCGTTAGAGAAACTCATCTCAGTAGTAGATTGAAATCCCATACTGAGACAAACTTAGAATGAGAATGAAAAAACCTCTCTGTGGTAGAAATATGATATTGTTGATATAATAACTACATGGTTCGGAGGGATTGAAAAAGAGATAATATGACATGGAGGAATGATAGATGGTAAAACCGATAATGAAAGATGTGTTCTTTTTAGGGCAAAAGTCAGAACCTGCTACAAAGGCAGATCTGCAGGTAGGAAAGGATTTACAGGACACTTTACAGGCAAATCGTGCCGGTTGTGTAGGAATGGCTGCAAATATGATCGGTGTGAAAAAGAGAGTAATCATTGTAAATATGGGATTCGTAGATGTTGTGATGTTTAATCCGGTTCTTCTGAGCAAGGATACTCCGTATGAAACAGAAGAAGGATGTCTGTCGCTAACCGGTGTGAGGAAAACAACACGATATGAAAATATCGAAGTGGAATATTATGATATGAATTGGAAAAAGCAGCGACAGAAACTCAGCGGCTGGACAGCACAGATTTGTCAGCATGAGTTGGATCATCTGGAAGGAATTTTAATTTAAGTTTTTTGAAATTACGGGGGTGATCGATTATGGCATCGGAACGAACCGATGAATTATACAAGCTTTTACTGGGCAGAGGATATCCTAAAGAGTTCTGTGCGGAAATTGCCTATAGAAATATGAATACAGATTACACTGCCACCCGGATGCTTGGCTATTTGTACCGGGTAAGTGATCCCCGAATCGAGGATCTGGTGGATGAGATGCTTGCAATCTTAAGTGACAGAGATGCAATTATTCAGAAAAAAGAAATGGAACATGCCCAGGCTGTGATCAATGAGATTTACAGAAATGGATTGTAAAAAAAGTTTAGTAATTATGGTATAAGAAAAATGATTCGAAGATTTGAAACAAGAGATCTGGATGAGCTAATGGACTTATGGCTTCATGCAAATATAGAGAGCCATTCTTTTATAGAAGCAGATTACTGGAAAAAGAATTATGATATAGTCAGAAAATTGATTCCTGAAGCAGAAGTATTTGTGGCAGAAGAAAATGAGGAGATTCAGGGATTTATCGGTTTAACAGATACTTATATAGCCGGGATATTTGTAAAGGCAAAGGAACAATCAAAAGGAATCGGAACAGAACTGCTTCGCACCGTTATGAAGTTAAAGGATCAATTGAATCTTAACGTGTATAAGAAAAATATGAGAGCGGTAGTGTTCTATCAGCATCGTGGATTTAAAATTGTGAATCAGAAAATAGATGAAAATACATCAGAAGAAGAATATACGATGGAATGGCATCGTTAGGCGGGAGGTAAAAATGAAGACAGTAATTGTTTATGCGTCTGTACATCATGGAAACACAAAGAAACTGGTGGAGAAAATTGCAGAGAAATGTAAGGTTGATCTGATTGATGCCGTGCAGCAGCCAAAGGCGGATTTGTCGGATTATGACCGGATTGGTTTTGCTTCCGGTATATATTTTTCAAAATTTCATCAGACGATCCTAAAGTTTGCTTCTGAAAATCTGCCGGAAAATAAAAAGGTATTTATGATCTGTACTTATGGCGGGAGCGGAGCATATAAATCACTGGAAGTTATTTTGAAAGAGAAGAAAACGGACATTATTGGAAAATTTGGCTGTAAAGGATATGACACTTTTGGACCGTTTAAATTGGTGGGTGGTATTGCAAAAGGTCATCCGGATGAAAAAGATCTGGAAGCAGCGGTCTCCTTCGTGGCTGGATTGCAGTGATCAGGACGATAAGAAAATCGGGATTTCAGGAGGTGTTTTTATGCCACAAATGAATAAGGGAGGAAAATTTATTTTCGGGAAATCACTCATTCGGACGGATGGAACATTGCGGACTCCACCGCAGGCAATGGAAGAATATCACATTGCAGATGAAGGAAAAGTATATCTTTTTACCGGAAGTAAGATTACCGGTGGCTTCTGCGTCACCCGGAAAGGCCTTTTGCATCCGTCAAAACTTGGTCACATTTTGGACGATACTCCACCGTTGCTTGACTACTCAGCAGGTTCTGGCGAATTTATCAAATACAAGGGGCGTTCCTACTGCTGGGTAGAGATTTCACAGGAGGGGCAAATTCTTCTTACGAAGAAAATGATGGATTTTTTGAAGGTGAGACCCGGAATGGAGCTGCTCTCTATCCGCAGTAGCGACATCGCGTTTACGATGGGAGCTAAAGGACCGCTATTGGAAAAAGCAGAAAACTATGATGGTGAAATTCCGCTTTTTTAAGTGTAACAATTTGAATTTGTGGAGGATAACTATTGTGGATAAAGCAGTTATTTATATACATGGAAAAGGTGGTAATGCTGAAGAAGCTATTCATTACAAACCACTCTTTAGTAATTGTGATGTGATTGGTCTCGACTATACTGCACAGTTTCCATGGGAAGCAAAAGAAGAATTTCCATTACTTTTTAATTCAATTTATAGAAACTACAAGACTGTTGAAGTAATTGCCAATAGCATTGGAGCGTATTTTGCTATCAATGCCTTATCAAATCAGCAAATAGAGAAAGCATATTTTATTTCACCCGTTGTAGATATGGAAAGGCTTATTGCTGATATGATGATTTGGGCAAATGTTACAGAGGATGAACTCAAAGAGAAAAAAGAAATTCAGACAACCTTTGGAGAGACTCTTTCATGGGATTATCTTTGCTATGCAAGAGAAAATCCTATTATATGGGAAATCCCAACGCACATTTTGTATGGTGAAAAAGATAATCTTACCGCTTATGGAACGATATTTGAATTTGTACAGAGGACTAATTCAATACTTTCTATTATGAAAAATGGAGAGCATTGGTTTCATACGGATGAACAAATGAAATTTCTTGATGAATGGATAATAAAATCTTCCAAATAAATTCAAGTTTACAGAACTGAATCAAAAGAGCTCGAAGGAGCTCTTTTTCCTTTTTTATAATAGTATCATTATGGTATAATAGAGACATTAAAATCGGAAGTTGGAGGATACACGCATGAAAATTGTAATCATTAATGGAAGTGCCAGAAAAGGAAATACGCTGGCAGCAATCAATGCATTTATAAAAGGAGCGTCAGAAAAGAATAAAATTGAAATCATTGAACCCGACAAACTCAACATTGCACCATGCAAGGGATGTGGTGTCTGTCAATGCTCTAAGGGATGCGTCGATAAGGATGATACAAATTCTACCATTGATAAAATTGCTGCCGCAGATATGATTCTTTTTGCTACACCAGTTTATTGGTGGGGAATGTCAGCACAATTGAAACTTATCATTGATAAGTGCTACTGCCGTGGATTGCAGTTAAAAAACAAAAAAGTTGGCACAATTGTTGTAGGTGGCTCTCCCGTAGGCAGCATCCAGTATGAGCTGATTGATAAGCAGTTTGACTGTATGGCAAAATATCTTTCATGGGATATGCTTTTCAAAAAAGCATATTATGCAACAGCCAGAGATGAACTTGAAAAAAATAAGGATTCCATGAACGAACTTGAGTGGATTGGAAAAAATTTATAAAGCACACACCAAATTCTTTAGGCTACAATCAATAGCGGTGTAAACGAAAAAGCAGTCTTAAACTATAGAAAAACTGCCCTTTCGTTTGCACTGCGTTTGATTTTGCCAAAGTGAACAAAGTCGCGTCCCTGTAGCCGATATGTATGGATTTTCAATTCTTGCTTTTTTTATGAATACAAGTGAGATACAAGGATTCTCTGCATTGTTACATGGGGCTTTTGAAAAATCTTGGCACGACAAATAAACCTCATTGCTGAGGCTTTTTGAAATTATTTAGTTAGTCGATTCTAAATGCGCAAAGGTATTCTCTGCTGTGGTTTTCCAAGATGACCACCACAGCATTTGCAAACAGTAACCTTGATACCATAAAGGGTTTCAAGTATCTGAGGTGTTTCCATATCTTTCAGTCGTGATAGATACTGCTTACAACCAAGAAGATTCCGACATAATGCCAGATGCTTGGTCTTGCTTCGAGTACATAGTAATCCGTAGTGTCTGATTCTAACAAATCGTTTCGGCGGTACATGCATAAGGAATCTACGGATGAATTCAACTCCGGAAATGGTGAATTCTTTCCACTTACCTTTTTCACGATAATCTTTCACATAGTATGTAACAGTATTTTCGTCCATACGGATGATGCGGTGATTACTGATAGCGATTCTATGTGTGTACTTACCAAGATTGGAAGGATTTGGATACAGGTATTACTTACGAAAAGTACTGTAGTATTTCAGATAAGGAGCATATCAAAAAGATACTTCAGATGCCCGTACATTTTCTACAAGAGTCAGGAAAAGGTTTCTTTGTAAAGAAAGAAGGAACGGCATTGGCACTTAAGGAGGATTTGACAGATGTTATTCTTCAGCCTGCTTTCGGGGAGCAGATGAAGGATGTGATAGAATACCGGGCAATGGATTATTATCGCAGGAGGTATGAAGAAAAACGATAATATTGTGAGGACCCGATGAGAAATTCAAAAAAATAAAGAATAAAGCAGGTGAAATATGTTGTATAAAGATAAGATAGTCGTTATTACAGGAGGAGCACATGGTATCGGAAAAGCTACAAAAGAAGCCTTTGAAGCAGAAGGGGCGATCGTAGAAGTAATCGATATTGTTGATGGAGAGCACTATGTTGGCGATATCAGTAAGAAGAAAACGCTTGAATCATTTGCCGGGTATGTTATAGATAAGCATGGCCAAGTAGATTATCTGATTAATAATGCATTACCTATTATGCGCGGAATAGAGCAGTGTTCCTATGAAGAGTTTGAATACGCTATGGCAGTGGGAGTGACAGCACCGTTCTATCTGTCAAAGCTTTTTTATGAGCATTTTGCAGATGGAGCTTGTATTATTAATATGTCATCTTCCAGGGATAGAATGAGCCAGCCACAGACAGAAAGTTACACCGCGGCGAAAGGTGGAATAGCAGCATTAACGCATGCACTTGCGGTAAGTCTTGCCGGGAAAGTCAGAGTAAATTCCATTTCTCCCGGATGGATTGAAACCGGTGACATAGTTTATGAAGGTCCGGACGCTGTCCAACAGCTTGTAGGAAGAGTAGGTAATCCAACAGACATTACAAATATGATTTTGTTCTTGTGTTCCAATAAGGCAGGATTCATTACTGGAGAGAATATTTGCATAGATGGTGGTATGACGAAACAAATGATATACCATGATGAGCATGGTTGGAAATATGAAGGATGAATTATTGTTTTATCAGAGAATCTTAAAGTTTGATAAAACATTTGCCCTTATTCATGATAAAAATGGTTTTGAGGTGATATATCATGGCTTCCTTTGATCAGAAGCTCCGTACTTTACGCCTGATGGAAATCCTTCTGGAACGTACCGATGATGCGCATATGCTGAACGCATCGGAATTATGCACGATTCTAGACCAGGAATATGGCATCAGTACGGATCGAAGAACTATATATACAGAGATGGAGATCCTTGATAAATTCGGACTGGATATCCAGCAGAAAAAAGGAAAGAATCCTGGATATTATATTGGTGCCAGAGATTTTGAACTGCCGGAGTTAAAGCTCTTGGTAGATGCTGTGCAGTCCTCTAAGTTTATCACGGAGAAGAAATCCAAGGAACTGATAACGAAATTAGAGAGGCTCTGCTGCAGGACGGATGCTGCAATGCTTTCCAAATATGTTTTCATCGTAAACCGCCCGAAGACAGAGAATGAAACTGTTTATTATAACGTAGATTACATTCACACCGCGATTTACGAGAACAAACAGATTAAATTCCATTATGCCGAATGGACGGTCAAGAAGGAACTGAAACTGAAGAAAGATGGTGCATTCTATATTGTCAGCCCGTGGGCGTTGACCTGGGATGATGAGAACTATTATCTGGTGGCTTATGATGCAGCGGCCGGAATTATCAAGCATTATCGTGTAGATAAGATGCAGGATACAGAGATTCTGGAAACAGATCGTAAGGGTGAAGATTCCTTCAAGAATTTTGATCTGGCTGCATTCGCTAAGAAGACCTTTGGAATGTATGGTGGTGTAGATGCGGAAGTCACACTGGAATGCAGGAATGAACTGGCCGGTGTTATCATCGATCGCTTTGGACATGATGTATGGTTGATCCCGCAGGGAGAAGATTATTTCAAAACCAGAGTTCTGGTATCAGTAAGTCCGCAGTTCTTTGGCTGGGTAACTGGTATCGGACCCGGAATGAAGATCACGGGACCGGATAATGTGAAGGCTGAATATAAGGCATATCTGCAGGATGTGCTTGAGAATTATTGATCGGTTATAGGTGAGATTATGGTTGAAGTATCAAAACGTGATTGGAAATTGTTCCGTGAGAAACTTCCTGGTTGGCAGGAAAGTTATATGGAACGTTTATGCAGGGAATATGTAGAGTTGCTGACCTGTGATAAGAAGGGTTCTGAACGATTCTGGGCACTGGAAGAGCGTATCAAAAAAGATCGCAAAGCTCCTGGCGTTATTTTATCTGTCAGCAAATCAGATATGCTGATCGATCTCGTTCGATTGGTTCAGGATGAGGTGATTGGCCTTGAGGATCTGTCTGATTTTAGTGAAGACGTACAGGAGAGAGTGAAATTCATGGTGCAGCGCTGGTAATGTGAATGTGGTAAAATATGCATTTTCGGGTCTTCATATAACCTGGAAATGTATTTCTTTGATGACTAAAAGGTAAGGTTGACACGTTAATTGCTTGGTCGTATACTGATATCATAAATAAAAGGTAGGACACCTAAAATACATGAAGAAGGTCCTGATATATGGATGAGTTATATCAGCAGATTATTAATATTTATAAAGAGACGGGTTCTGTAAAGAAGACAGCA
The DNA here is from genome assembly GCF_025567005.1 of Muricoprocola aceti. NCBI lineage: Bacteria > Bacillati > Bacillota > Clostridia > Lachnospirales > Lachnospiraceae > Muricoprocola > Muricoprocola aceti. The sequence goes on from NZ_JAOQKE010000016.1 coordinate 27,757, forward strand.
GAGGAGCTTGGTACATATCCAATCAAAGTACGAAGAGTACTAATTACGGAGGGCTTGTGGCACAGTAAAACCAGTGAACAGGTAGCAGATTTGCTTGCAAAGGGCAAAAGTGTAGCTGAAATAGCCGAGGAGCTTGTTATATCGGAGAAGAATGTTCAGTCTTATATGCCCTATTCACGTGGGCAGTATGGAGGGGAAGACAGAAGTAACGAAGCGATTCGAAGTGAGGAATATAGAGGACGGATGCAGCAGGCAGCTAAAAATCAGGTTACCAATACAGAAGCACGTTCAAAAAAGAAAGAGAATGATATTCAGGAGCAGCGTCGTCTTCTTGAAGGATTAAGATCCGAAAAAGAACGGCTGCTGAAAGAGAAAAAAGAATTCTGGGACATGATCGAAGCAGAGATGAAGCGGATTCCTATGGCAATGCAGCTTCATCTGGAACTGGACCTGGGATATTTCGCAGATGAACATAAGGAAGTTCTTAGAAGATACGGAAGAATGAAGGATGGAATTACCAGAGATTTTATTGTTCCGGGTAATATGACACTGCATGGTCTTCATTATGCAATCATAAAAGCTTTTGGATGGCAAAACAGCCACCTTCATAGCTATGTTCCATATGAGGATGAATTCAAAAAAATGACAGATGGGGGATTGGTAAAAGAGTGGACCCGTCAGGTTGGTATGTATTTCCGTTTTCCCAGTGAGAATTATGAAGATATATATTGGGACGATGATTATGAGGAAGGTGAAAGCTTTAAGACCTGGCTGAAATCCAAGTATTGTGGACCATACTCCTATGAAGGCGTGGGAGAGCATTACATTCCTGCACAGATTGAAGTAGACAGATTCCGAAAGGACTGGCCTGCTATTCAGAAGAAAACAACAGATCAGAGAACGTGGAATGTCTACATGGAAGGTCAGTGTGAGGAAATGCTGGAACGCCCGATGCTCTGGACTGTACTGAAAACACCAGCTGAACAAAGGGATTGGGATTCTTGGAAACAAGAGAAGGAGCTCGCCTTGAAGCAAGTTGAGAAAAAACGTAAGTACATTATCAAAAAATACAGACAGCTGACAACTCGTATGGACCAGATTGTAGATGAGGCAGGAACTCATTTTGATGAAAAAGGGAACCCAACTATCGACATGGTTCCATATTTTCGAGAGATAGAGGGACTGGACCGTGAACTGGAAATGCTGTGCATTGATCATAATCCTGAACCTATCCCAGCGCTGTCTGCATTGTGTTATCGATATGACTATGGCGATGGATGGGAAATTAAGATTACCTGCACCAATGCCTGGTATGACAAAACCGTTTATGTTAGGGATGTAGAAGGCAATATGCTTCGTGATAAAAATGGATTTGTTCCAGAGAAAGCTTTGTTTGTAGATGCCTTTGGCCAGCAAATAGACGGAGAGTTTCTGGACAAGTTGAGAGATATTCAGCGTAAGGAAAAACCAATCTGCATTGCCTGGGATGGAATGAGTCTTGTGGATGATGTTGGCGGTGTTGGTGGTTTCTGTGAATTTCTGGAGACCATTAATGGTGATGATCCAGAGGAAAAGAAGCACTACAAGACCTGGGCGAAGAGCTTGGGCTGGACCGGGCGGATGCCAAAACCGGAGAACATGCTGTAGCTGTCGGGATTTTTGCACATTGCTTTATGCTACATTTTAGGAGCAGACGGGGAGTCTCTAAAAATTAGCGGGATGGTGATGTGGTGTGATGGAGTTCCAGACGAATTTAAAAAAGCTACGTACCGAGGAGGGACTAACACAGGATCAGCTGACCTTGCTGGTGGAAACCAGTACGGACACGATTGGAAGAATTGAGCGAAAGCAGAAGATAGCATTTTATGAGGTGCTGTTTCGTATCGCCAGATATTTCGATAAGCCTTTGGAAGATGTGTTCTGGTATGAGTGAGAGAACAAAAAGAGAAGTGATGCGGTTGAAACAGAATTTGGGACATTTATGGAACTGGCGTTACCGAATAAGGAGATTCGCAGAGTTTACAATACAGAGATTTTAT
>NZ_JAOQKE010000016.1:30173-56287 GCF_025567005.1 Muricoprocola aceti
GGACCGTGGAATCAAGGAAATCGTAAAATATGGCATCGCCTTTGCAGGTAAAAATGTAGAGATTGCAAATGGCTGAAGTTTCAAAGCAGGATGCATACAAGGGCAACTAAACGAAAATAAGCGGGAAGCTCGTTTGGATCAGATTCAATAAAAAAGAATCTAATCTGAACGGGCTTTTTTGCTGCAACAGGGGAGCGTAAGCGGAACAATCCTTGTTGCAGGAAATGATGTTTGGATTACAGGAAAAGGAGGAAGATGATCAACGATTTGAAGTATCGTTGGAGAAACTCATCTCAGTAGTAGATTGAAATCCCCTACTGAGACAAACTTAGAATAAGAATGAAAAAACCTCGCGGTGGTAGAAATATAATATTGTTGATATAATCACTATATGGTTCGGAGAGATTGAAAAAGAGATAATATGACATGGAGGAATGAAAGATGGTAAAACCTATAATGAAAGATGTGTTCTTTCTGGGACAAAAGTCAGAACCTGCTACAAAGGCAGATCTGCAAGTGGGAAAGGATCTACAGGATACCCTAAAGGCAAATCGTAGAAGTTGCAGATGCATTCAATAACTTTATTGATAGTAACAAACTTCCAATAAAAATTCATATCTAACTCTTAATTATATATGGCTCTATCGGCTTAAATCCGGTAGGGCCATCTTCTAAATCATCTGTCGCATGAGAAGCATGCTTTTGCCTGAGGTTGGTCTGGAGTGACTGATTTTCAGATGAATACAATAAGCAGCCATTTGTGAGGAGTAGGAGACTCCGGCTGAGATGTAAAGTGACAATTTTGCCCACTGGAGGACTGTTTATACAGCAGGTCTTTCAGTGGGCTTTTTTCGTTGTTGGTTATTCATGTGAAATATCGTAAAGCTTCTGAATCTCTTTCGGGAGTTTGTCCGGCAGCATGGCACTGATGCCATCTTCATTGCCGTCTTTTATCGCGGTCTCGTAGTACCAGCATTTAAACTTCAGCAGAGCAAGGGTTCTCTCCAGGGCTTTGATCTCATCTTCCACGGCAGCTTTTCTGGTCTCGAACATCTCTTTTCTCTTCCCATAGCTGGAAGGGCCTTCCATAACCCACTGGAAGAACTGCTTGATATCTTTGATTTCAAGACCGGAGCGTTTGAGGCACTCAATCACGCGGATAGCCTCCAGTTCATCGTCGCTGAAGTAACGGATATTGCCCTTTCTCATCAGATTAGGGAAGAATCCTTCCTTGTCATAATATCTTAAAGTCGAAATAGGGAGATTGTACATCTCCGAAACCTGACCAATCGTGTACATGATGCACCTTCCTTCAAAAAAGTTCTTGACCTAAAGTTAGGTTTAGGCTGTATAATAAGATCATTATAAGATATATTCCGGTAATATTCAAGAAAAATGACCGCAAGGAGGATAAAAATAATGATGAAGACAGAAGAACTTAAGTTGGTTGTTGAATGGGATAAGACATTTCCAAAAAGCGACAAGGTAGATCACAAGAAGGTGACATTCATTAACCGTTACGGAATTACCCTGGCAGCTGATATGTATACACCAAAGAATGCAGAAGGAAAGCTTCCTGCAATCGCAGTTTCCGGACCTTTTGGTGCCGTAAAGGAGCAGTGTTCGGGACTTTATGCCCAGACTATGGCTGAGAGAGGATACCTGACCATCGCATTTGATCCTTCCTTTACAGGTGAGAGCGGCGGCCAGCCAAGATATATGGCATCTCCTGATATCAATACCGAGGATTTCATGGCTGCAGTAGATTTCTTATCTATTCAGGAAAATGTTGATGCAGATCAAATCGGTATCATCGGTATCTGTGGATGGGGCGGCATGGCTCTTAATACAGCAGCTCTTGACACCAGAATCAAGGCAACAATTGCATCTACCATGTACGATATGACAAGAGTAAATGCCAACGGATATTTCGATTCAGAAGACAGTGAAGAGGCTAGATTTGCAAAGAAGCAGGATATGAATGCCCTCAGAACAGAGGAATACAAAAAGGGTGAATACTCAAGAGCCGGTGGATGTCTTCCACTTCCGGTACCGGAAGATGCTCCATTTTTCGTAAAGGATTACAGCGAATACTACAAGGGCAGATGCTACCATGCGAGAAGCCTTAACTCTAATGAAGGCTGGAATAGTCTTGGCTGCCAGTCCTTTATGAATCAGCCTATTCTTACATACAGCAATGAGATCAGAAGTGCCGTATTGATTATGCACGGCGATAAGGCTCACAGCTATTACTTTGGAAAGGATGCTTATGAAGCTATGATCAAGGACAGCAAATATACAGAGAACAAAGAACTTCTTACCATCCCGGGTGCAGTGCATACAGATCTGTATGACAACCTGAAAGTCATTCCATTTGACAAGATGCAGCAGTTCTTAAAGGAAAACGGGGTAGGTTAAGATGGCGAAGAAAGTACTTATTATTTCGACAAGCCTTCGTGGCGGCAGTAATTCCGACATTCTTGCAAAGGAATGTGAAAAGGGAGCAAAAGAGGCCGGACACGAGGTAGAATACATTTCCCTGAAGGGAAAGGACATTAAGTTTTGTATCGGATGTTTGACCTGTCAGACAAAAGGCAGCTGCGTACTTACAGATGATGTGGCAGAGATCATGGAAAAGGTTCTGGCTGCCGAGGTTATCGTCTATGCAACTCCAATCTACTATTACGAGATGAGCGGACAGATGAAGACGCTTCTGGACAGAATGAACCCGATGTATCCGATGGATTATGCTTTCCGCGATATCTATATGATCGCAACTGCCGCAGAGGAAGAGGAAAGCGCATTTGAAAAAGCCTACAACGGTCTTCAAGGCTGGGTGGACTGCTTTGAAAAGGCAAAGCTCAAGGGTCTCGTAACCGGTGGCGGCATCGGTGATGCGAATGACGCTCCGAATCATGAAGAGATCATGAGGAGGGCTTATGAGCTCGGAAAGGCTCTGTAAAAATGAGAAAAATGGAAATTATGAAGAAGATAGTACAGACAGCAGGCAGAGCTGCTCTCGGTGAATTCGCGCCGGAGTTTGCTCATTATAATGACGATGTTCTCTTTGGAGAGAACTGGAATAATCAGGATATCGATGTAAAGACAAGAAGCATTATCACGGTAGTTGCATTGATGTCCTCAGGCATTACGGATTCTTCTCTGAAATATCATCTGCAGAATGCGAAAGCCCATGGCGTAACACAGAAAGAAATCGCAGCAGTGATCACACATGTGGCATTCTATACAGGATGGCCAAAGGGCTGGGCCGTATTCAACCTGGCTAAAGAAGTATGGGAAACAGGCGAAGGTGATCTTCCTTACGAAGACGAAGCTATGAGAGCCCATGCAAAGGAAATGGTATTCCCGATCGGAGCACCAAATGATGGATTTGCACAATATTTTACTGGTAAAAGCTTTCTTGCACCTATATCAACAAATCAGGTTGGAATCTTTAATGTAACTTTTGAGCCGGGGTGCAGAAATAACTGGCACATTCATCATGCAACAGAGGGCGGCGGACAGATCCTTGTCTGCGTGGCAGGCCGTGGTTACTATCAGGAATGGGGAAAGGATGCAGTAGAAATGAAGCCGGGAGACTGCATCAATATTCCGGTAGGCGTAAAGCACTGGCATGGAGCTGCACCGGATTCCTGGTTCAGCCATCTGGCAATGGAAGTGCCTGGCAAGGATGGCTCCAATGAATGGCTGGAAGCAGTAGACGATGAGCAATATGGCAATCTCGATTAATGATAGAGGTGAATTGCAATGGCTATAACCGTAAATATTTATTATAAAGGGACTGGGTCCGCAGCAAAACAATTTGCAAGGGAAATGACAGAAAGCGGAACGGTGGATGCTATCAGGAACGAAACTGGAAATCTCCGCTATGAATACTTTTCGCCGTTAGATGATGAAGGAACGATATTGTTGATCGATAGCTGGGAAAATCAGGAAGCGATTGATATCCATCATGCATCTCCAATGATGAATACTATCATGGAATTACGAGAAAAGTATAATCTTCATATGAAGGTTGAGCGTTATGTATCAGAGGATGGCATACCGGATTCGGACAAGAAATTCATAAAGGAATAGGTGACAATTATGGCAAAAACATTAGTAGCATATTTCAGTGCCAGTGGCGTAACAAAGAAGACTGCGGAAAAACTGGCCGAAGCTGCAAAAGCAGATATCTATGAAATCAAGCCTGCAGTTCCATATACCAAGGCTGATCTGAACTGGATGGATAAGAAATCAAGAAGCAGCGTAGAGATGGGCGACAAGTCCTTCAGACCGGAAATTGTGAAAGATGATTTGAATTTATCTCAGTACGATACTATTCTGGTTGGCTTCCCGATTTGGTGGTATGTGGCTCCAACCATCATCAATACCTTCCTTGAAAGCTATGATTTTGCCGGAAAGAAGATTGTTCTCTTCGCAACCTCCGGCGGCAGCGGTTTTGGAAACACGGTAAAAGAACTGAAACCATCCGCTCCTGAAGCAGAAATCGTAGAAGGAAAGCTTCTGAATCGTGCGACAGATAAAGATATCGATGCCCTGATCAAGATGCTGTAAGGGAGGCGACTCCGGATGAAAAAGTTATGGGCAGTTCTCCTTTGCTTTGTACTTCTCTTTGCTATGACTGCGTGCGGAAACAGTGCTCCGGCTGCAAGCTCAGAGAATGAATCTACAGAGGCTATTAGAGAGAGTACTTCGGAAGCCACAGAGGATAGTGAGAGCACCGAAGAGATAAACGGAACCAATGAATCGGATGAAGTTGTTCTGGAAGAAGTTTTTGAGGTTAAAACTGCAGTGGTCTGCTTCTCCGGAACCGGAAACACCATGGCTGTCGCAGAGACGATTGCCGATGTAACCGGTGGTGATTTATTCGAAATCATTCCTGCAGAAAAATATGCAGACGAAGATCTGAATTATAATGATGACAACTGCAGGGCCAATAAGGAACAAGATGACCCTGATGCAAGACCTGCGATTGAAAATAATCTGAGTGCGGTGGAAGAATACGATACCATTTATCTCGGACATCCGATCTGGTGGGGTACAAACCCTCGTATCATCCAGACCTTCCTGGATACTTATGACCTGACAGATGCCACAATCTATACCTTCTGTACCTCAGGTGGAAGTGGTATTGAAAAGAGTATTTCTGATCTGCAGACGCTGTATCCAGACTTACATATTGTAACTGGTAAACGATTTAACAATGCATCTGAAGAAGATGTGACTGAGTGGATCAGCAGTCTTTCTGAGTAGCAGGTGGCACATCTGCACCTTGAGATGATATTCGTTCTCAGCTATAATGATAAAGACCTATAAAGAGTGCGCGAGAGACAAGCTCGATGACCGCACAGCAACCTGCATTTGCAAGGTGCTAAAGCTTGACCGATGGGCGTTATGTATTTGAGAATTATGGCTCCTGTCGGAAACGATGGGGGCCTTTTCCTTTTGCCGCTCTTTATAGGATCATAGATCGAAGAGGAGGCATGAGAGCATGCGCAATGTAACTGAATTATCAAAACTGAATGGGGAAGTGTATGTGTATCTGAGAGATGAAGTGATTGCAAGAAGGTTTTTGCAGGATGCAGAGAATGAGGGATTCACTTTTGGAGATGGAGAAAAGCCAACAGCCAGACCGGGAAATAATCTCTATGTGGTCAATCGTGATTGGACGATCAGTCATGTGGGATGTACTGGCCATATGGCATTTCAATCAGCGAAGCGTATCGGTGAGCGGGAGATGATCCGTGTGGATTATGAGAGATATTTGCTTGGGGAAGAAAATTTCGTGATTAATAAAAATAATGCTTGACCCTGACATAATGTCATACCTTATTATGAACTTACCACGACAGGAAAGAAGGTTTGATATTGATGATGACGGTAAATGAAGTAAGCAAATTATCAGGGGTGAGTATACGATCCCTGCATCATTACGACAAGATTAGTCTTCTGCCGGCCACGGAAGTTACAGCTGCCGGCTACAGGCTTTATGACGATAAGGCCCTGGAGCGATTGCAGATGATCTTGTTATTCAAAGAACTTCAGTTTCCATTAAAAGAGATTACAACGATTCTTGATAATCCGGAGTTTGATCGAAGCAAAGCACTGGAACAACAGATAAAGCTTTTGGAACTTCGGAAGGAGCATCTGGAAAACCTGATCGATCTGGCTCGTGGAATAAAGATGATAGGAGTTCAGAAAATGAGTAAAATGAGTTTTGATGCTTTCGATACACGAAAAATTGATGAATATGCAGCCCAGGCAAAAGCATCCTGGGGAACTACCGATGCCTATAAAGAGTTTGAGAAGAAGTCGGCTGGAAGAAGCCGCGAAGAAGAACAGGTACTTGGTGTTCAGATGATGGAAATCTTTGCGGAGTTCGGTAAGATCAGAAATAAGAAACCGGAATCAGAAGAAGCACAGGCCCTGGTAAAGAAACTGCAGAACTATATCACCGAGCATTACTATACCTGTACCGATGAGATTTTGGAAAGTCTGGGACAGATGTATGCAGGCGGTGGAGATATGACATCCAATATAGATAAGTACGCAGGTGAGGGTACTGCAGTCTTTGCTAACGAAGCGATAGAAGCGTATATTCTGACAAAATAATTATCGAAAAATCAGAGTTTAGGCACCTTGTGGAGTGAAGTGTTGTCAGTCATTCCATGAGGTGCCTTTTTTTGCTTTTATGAGATTACTTCTTCCCTGATTAAGCCTCCAGGCTGTTGATCAGGAACATCGATGCCTGCACCTCGAAGCATCGTTTCATAATTGCTTTCGATAATGCCCAGGGTCTTCTGTTGTTTCAGGAGATCCTGCTTTTCTTTTTTGGCAGAGACAAGTTCTTCTTCCAGTTCCAGCTGTTGTCGCTGAAGTTTTTCTGCAGATGGAAGTTTGTGGATGCCAAACTCTGCCAGTTCTTTTAAGGTGGCATCGTGTAACTGATATTCTGCCTGATGTTGTTTGCGGTAGAGTGCTTTATCCGGAGCATCTTTCTCTGCAAGAACCACATCACGGCAAGCTCGGTAGACTTCACAGTGCTTCTTAATGACTTTCTGATTTTGAATGGCTTGTTGTGTTTGCCGAATCTGTTTATCTGCAGCCTGGATGGAAGCTTCCAGATCAGAAATATGATTTTCAAATTCTTCGTAGTTTAACAGATTATGCTGAGAGAGATAGCTGAAAGTTTTGGCTGCTTCTTTCAGATTATTTCTCTGTGCCCAATGTTCAAAACCGGGGCGATTGCCGTCAGCGACATAGGAAGTCATCTCCACAAATATCCTTACTTTGAATGATGCATTTTGAGGAATGCGGGCCTTATGACGATTCTTCGCCAGACGTCTCAGGATACTGTCCTCTGTATAATAGGCTCCCAGAGTTTTGACATTGGTGAAATGTTTCTGATCAGCAGCCCGGAAAGCCAGATACTTTCCCTGCCGGATTTCATATCCGGCTTCTTTCATCTTCATCAGAAATTCATCAAAGGAAACGGACGACCAGATGGCACGATCCACGTTGTATTTGAGTTTTGATTTCCAGCTGTTTGATTACGATGAGTTAGAGTTTATGGATCCGGAAGAAAGAAGAGAAGTATTGGAAGACGCAGGACTGGATCCGGATGAGTTTGATTTTTAGAAGAGAATATTAGTAATGTGAATAGCTGAGGCTGGCAAAATAGTCTCGGCTATTATGTTTTCCTGAAGTGGATAAAACTGAACGGGTGTTTATTGTTCATTGCGGGGTGCGAGTGTATCATTGTGGGGTGCAGATAAATGTTTGACAATAATAGAAAACTGTAGAAAATAACAAGATAGTTTTGAAAAATCGAAAGTTGCTTATGACAAAAATTTATGTGTGGGTTATAATGATAACAGAGATATTTTGTTCCGTTTATAGTTTAAATCACGGATAGTGTCAAATGACCTATGAAAAAACTGGGCAAAGAAAAAGGCTCAGATGAACCTTGAAAATTGCAGATATTTTAGTCTGAGGTAAACTATCGCCACCCTTGACAGCACGAAAAAGAACTGCTGTAGGTTGATCACCGACGGCGAAGAACTCAAGAACAGATTGTTTCTCGTCGTTTACAGCAGTGTAGCAGTTCTTTTTCGTGCCATCAAGGGCAAAGCCGCTTCGCGGTGGCTGGGTTACTACCTCAGGCTCTGAATCTAAGAACAGACAGTGGCTTCTCCATTTTGCAGATTTAAGACAGTCTGTTGTCCGAGGAAGATGAGCAGTTGCCATTTGCCTGGCATGTTTTCCGCATTTTCCAGCATGTCCACTTTGTTGAGTGGAGTGTAGTTGGAGTGTTTGTGAGGGCGAAGGAAGTTATAATAAGCTACCCACAGGGCTAAATCGTAGTTGGCACCATCGTAATTATCGAAGCCATTTGTGGGACGGTAAGAAGCCTTATAGGTACGGTTTAAGCGCTCAATCATCTGCTTGTACGGGCGGAATTCTTTGGAGACTTCATCATCATTGGTAAGACCGATTACCTGTGTAATGCTGAATTTAAAGTTATTTTTAAACTTTTTGGCAAACTCCATTGCAGCCAACGGATAGGCACTATAGCCGTCAGAAATGAATTTGAAGTTTTTTGGCAGTTCGGACAGATGCCGGAATGCCATACGCATGGCAAGAATGCAGGGACCGACACTGCGGTTGTCGGATACCTGATAGCCGATGATAGAACGGCTGGCAGCATCCATGATGAACCAGATATAGGCTTTGATGCCGCGAACTTTTATGTAGGTTTCATCAGCAGTGAACACGTTGCCTGGTTTGTAATCGTAGTTGTCAACGAAGGGTTTAATACAGATAGCTGCTGTTTTGCAGTAGTTGGCTATCTGTTGATGAGAGATGCTGATGTTATAAAGATCTTTCAGAGCCTGTGAAGTTTTTCTTAGGGATAATCCAAGATTGATGTGGAGTGTCAGGCAAAGCGACATCACATGAGCATTGTGTTTGGAGAACTTCAACGAAGAGGCATTCTTAGGGAGAGAGTTTAAGTCCATGGCAAAGAAATCCACAGTGAACTCACGGTAGATGTAATGGAGTTTATATTTGTTTTTGCCGTAATCCGCGTCCAGATCCTTCCGTTCCACTTTTTTAAGATTGTGGAGATAGTAAGGGCATTTGGGATTGACACATTTGTGTATGCGGAAAAACTTGCGGTCTTTCTTGGCAACTAGGGTATTGCCGCAATGAGGACAGGTAAGCCGGAAGGGAGTGGTGACCACTTCGCCAGATGAGAAAGTCTGTCCGCAGACCTTGCACTGATACTGACCATTGCCACCATTGTTATCGTAGATGAAATGGTGAGGAGCACCGCATAAAGGACAGATTGTATCTTCAGGAATGGTTTTGCCGTTGCGTCGTTGAATCGGTTTGAGTGGCTTGCCATACTTCCACTGATAGTATTCGAGAAGAAACAGCCAGTCTTGTTTGATAAAGGTTTTGATGACAGGAAGTTTATCAATCTTGAATTTTTGATACTTGGGAGAATGGGAATCATCGAAAGCCCACTGTTTTAGAGGGATATATCTGCAGATAAAATTTAATAGCCAGCAGATTTGTTTATGTTGGTATTGAATTAATTGAAGTAAATAAAGTATAATATCCATGAGCATTGGCTCCTTTCGAGGTAATGGTTTGTGGTGAACTCATTATACTTCAAAAGGGAGGTCAATGCTCTTTTTATTTGTAAACCTCCAATAAATCAAGGTTTTAAAGGATTTTAGAACAATAAAAACAGGTAGTTTTTTGACACTACCTTTTAGACTGGAAGATGCCGGATATGGATGGTATAGAGATTGCCAGACAGATCCGGAAACGGATCGGAAAAGAGATCACCATCATTGTATTGACATCCTATGAATTCAGCGAAATTGAAGAAGAGGCAAAGGCTGCAGGTGTAGATGCTTTTATTGCAAAACCGCTGTTCCGTTCCCGGCTGACGGCTACACTGCGGCAGTTTACTTCAGGCAGAAAAGAAAATACAGCGAGAAATTATCTGGAGAAACTGTCAGAAGCAGATTATACAGGAAAAAGGATTCTGCTGGTTGAGGATAATGAGTTGAACAGAGAAATTGGTATTGAAATTTTGCAGATGACAGGGGCAGAAGTGGAAATAGCAGAAAATGGGAAAATCGCAGTTGAAAAAGTGGAAGCTTCTCCGGAAGGATTGTATGATCTTGTTTTTATGGATATCCAAATGCCTGTCATGAATGGTTATGAGGCAACTGCAGCAATCAGGAGCCTTCCGGGTGAAAAGGGAAAACTGCCTATTGTTGCCATGACTGCCAATGCTTTTGCAGAAGATGTACAGTTGGCCAAAAATACAGGCATGAATGGACATATCGCAAAACCGCTGGATATGAATAAGCTGAATGATGTTCTGGAAAACTGGCTGTAATTGCCTTCCTGGATGCATGGGAAAAGCAGCTAGGAAACATAGAGAGGGTTTTGTTATGACAGAAACTAAATATATATTTCCGAAGCAATCGCAGTCCATGGCAGTTTTGGCTTTCATAGCCGTGCTGATCATTTTGCGTCTTGTCCTAATTGTAATGGTACATATGAGAAGGAATTAAGATTGAGTTATTGGGGATATGTCCTAGGTGTTTTTGGATTTGGCGTCGCTGTAGTTGGCTGTTTTCTAAAAGATAATCACTGATAACTTCTTGTTTGAAAAATTGAGAAAACGTAATATTGAACAAAAAAGAAATGCACAGTTCTTAGTTTATCGTGAACTGTGCATTTTTGTAAATAAATACTTTTAATTAGCCGATTACGGCATCCTCTGCTGTAAAATGCTCCAGAGAATTTTCTTTTACCTGAATGCAGATATAAGTAATTCCAGAAATATCGGATGCAAAAAACTGACGCTTTGCAGCAGGTGCGATTTTTAGCCAGTCTCCAGCTGAAAGGCTAATTTCTTCTCCATCAATTATGGCTTTGCCGTTACCTGAAAGAATTCCATAGATTTCTTCATTTTCTTTATGAGAATGAACAAATGGGACATTTGCTCCTGCAGGTAGTTCGTTTAAACTGATTTCTGCACCTGTTAAAGACAACTTTTCATGCAGCTCAATTCGGTTTTTCTTTCCAATAGTTGTTTTTGTGTAATTTGCCATAATAGTCTCCATAGTTAATTTGTAGTTTCTGGTTGCTTGGTATTAGTATAGTGTGAGGTACATACAAAAATAAGTACGCACCTTTTTGTAACTGTACACTCAAAAATGAATGTGTTACAATAGACTCGGAGGTGAGAATTATGCGAGCAAAAGAAGAATTACCGGAATGCCCAGTTGCAACAGCAGTATCTCTTATCGGAGGAAAATGGAAACTGCTGATTTTGCGTAACTTGAAAGAGCGTCCATGGAGATTCAATGAGCTACAACGAAGTATAGATGGTATTTCACAAAAGGTTTTGACAGATAGTTTAAGACAAATGATGAGTGATGGGCTGGCATATCGCCACGATTACCATGAGCAGCCACCGAGAGTTGAATACGGCTTAACGGAACTCGGAACAAAAATGCTTCCAATTGTTAATTCACTTGCTGACTTTGGTAACTACTATAAATCAATTATTGAACAGAATTAAGGACGTTAGTATTTGAAAAGCTCGAACAATTCAAGTTTGTCGGAGAAACACTAATACCACACAAAACTTAATATCAACACAGCGTCAGAGCGTATGGGAAAACCTGTACGCTCTCTTTTTTATCAAAAAAGGAGAAAAATCATATGAAAGAAACAAAATCGTAGACGAGGTAAAGGATGTGTGTTCCTATAATAGTGACAACACATATAAAAAATATTTTTACAGAAGGTGAATTACAGCGGGATTCGTACTTTCAGCAGCAGGCGCATCCGTAGGCCTGGAGAATATCTGGAGATTCCCGTATCTGGCAGCAAAATATGGCGGAGGAATTTTTCTGCTGATTTATATTATACTGGCGCTGACTTTTGGATATACCATGATCGTGGCAGAGACGGTGCTGGGACGTATGACCAGGAAAAGTCCGGTGGGAGCCTACCATTTCTTTGAAAAATCTGGATGGCTGTCCTTTGGCGGCTGGATCAATGCCATCATACCGGTACTAATTCTGGTGACATTCGGTTCATACATGAAAAAAGACGTACCGATTGAGGCATCCACGAAGAATGTGGAGATCTTTGATACTGCCATTGCCATCATGGCAGGACTGATGATCATTCCGGCAGTGTTTGCCTTTTCCGGTGGGGATCCGGATACATTGCAGGCAGGTCCTTCACTGATGTTTATCACGATTCCGAAAGTATTCGCCAGCATGGGAATGGGAACCTTTGTGGGAATCCTGTTTTTCCTCTTAGTACTCTGTGCAGCAGTGACCAGTTCCATTGCCCTGACAGAAAGTGCTGTATCCACATTTCAGAATGAACTTGGCTGGAGCAGAAAAAAGCAACTGTAATTGTGACAGTTATTATGTTACTGCTGGGAAGCCTGTCCTCTCTGGGATACGGTCCACTGGACTTCGTGAAGATCATGGGAATGCAGTTCCTGGATTTCTTTGATTTCCTTACAAACTCTGTGATGATGCCGATTGCAGCAATTGCAACCTGTCTGCTGGTATCGAAAGTAATGGGAATTCAGAAAGTAGAAAAAGAAATGCTGCTGGAAAATGGAACCTTCCACAGAAAGAAAGTATTCGATTTTATGATACAGTATTTGTGCCCGATCTTTGCGGCAATCATACTGTTCAGTTCCGTAGCAAATGCATTGGGATGGATTTCCATGTAAAAATGCATTGACATTCGGGCAACGATCACTTATAATCAACCACAAGAGCAAGGAGGCTTAAAAGAGTCCCTTGCTTTTTTTGTTTTCCCCCGTAACAGTTATACAAAATGACAGAACTGTCTATGAAAACTATACATTTTGCACATTCATATGGTTCCTGTAAAAGAAAATATAATTCTATATTGACAAAAAAATGTTGAGTCTATATTATAGAATTATAAAAAAGTTACAGAAAATGAGCCTATATGAAGAATATCAAGAGAACATCACTTCAGACAGAAGTTATAGAGTATATTAAAAACTATATAGAGGAGAATCGACTTCAGTCGGGAGATAAGTTACCGTCCCAGCAGAAGCTGCAGGAGATGATCGGTGTAAGCCGCCCTACTCTGCGGGAGGCAATGAAGGTTCTGGAAACCAGAGGCGTGTTGAAAGCAGTGAATGGCAAGGGAATATTTGTCACATCCACCGGAGATCAGAATATGATATCGCTTCTGAATTTCACGAAGGAGAAGCAGAATGTACTGGATGTACTGGAAGTTCGCAGGATTCTGGAGAAAGAGATCGTACGGCTGGTAATTCACCGTGCGACGGAAGAAGAATTGGATGATCTGGGAGAGACAACCCGACTGCTGATGCAGTTATTTCATGAGGGAAAGCAGCAGAACCGTGTAGATCACAAGTTTCATAACACCATCTATCGTCTGGCACACAATGACGCACTGTACCAGTTGATCACATCTCTGGAGACAACGATGGTTAACTTCTGGGAGTATCCGCTGGATCTGGAAGATCCATTTCTCAAAAGTATTCCTTTACATGAGAAGTTATATTTCGCTATCCGGGAAAAGAATGTGAAGAAGGCACAGTCCATCAATGAGAAGCTGTTGGATGAGGTTGAATATGAAATCAGCCAGAAATACTAGAAAAGAAAGCAGAGTTGCATCTGCTTTTTAAAATTCTGTAACCTATATGATAGCTTACAGGTTGAAGGGAGAAACTATGACAGACCAGAAAGAATATCTGAAAAGTGACAGCCTGATTGCTGCACATTATGGCGAAGAATATGAGCATTATTACAATGCCATAGTGCCGCCGGTGTTTATGAACTCACTGAATGTGTTTGAGACACTGGATGATTATTATGACTTTGACCGGACGGACAGACACAAATACTGCTACGGCAGAGTACAGAACCCGACAGTAAGGATACTGGAAGACAAGATCGCAGCACTGGAACATGGATGCGGGGCACTGGCACTGGCATCCGGTATGGCGGCAGCATCGACTGCGGTATTCAGCACCATCAAAGCAGGAAGTCACGTGGTTTGCCTGAAGAATGCATACGGTCCGTTAAAGGATCTGCTGACCGGGTACTGTAGGGAACACATGAATGTGGAGACTACCTTTGTAAAAGGCGTAGAAGTATCTGAATTTGAAGCAGTTATTACAGATAAGACCGATCTGATTGTACTGGAAAGTCCGTCATCACTGGTATTTTCCCTGCAGGATATCCGCAAAGTATCCGAGATTGCACATGCACATCAGGCAAAGGTCTATATTGACAATACCTACTGTACACCGTTATATCAGAAGCCACTGGATATGGGCGCTGATATTGTCATGCATACCACATCCAAATATATCGGAGGACACAGTGATGTGATCGGTGGAATGCTGGTGACAAAGGATCCGGAACTGTTTGCAAAGCTTCTTCATAACAGAGAATTGTTTGGCGGAATCGTCGGCCCGATGGAAGCATGGCTGATGATCAGAGGACTGCGTACCATGGCAACGAGACTGGAACAGCACCAAAAGACAGCTATGGAAGTAGCGAAGTTCCTGGAAGAACAGCCAATGGTAGAAAAAGTATATTATCCGGGACTGCCTTCTCATCCACAGTATGAACTGATGAAGCAGCAGCAGACCGGTAACTGTGGATTATTATCCTTTGAATTAAAAGGAACACTGGAGCAGGCAGTAAGATTTGCAGAAAGTCTGAAGATATTTAAGATTGGTGTTTCCTGGGGTGGATTCGAGAGTCTGGTATTCCTGCCACATATGAGACTGAACGACCAGACATGCGAGGAACTGGGAGCATCCCAGAGAATTGTACGAATTCACTGCGGACTTGAGGGCACTGAAAGCCTGATTTCAGATCTGAGATCGGCTTTAGAGCGAATATATTGATTACAACCGGACTGGGAACAATCCTTGTAATCAAAATGGGTGTCAAAGCACCTGAAACTACATATTTATTTTAAAAAGGGAGGACATTACACATGAACAAGAAAAAAATCACTGCTTTTGCAATGGCAACACTGGCTGCATGCAGCATGTCATCCATCATGGCACTTGCTGATGATCAGGTTACTATCACAATGGTAGAATCTCTGACAAGCCCGGAGAGAACAGCAATTCTTCGCGAAATTGCAGATAACTATCAGGCTGATCATCCGGATGTTACCATCGAGATCGTATCTCCGCCACTGGAAAATGCTGACACCAAGATCACACAGATGCTGATGAATGGAAGCGGAGCCGATATCGTTGAAGTACGTGACTCAACGATCACACAGTACGCATCCAATGAATGGCTGGCAGATCTGCAGTCTTACATCGATGCATGGGATGAGAAAGATACACTTTCCGAGTCCGCAGATGAAGTTATCCACTATTACAAAGATACCGCATACATGATCCCTTATGGATTCTATCAGAGAGGTCTGTATGTACGAAAAGACTGGTTCGAAGAAAAAGGACTGGAACTTCCGACTACATGGGAAGAACTTCTGGAATCCGGTGAAGCATTGACAGATGAATCTGCAAACAGATACGGATATTCCTTCCGTGGTGGTTCCAGCGGATATCAGTATGCAGATACCATTTATTGGAGCTGGATCGGAATGGATAAAATTGCGGATCCAAATGCTGCATATTTCCTGAAAGACGGAGATGGAGCAACTATTTTCACACTTCCGGAGGCAAAAGAAGCACTGAACTTCTACAAAGAACTGTATCAGAAAGCATCACCATCTGACTCCATCGCATGGGCATTCTCAGAAATGGTTCAGGGATTTGTCGGCGGAACTACCGCTATGCTGATTCAGGACCCAGAAGTTATTGCAACCTGCACAAGCGATATGGAAGATGGATCCTGGGCACTGATCCCATTCCCTAAGGGACCTTCCGGACAGGCAGTATTCCCGAACGGTTTCGCTGGCTGGGGTATGACATCCTTCACAGAGCACCCGGATGAGACAGCAGACTTCCTGCTTTACTTATCCAATTCCGAAAATAATACATATTTTGCAAAGAATTATTCTACGATTCCAATCCATACAGATGCTGCTGACAGCGATTCATACTTCTCAGAAGGTGCATTCTCCATGTATATGGACATGGCTGCAGAACCTGAAACTTATTGCCATGCTGCATACCCTCAGATGTACGAAGCATTTGCAACCTATAAGACAGAAGTAGATACCATGTATCAGAAATTCCTGACTGACGAGATCACAGATGATGAACTGCTTCAGTGGTTAGATGACTTCTGGACAACTGCTTATGCAGAAGAAGGCCAGCTCTGGTAGGAAGTTTTACCAGAAATGGATGTAACAGAATAAAAAACATGCCATCGGTTCCTTATAATGGCGCCGATGGCGTGTTTCTTTGAAAGGAGACACGAATGAAAAGTAAATCCAAACTAGCAAAAAAGAGGCGCAGATTCGTCATACTGATGCTGCTGCCATCCATTATTTTTCCACTGATATTTACATACTATCCTATGGTTCGTGGTTCCATGATGGCATTTCAGAATTATAATCTGATGAACCTCAAAAACGTACAGTGGATAGGTCTTGATAACTTTAAAAATCTGTTAAAACCAAGTATTGCGAACTCTTTCCCACTTACGGTTATGAACACAGTAAAATGGGTTGTGATTTCTCTGTTTTTCCAGTTTACCATCGGTTTTGCAATGGCACTTTTGCTCAAGAAGAAATTCAAAGGTTCCAATATCTACCAGGGACTGATCTTTTTCCCATGGGCAGTATCCGGTTTCATCATTGGTATTATGTGGCGCTGGATGTATAACGGAACGTCGGGTGTGTTCAACGACATTCTGGTTAATAAACTTCACATTCTCAGCCAGCCTGTTGGATGGCTTGCTGACAAACACATTGCATTATATGCATGTATTATTGCGAATATTTGGTATGGTATTCCATACTTTACAATAATGATTACTGCGGCACTTCGTGGTGTATCCGAAGATCTGTATGGTGCAGCATCTGTAGACGGTGCCAACGCCCTTCAGAAGTTCATCCACATTACAGTGCCAAGTATCAAGTCTGTTTTGTTACTGACCGTACTTCTTCGTGTCATCTGGATCTTCAACTTCCCGGATCTGATTTATTCACTGACCCAGGGCGGACCGGCAGGATCTTCCAACATCATTACATCTTACATGATGCAGTTGGTACAGAGTCTGGATTACGGTATGGCATCAGCAGTCGGAGTTCTCTGCATTCTCTTCCTTGTTGTATTTGCGGGAATCTATCTGGCTGTGACAAAATATACAGAGGAGAACTAAATTATGACAGCAAAACATAAAAGAAGTATTTACAGTGTTCTGAAATTTATTGTACTTGCACTGTTTCTGGTTATCGTCATGTTTCCGTTTGTATGGATGCTGCTTACATCCTTAAAGGGATCCCAGGGTGAGATCTATGCCTTCCCGGTAAAATATCTTCCGAATCCGGTATCCTTTGTAAACTATGCATCCATGCTCTGGAAAGGAAGTTTCGGTATTTATATGCTGAACTCACTGTTTGTTTCAGCAATTGCAGCAACCTGTGCAGTACTGATTGCGGTTCTTTCCGCATACATCATCAGCCGTTTTCATCTGAAACACAAGAATCTGGTGATGATGTTTTTCCTGGTAACTCAGATGTTCCCGACCTTCATCATGCTGGCTCCGCTGTACCAGATGCTGGCTTCCGCAGGTATGCTGAACAGACGTACCACACTGGCGTTGTTATACACCAACATGATGATACCTTTTTCAGTGGTAACACTGGCAGGATTCTATGATGCAGTTCCGACTTCACTGGAAGAAGCCGCATGGATTGACGGATGTGGATATTTATCCTCTCTGTTCCGCGTAGTAGTCCCGGTGATCAAACCAGGTCTGGCATCTACCTTTATTTTTGCATTTATCAACTCTTGGAATGAACTGTTCATGGCAGTCATGTTTATTGATGTAGACAAATACAAAACCATACCGGTAGGATTGAACGCCCTGATCCTGAAATACGATATTAAATGGGGAGAGATGGCGGCAGGTACGATTATGTCACTGATTCCGACCATGATCCTTTTTGGTTTCTGCCAGAAGTATATGATCGAGGGCCTGACAGCCGGTTCCGTCAAAGGATAAGGAGCAGCGAATGAGTATTCAGTTTGAAGTAGAGAGAATGGAGCGTCTGGCAGCAGACCTGGATCTGCTGCGGATATCCGGTCAGATTCCGGTAACAGACTACCTGAGAAAAGAAGGAAAACAGGAAGACGGTGCCATCTGTGATACAGAAGGGTGGACACCGTGCTGCATCAGCGAACCGTGGTCAGAGCTGTGTGAATATCGCTGGTATCGTACCAGGGTACAGATCCCGGAAGAGATGGGTGGAAAACGTGTGGAAATCCGTTTTATCACCGGAAGAGAAGGACAGTGGGATGCCACCAATCCACAGATGCTTTTTTATGTGAATGGCAGACTGGTACAGGGCATTGATGTGAACCATCGTCAGGTATTGCTGGAAGAAAAGGCAAAGGCAGGCACCTGTATAGATATTGCATTTCTGGTATTTACCGGAAGTGTGCCGGGTGATTTGATTATCCGCACGGATCTGATTACCGTAGACTGGGAGACCGAGCAGGCATATTATGATTTTCTGGTTCCGGTACAGACTGCTCGTTTATTAAAAAACAGTGATTATGAGAATTACAGAAGAATTCTCACCCGACTGGCTCCAGCGGCAGATATTCTTGACCTGCGCCAGCCATATACGGAAAGATATTACGCTTCTCTTCACAGGATGCGAGACATTCTGAAAGAAGAATTTTATACAAAAGTAGATGAAAATGCACCGGTAGTCAGTGCCATCGGTCATACGCATATTGATATTGCATGGCTGTGGACAGTTGGTGTGACAAGAGAAAAAGCAGTACGCAGTTTCTCCACGGTGCTGGAACTGATGGATCAGTATCCGAATTACCGTTTCATGTCCAGTCAGCCGATTCTGTACCAGTTTGTAAAGGAACAGGAGCCGGAATTATATGAGAAGATCAGAGAAAAGATCCGGGAAGGACGATGGGAGACAGACGGAGCCATGTGGCTGGAGTCTGACTGTAACCTCCCGGCAGGAGAATCTCTGGTCAGACAGGTGATGAAGGGTGAACAGTTCTTCATGGAAGAATTTGGCATTCCGAGCAGATGCCTTTGGCTGCCTGATGTATTCGGATATTCTGCAGCCATTCCGCAGATCCTGAAAAAAAGTGGTGTACCATATTTTCTGACGACTAAGATCGCATGGAATCAGTTTAATCAGCTTCCAAATGATACCTTTATCTGGAAGGGAATCGATGGCAGTGATGTCTTTGTTTTCATGCCGACGACCTGTGACTTTGATAAGACCCTTGGACTGAATATTTCCTTTACCGACACCAGAAATACCACCACATACACCGGTATTGTGAATCCAAATATGACACTGGGGACGTTCAAGCGTTTCCAGAACCGTGACCTGACAGAAAATACACTGATGCTGTTTGGATTCGGGGACGGCGGCGGTGGTCCGACCAGAGAGATGCTGGAAGAGGCAGAACGTCTGAAATACGGCATGCCGGGGATTCCAAGGCTGGTGCAGGAACCGGAGCGTGTATTTTTTGACCGGATACATGAAGAGATTGCATCCAGACCGGATATGCCGGAATGGAACGGAGAGCTGTACTTTGAATACCATCGGGGGACACTGACCTCCATGGGAAAGAACAAACGTAACAACCGTAAGAGTGAGATCCTCTATGAACAGCTTGAGACGTTGGGGGTTATGGGAGAAGCATACGGGCAGGAATATCCGGCAGAAATTCTGAAATCTGGATGGGATATCATTTTACTGAATCATTTCCATGATATTATTCCTGGAAGTGCCATTGAATCGGTATATGACCAGACAGATGTGGAATACGCGCAGATCCGACAGGACGGTATGTGTGCACTGAGTCAGCTTATGGATGGCATCGCAGAAAAGATTCATGGAGAAGATACACAAAATGGGGAAGAAACGACGATTTTTGTGTATAACACACAGGGATACGACAGAGACGATGTGGTGTGCATAGATGCAGAAAAAGTGAAAGGCTGGAACCGGCATGTCACAGCCATGGTGGATGCAGAAGGCAATCTGTCTCCGGTTCAGTATGCCGCCAATGGAGATCTGCTGTTCTTCGCACAGGCAATACCGTCAGTAGGATACAAGTCTTTTGTACCGGTGATGGGAGAACCGGACGCAGAACAGAAGAAGATCTGGGACGGTAGTTTTGAAAATGCATATTACCGTGTGCAGTTTGATGATCAGATGAGGATCACCTCACTGGTAGAAAAAGAAACAGAACATGAATTTATCAAAGAAGGAACCACAGGCAACCGGCTTGTGACTTACGAAGACCGTCCAATGAACTGGGATAACTGGGATCTGGATATGTTTTATAAGAAGAAACCCTATGAGGCAGATGAAGTATCTGCACCGGAACTGATGGAAGCAGGACCGGTGCGGACCGTAGTGCGGATCCGCAGAAGGTTTGCAGATTCCACTGTCGATCAGGATGTGATTTTGTATCCGGAATTGCCGCGTATCGACTTTAAAACATCCGCAGACTGGCAGGATCATCATGTACTGCTTCGGACACTGTTCCCGGTAGATGTGAACAGTACGAAGGCATCCTATGAGATCCAGTTTGGTAATGTGGAACGTGAGACGACGCACAACCAGAGCTGGGATACTGCCAAATTTGAGGTATGTGCCCATAAATGGTCAGATCTTTCAGAGCAGGGACTGGGAATCAGTCTGTTAAATGACTGCAAGTACGGACACAGTGTGCGGGACGGCGAGATGGGTCTGACCCTGATCAAGTCTGGCGTGTATCCAAATGAAAATGCAGATATCGGTCATCATGAATTCACATATGCGATCTATCCGCATGCAGAAAGATGGCAGGATGCAAGAACCATAGAGATGGCATATGACCTGAACATACCGCTGCATACCAGTATGGTGGAAGGGGCAGATATCCGCACAGAGAGTTCTATGATAGCCATAGCAGAGGATCACTGTTTCTTCGAGACCATCAAACGTGCCGAGGATGGTGACGGATATATTCTCCGTATCTACGAGAATAAAAATAAGAGATCGAAGATCCACATTGCAGTGAATCTGCCAGTCTCAGAAGTAATCGAATGTGATTTGATGGAACGTCCGCTGGCTAAAGTGTCATTTGAGAATGGAGTACTGGAAGACAGCATCAAACCATATGAGATTAAGACCTATCGTTTACATCAGGCATAGAGAATAAATAACAGATAGCAGAGGAACACCCTCTGCTATCCTTGTCTGAAAAGAAAAAGGCATAAGAAGAAGGGGGCTTCAAATGCGGGAAGGAGAAAAGATGAAACAGGAATGGTGGAAAGATGCAGTAGTGTACCAGATATATCCAAGGAGCTTTCAGGACAGTAACGGAGACGGAATCGGTGATATCAATGGGATCCGGATGCATTTGGATTATCTGAAAAATCTGGGTGTGGACGTGATCTGGCTGTGTCCGGTTTACAAGTCCCCAAATGCGGACAATGGATACGATATCAGTGATTATCAGGATATTCATCCTGATTTTGGAACGATGGAAGACTTTGACCGGTTGTTGCAGGAGGTACATGAGCATGGCATGAAGCTGATTATGGACCTGGTTGTGAATCATACATCAGATGAACATCCATGGTTCCGGAAAAGCAGTTCGGCAGAAGCAACATCTTATGATGACTATTATATCTGGAAGGACAGACCAAATAACTGGAAATCACGTTTTCAGGGAAGTGCCTGGACTTATGATGAAAAAAGAGGACAATATTACCTGCACATCTATACAGTGAAACAGCCAGATTTGAACTGGGAAAACGAAGCTGTTCGCAGGGATGTATACAAAATGATGAACTGGTGGGGAAAGAAAGGAATCGATGGTTTCCGTATGGACGTCATTTCTATGATCTCCAAGGATCAGTCTTATGCAGATGGACCGGTGGGAGAGCATGAACAGTTCGGTGATGGATCTTCCATGTATATAAACGGTCCGAGAGTACATGAGTTCCTGCAGGAGATGAACCGGGAAGTGATTCAGAACTTTGACTGGATGACGGTAGGAGAAGGTGTTGGTGTGGATACCAGAGAAGCCCGCCTCTATGCCGGATTTGACAGAAAGGAACTGAACATGATGTTTCAGTTTGAACATGTGGAGCAGGCAAAGGGCCCTCTGGGAAAATGGACAGACCGGAAACCGGATTTTCTCAGGGTAAAAGAGATTCTGGATCGCTGGCAGACAGATCTGGAAGGAAAGGCGTGGAACAGTCTGTTTGTGGAGAATCATGACTATGCAAGATCGGTATCCACATTTGCAGATGACAGAGAAGAATACAGGGAACTGTCTGCAAAGATGCTGTCGATTGCACTGTATATGATGAAGGGAACCCCATATATCTACCAGGGACAGGAACTGGGGATGACCAATTACCATGCTTTCTCCATTGATGAATTACAGGATGTGGAGAGCAAAAATGCTTATCAGTTTTATGTGAATGCAGGGGAGGTCTCACCGGAAGAGATGCTGAAGTATGTGAACTGTGCCGGAAGGGACAATTCCAGGACACCAATGCAGTGGAATACAGAAGAAAATGCCGGATTTACCCATGGCACACCGTGGCTTCCAGTAAATCCGAACTATATGTATCTGAATGCAGAGGAACAGATCGGGCGCACAGATTCTGTCTTTACTTTTTATCAGCAGCTGTTGGCATTTCGAAAGTCTGCACCGGCAATTTTATGGGGCAGCTACCGGATGATTGGGAAAGAACATAAGCAGCTACTGGCGTATTTTCGGACAATGGGAGAAGAGACATATCTGATTCTCTGTAATTTCAGTGAAAAAGAACAGTCTACAGATACGCTGAAGCTGAGACAGCAGACAGAAGCACAGGGAAAAGCTTATTGGAAACAGGTACTCGGAAATTATCCATCCGGTCACAGTGTGGATATGCTTCGTCCATATGAGGGCGTAATCTGGAAAATGGAAAAGGAGTCTTAACAGGATGAGTATTTTAATCAATGAAAAAGAGGGAATTTTTCATCTTCAAAATCAGAACATCAGCTATATCATGAAAGTGCTGCGAAACGGGCAGCTTGGTCAGATCTATTTCGGGAGAAGACTTCATGACTGCACAGAATATGATCATTTTGTGGAACTGGGACATCGGGATATGGCACCATGTGTATTTGACGGAGAGACAACCTTTTCCATGGAACATCTGAAGCAGGAATATCCTGGGTTTGGAACCGGAGATATGCGTTACCCGGCAGTAGAGATCCGGTGTGCAGATGGAAGCCGTGTGACAGAGTTCCTTTACGATCATGTGGAAGTGCAGCAGGGCAAACCGAAGCTTGACGGACTTCCTGCGGTTTATGTGGAAGAGGATCAGGAGGCAGAGACTCTGAAGGTTGTACTGAAGGATACGGTAAAAGGCCTGAAACTGGTGCTTTCCTATACGATTTTCAGAGATTTCCCGGTGATTGCCCGGAATGCATGGATTCAGAATGAAGGGGAACAGAGTGTGAATCTGGAAAAAGCCATGAGTGTCAGTGTGGATTTCCCAGACTGCGATTATGAAATGTTTTATCTGTCAGGAGCATCCTTAAGAGAACGGCATCCACAGATACAGCTGCTGCATCAGGGAATACAGGATATTCACAGCCTGAGAGGACACAGCAGCCACCAGTTCAATCCGTTCCTTGCATTAAAACGCCTGGATGCGGGAGAAAAGAAGGGCGAAGTCTACGGATTCAGCCTGGTATACAGTGGCAATTTCCTGGGACAGACAGAGGTCGATACCATGGGAACCACAAGGGTGATGATGGGGATTCATCCAACAGGTTTTTCCTGGCCACTGGCACCGGGGGAAGGATTTCAGACACCGGAAGCCATATTAGTCTGGTCAGATCAGGGACTGAACGGAATGAGTCAGACATATCACACACTTTACCGGAAAAGGCTTGCCAGAGGGTACTGGAGAGATCGTGAGCGCCCAATTCTGATTAATAACTGGGAAGCCACTTACATGGATTTTGATGAAGAAAAGATCCTGTCCATTGCAGAAAAAGCCAGGGAACTGGGAATTGAACTGTTTGTTTTGGATGATGGATGGTTTGGCAAGAGGAACGACGATACCAGTTCGCTGGGAGACTGGGATGTAAATCTAGACAAGCTGCCTTCTGGCATAGCAGGGTTGGCACAGAAGATTCAGGATATGGGAATGCTGTTTGGACTGTGGTTTGAGCCGGAGATGGGCAGCCGAGACAGTGATCTGTTTCGAGAGCATCCTGACTGGATTCTTGGAAGCCCTGACCGCCATATTTGCAGCGGCAGACATCAGTATGTACTGGATTTTTCCAAAGAAGAAGTGGTGGATTACATCGGAGATAAGATGGAAGCCATTCTTTCATCCGGTCCGATCTCCTATGTGAAGTGGGATATGAACCGCAGTATTTCCGATCTGTATTCCAGAGGAACCGATCCTCTGCAGCAGGGAACCATTTATCACAGACAGATTCGGGGGATTTACCGACTGTATGAACGGTTGATTCAGAAGTTTTCGCAGGTTCTGTTTGAATCCTGTGCCAGCGGCGGCGGACGTTTTGATCCTGGAATGCTGTATTATGCACCGCAGGCGTGGGCATCAGATGATACTGATGCATCCCAGCGGGTATTCATTCAGTATGGTAGTTCCTATGTCTATCCGTTAAGTTCTATCGGAAGTCATGTATCAGCGTGCCCCAATCATCAGACCTTCCGCAGTCTGCCGCTGAAGATGCGTGGAGATGTGGCGTATTTTGGAACCTTTGGATATGAACTGGATCTGAATACCCTAAATTCAGAAGAACAGAATGAAGTAAAAGAACAGATTCGGTTTATGAAAAAATATCGACAGCTGATTCATAATGGTATATTTTATCGGTTAAAGAGTCCATTCCGGAAGAATACAGATCAGGTACAGGATGCGGCATGGATGGTAGTATCCCAGGATAAAAAGCAGGCATTACTGGCATATTTCCGCCTTCATCAGCCTGTCAATGTGGGATATCAGAGAGTAAAACTGGAAGGGTTGTCAGAAGATATGCAGTATCATATCAGTGACAGACCATATAGTGCTTATGGTGATGAACTGATGCAGATCGGTCTGGATGTGTCAGACTGGGCCTGTGGTGTCCGGTGGTCAGAGCAGCCACAGGGCGAGGGCGTATCCCGCATCATTTTACTGGAAGCATAGCTATCGGGGACGTATAAAAGTGGCTTTCAAAGCCACTTTTATACGTCCCAATTGATTTATCCGCCGATATATTCGCTAATTACAGAAGTGAGCGCCGGGAGAATCCAGGAAATCACGGCATATATGTACAGCAACAGAAAAGTTGACTTTATATTCATATTTTCTGGAACCCTTTTCTATGACTACGTGCGAGGTAATCAATTCAGAAAAGTTATACATTATTAGCCCTGCGAAAATTTCTTGGAGTATATAGTCCACCTTTTTCGAATGAAAATGAAGTAATCCTATAGTATATTTTAAATCTCTAAAAGATGGTAAGCGCATAGTTTCGGGGCATACCCAATAAATGAAATCTGGCACCCTGCGCTAGGATGCCAGACATGCGAGTATTTTACTCCATTTTATTTGCAGGTTTCCTGAGCCAGATTGCTCCATGGGGCAAACCGCTCTAATTCATCGTCTGACATTTCAGCACTTGGACGATGCTCCAAAAGGAAGCTCAAATACTTATGCGGGTCGAGTTCATTGGCCTTTGCCGTTTCTATCATAGAATAGACCTTCATACTGGCATCCGCCCCAGCAGGCGTATCACTGAAGAGCCAGTTCTTACGGCCTACTACCAATGGACGGATACTGTTCTCGCTGAGATTATTG
>NZ_JAOQKE010000016.1:56346-70133 GCF_025567005.1 Muricoprocola aceti
GTAAGCGCATAGTTTCGGGGCATACCCAATAAATGAAATCTGGCACCCTGCGCTAGGATGCCAGACATGCGAGTATTTTACTCCATTTTATTTGCAGGTTTCCTGAGCCAGATTGCTCCATGGGGCAAACCGCTCTAATTCATCGTCTGACATTTCAGCACTTGGACGATGCTCCAAAAGGAAGCTCAAATACTTATGCGGGTCGAGTTCATTGGCCTTTGCCGTTTCTATCATAGAATAGACCTTCATACTGGCATCCGCCCCAGCAGGCGTATCACTGAAGAGCCAGTTCTTACGGCCTACTACCAATGGACGGATACTGTTCTCGCTGAGATTATTGNTTTTATCAATAATTAAAACTTTTTTTCCTTTTAAAAGAGCTTCTCTTGCTATAACCGCTCCATACAATCCAGCTCCAACAATTAAAAAATCATACATCATATATAACACTCCTCGTATAATATCCTTTTCAAATATTATTTGAAAGTAAAATCTAATTCTACAATTCTCAGTGAAATTATTATACATCGTAAGCGCATAGTTTCGGGGCATACCCAATAAATGAAATCTGACACCCTGCGCTAGGATGCCAGACATGCGAGTATTTTACTCCATTTTATTTGCAGGTTTCCTGAGCCAGATTGCTCCATGGGGCAAACCGCTCTAATTCATCGTCTGACATTTCAGCACTTGGACGATGCTCCAAAAGGAAGCTCAAATACTTATGCGGGTCGAGTTCATTGGCCTTTGCCGTTTCTATCATAGAATAGACCTTCATACTGGCATCCGCCCCAGCAGGCGTATCACTGAAGAGCCAGTTCTTACGGCCTACTACCAATGGACGGATACTGTTCTCGCTGAGATTATTGCTAAGACTGCAGGCACCGTCTTTCAGATAGTTCATCATAAACGGACGACAGCCATTGGTATAGTTGATTGCCTGGATGATACGGTCTCCTGATTCTGGATGCAGCTGATCAAGCCACGACAAAAAAGCCTCTATGACAGGTTTTTGATCCTTCAGACGGCGGTTGTAAGTCTGTTTCAGAGATAGTCCCTTCTCACGATAGGAACGCTCGTATTCAAACAACTTATTACAGTATAGGAATCCCTGAACAGCTGGATGGGTATAATCCTTTTCATGTCCTTTGGGAATAGCTCGGAGCCAGTAGCGTCTTATGTGCGCCCAACAACAGCAACGCTGTGCTTCCGGCACTTTGTTGTATCCTTTGTAGCCATCTACCATAAGATAGTAGCCCGGTGCTGCACCTGCAAGAAATTCAGCAGCATTGCTGCCGGCTCTGGTCGGAGTATAGTTATACAGGATGATGGGAATATCTCCATCCTCGCCACTGCGTATCAGCCAGACATAAGATTTGCTCTGTGGCCTGCGACCTTCTTCCTTCAGAACCTGGATTGGTGTTTCGTCTGCCATCAGGTATCTGCGTTTTAGGAGTTTTCGATGCAGATACGCATACATCGGTTGGAAATAATTCTCCGCACAGTAGATGATCCAGCCTGCCATAGTTGTTCGGCTGATCCTCACCCCCAGATGTTCGAAGTCTTTTTCCTGTCGGTAAAGCGGCATGGACATGACATACTTAAAATACATCACATGTGCTGCTAGACCTGAGGATACATAACTTCCCGGGATCAGTGCAGGTTTACCTTCATCCTTGATGAACTGAGGATCTTCCGTTTCCTTGCACTTTGGGCATTCATATGTGGTCGCATAATAATCGATACGTTCCAGCTTTGGTTCTGTGTATCGCAGCTCAGTCCGGATCAATTCATGACCGATCGGAACCATTTTTGCACCACACTCGATACAGGTTTTCTGCTCCTCGGTAAGAGTATCGACATAGACTTTCTCTGTTGGAAGATCAGAAAAGACTTCATCATAGGTTGCCTTTGGCTTACGGGTCTTTGTGTGAGCCTTTACTTCGATATACCCAACTTCCAATTCAACAGGAGCAGGTTCGTCTTCATCCTGAAGCTGGAACAGATTCATCTGTCCTGGCATCTGGTCATGACGTATCTCGCTGGTGGAGCCAAAAAGTTTTGTCTTCAGATAGTCCAGCTGAGCCTGAAGATTTGCGATAAGCTTATCCTTTTCTCTGTCTTTTGCATCACGCTCCTGCAGCATCTTCTGCATGGAACGAATGAGCTCGTTCTGAGTGCTGATTGTTGTATTCAGTTGTGAAATAGTATCCTTAAGCTCTAAGAGCCGGATCTCGTTTGCTCCTGAAGACATGGTTTTTCGCTCCTTTTCTATGGATCTATTATACCATAAAACATGCGAAAAGTCCTGTAAAATCAAGCATTTCAGGCACTTTTGATAGCCTTCGGCTGCTCGATTTCAAGTCCTGACATGAGCCAGTCGAACTGTCTCCAGGTGATAGGTTTTACTTCTTTGCGGTTGCGTGGCCACCGGTATTTTCCGACGCCGGCATCCAGCCTTTTATATAAAAGTACATAACCATCGCTTTCATGGAGGAGCACTTTTATACGATCATTACGTTTGCCGCAGAACAGGTAGATGGCTCTGTTTTTACCGGGATCCATCTTTAACTGATCCTGGATCAGGGCACATAATCCGTCTATGGATTTCCTCATATCTGTATAGCCACAGATCACGTAGATCTCATCTGCGACAGTGATGTCGCCTAACATACATTTCCTGCCATACATCGAATGATCTGTGACAGGAGCATTGGATCGACATCATTTGAAATCCTAATAGAAACAGTACCTGATTGAATCTCGATGGATGATGAAAACCTTCGGTCAGTCCGAATAGTTTCTAATGACTTAGAATCCATAACTGTAGGAACATCAGGTATTACTTCCAGTTTTACCACCTCCTGTTTGGGTGTGGCTCTATAAGTTTCCCGTCCATTAGCCGGTGGGATATCATAGCATGCTTTCTTTCGAAGTCTTTTTACCCAGTTATAAAAAGTGCCGGGATTGATGTCATGCTCTGTACACCATTGATAATCACTGAGACCGCTGTTGCGGCATTCCATAATCAGCTGATACTGTTCGTCAGCAGTACGTCTTTGTGTGTTCATACGTTACCCCCATAATTATAGTGAAATGCTGGCATTTCACAGATCCTAGCGTCAGATCTGTAGTAAAATGCTGGCGTCTATCCTCTATGATTATGGCAGATTTTCGGTGGAAGTTAAATCCACCCTGTTATTAGGCGTTTACAACCAAATCAGGCATGGTCTATTGACATTACATATATTCCGATCAAGTGCGGATTTCTGTAAGCGCATAGTTTCGCTCTTGACATGCCATTCAACAACTGTTATATATAAAACAAGGGTGAGAAGCCTGATTTTCAGGCTTGCCACCCTTGCATATCATAGAAGAATCTTATTTACAGACTTTTTCTCACAGTCTCGAAAAAGCCGCTGGGCAGACAACATCATGATTGAGCGCTGGTTCCGCAGCTTCAAGTATGAGGAAGCCTATCTGACACAGTACAACAACATCAGGGAAGCAAGGGCTGCTATCAGACAGTATATCCACACCTACAACTTTGAGCGACGCCATTCTGCACTTGATTACCAAACACCGGCTGAATGCTACTATCCGGCAATGTTGATGCCATATGTAGCTTAGCATATATTGGATCTGGGGAGTGCTCCACTGTTCTCTCCATGTTCCTTGTAACTTGTCCACCATATCAGTTCATTATAAAAATCTTAGATTTTTGTCTTGACAACTGAGCCACTATAATTCCCCCGTGATATCATCTTTTAAAACACCACACGGCTCTATACAAAAATCCACGATTAAATTTATGATTTCTTTCTTATTAAACAAATGATCTGTCATAGTTTCCCATCTCGCTTTTTATTTCAGATATTTTCTCACGATTTTCTGCATTTGTTCCCACTTTTTTTCCATATCTGCCACCAGCTTAAACTGTGTTCTTGCTCGATCCAGATTGTGAGTCGGATAATCTGTTTTGAAATAGGTATCTCCTGAAAGGTAATCTGTCAGAAATCTCATTCCGCATTCATAGGTCATAACTTTTGCTCCCAGTGGAAGACACTCGATCTCTGTATTGGTAAGAATACCGTTGCAACCTTCGATAAAACCTTTGGCATAGATATCATATAATTCCAGATCGCAGGACACTTTCGTCAGATCTTTTTCATCTTCTGCTGCCGTACTTGCGCCAAAACGAATAGAATCTCCGAAATCATTTACCGCCAGTCCCGGCATGACTGTATCCAGATCTATTACGCACAGTCCCTTTCCGGTAGCATCATCAATCAGTACATTATTCGATTTGGTATCGTTGTGTGTTACACGAAGCGGAAGTTTTCCTTTTGACAATAGATCTCCTAATACGCAGGCTATATCATACCGATCCAGTACAAACTGAATCTCCTGCTGGACGTTTTCTGCCCGCTTGCATACATCTTCCTCTGTTGCTTTCTGGAAAGCAACAAATCTTGCTTTGGTATCGTGAAAACCTGCAATTGTTTCATGAAGACTGTCTGCCGGGAAATCTGCCAACATCTTCTGAAAATGTCCAAATGCAATCGCACTTTCATAAAAATCCTGTGGACTGCTCAGTTCTTCTAACGCATGTACATCTTCAATAAAATGATAGGATCTCCAATATTCCCCATAGCTATCTACAAAGTACGGCTTTCCTGTTTTAGTGCGTACAAAATCCAGTGTTTCTCGCTGTGGATCCCCGCCTTGCTCCTGAATCTGCTCCTTCAGGTATTCCGTCACATGTAAAACATTCTCCATCAACGCTTCCGGATCTGCAAATACTCCACGGTTCATATGCTGAAGTGAATATCTCTGAAATACTCCATTCTGTTCGAAAGTCATCATATAAGTATCATTAATATGTCCGTTTCCACAGACATTGCATTCTCTAAAAATACCGGGAATATCAAATCCGTGAATGGCCTCTTTTCTTCCTTCATCCAGTGTATTCTGGTTCATTTATTATCCTCCACTTTTTATCTATTATAAAATAGTCCCCTGCCTTATGACAAGGAACTATTCCCAAATATTATTCAACTGTTACACTTTTGGCCAGATTTCTTGGCTTATCTACATCCAGACCTTTCGCCACACTCACATAATATCCCATCAACTGCAATGGAATTACAGCCAGTGAGGTTACAAACAGTGGATCTGTTTTTGGAATATACGTAACGAAATCTGCCGTATCTTCCATGTTATAATTGCCATAACTGGTAACTCCACACAGATAAGCTCCCCGGCTTTTACATTCCACCATATTGGATAACGTCTTCTCATAAAGATCATTCTGTGTCAATACACCAATTACTAATGTACCCTCTTCCAGCAGAGAAATTGTTCCATGTTTCAGTTCTCCAGCTGCATAAGCTTCTGAATGAATGTAACTAATCTCTTTCATTTTTAGACTGCCTTCCAGAGAAATTGCATAATCCAGTCCTCTTCCAATAAAGAAAATATCATGTGCATTGGCCTGCTTTGCTGCAAACCACTGAATTCTTTCCTTATCGTATAGAATTTTTTCGATCTTATCTGGAAGTTTTAACATTTCCGAAATCAGATTCTGATAACGCTCTATATTAATCATTTCACGTACATATGCCATTTGAACAGCCATACAATAAGTTGCTATCAACTGGGTACTATATGCCTTCGTTGTTGCAACTGAAATTTCCGGTCCGGCTAATGTATAAAATACTTTATCTGCTTCTCTGGCAATGGACGATCCGACCACATTCACAATGGCCAGTGTCTGAATTCCTTTTTTCTTTGCCTCTCTTAATGCAGCCAGACTGTCTGCTGTTTCCCCCGACTGGCTGATAATCATTACCAGTCCGTTTGGATCTAAAATCGGATTACGGTATCTGAACTCCGATGCCAGTTCCACACGTACCGGAATGCGTGTCAGTTCTTCAAAAATGTATTGAGCTGCTACTCCAACATGATATGCAGATCCGCATGCCACAATATATATTTGAGAAACGCTTTTGATCTCTTCTTCTGTAAGTCCGACACCACTTAAATCAATCGCATCATCTTTGATAACCGAATGCAACGTATCACGAACAGCTTTTGGCTGTTCATGAATCTCTTTCATCATAAAATGCTCATATCCAGCCTTTTCTGCTGCTTCTGTATCCCACTTTACTTCTACCAGTTCTTTTTCGATCTCATCTCCATCCAGATTATAAAATGTAACTTTATCTTTCTGAAGACGACCAATTTCCAGATTCCCAATGTAATATACATTTCTGGTATATTTTAAAATTGCCGGCACATCAGATGCCAGATATGACTCCTGCTCATTTACTCCAATGATCATCGGGCTGTCTTTTCTCGCCACATAAATCTCTTCCGGATATTCTTTAAACATAACCGCAAGCGCATACGATCCCCTGATACGAATCATAGCATGATTCAAGGCATCTACCGGAGTTCCAATATACTTCTTATAATAATAATCAATCAGTTTAATTGCTACCTCTGTATCTGTTGAAGAATAAAACTGATATCCTTTTCGAAGCAACTTATCCTTTAATTCCTGATAATTCTCAATAATGCCATTATGAACACCAACCACATTTCTATCATCACTGCAATGAGGATGCGCATTTTCTACGGATGGTTCTCCATGCGTTGCCCATCTGGTATGCCCTATACCACAAGTACCTTTCAGCGTACTTCCATCATTCGTCTTCTCTGCCAGAACTCTTAAGCGCCCTCTGGCCTTGATAATCTCCACTGGTTTTTCATTATCTCGCACAGCCAGGCCAGCTGAATCATAGCCTCTGTATTCCAGCTTCTCCAGACCACTTAATAAAATCGGTGCAGCTTGCTGTTCACCTGTATAACCCAATATTCCACACATAAAATTCTCCAATTAATCTTTCACAATTGTTACATCTCTGTACAGTTCTTCTTCATACATACCATCTTTGATCAGCTTGCGAAAACTTTCTACCACTACCTCTTTGTCTTCTTTATAGGTCACTCCAAACCACTTATCGCGAGTTTCCAACACTTTCACAGTGCACTTTCCATCTCGCAACATACCACCTATTAACGTAGGAAGCAAATATTCCGCTTTCTGTGGATTAACTGGAACAGCCTGCTCAAAAAAAATCTTGAATTCTTTTTCTAGTACTCCCATGAATGTCGGCGCACAGCCTTCTTTGGCAGGGAATCCCCACATATTCATGGATACGTACAATTCCGGATCCAGTTCTACTGTGAACTTCCTAAAAAATTAACTCTCGATGACTTCCAGGTCTACTCTTGGAAGTCATCGGCTCTGAGGAAATCCATAATCTCCTCAAACGAACGATTGCTTTGCTCGATAGCCTGAAGCAACTCTTTATTGTGTAGTTCATCTCGTTTTTTTATCAGCTGATTGAGCTGTTCGAGTTCTGCTTCATATCTATCCTTGGCTTTGGAAACGATCAGCTTCTGCTGTTCAATTTTGTCATCGATATTGATTTTTCTACGTGCCATTGTTATGCCTCCTTCGCATTGCAGAATTTAAGATCTTCATTGATGTCAACAGCATGCTTCCCGACGTTTATCTCGGATAAACCGAATGCTTTCAGAATCGACTTCTGAGTTGCAGTTACTGCGTAATCCCGATAATATTCACCGTCGGTTTGTCGCACGATTTCGATTTTCTCAAGTTCACGGATAGCTGCGGGTACTGTCATGTAGTTCTCTTTTTGATGAGTTTTCAACATCTGTTCCTTAAGCAGGAAGTGAATCCTGTTCCGGATAATCAGTGCTACAAACTCAATGAAGATCTTTGCGTGCAGCGCCTCATTGGTGTGACAACGCATAGTCCTGTTTCCAAGGAAGCTTTTATCTTCCCTGAACAGTTTTTCGGATGCATCACGGCTCTTATAGAGGCCAAGGGCATCCGCAGCATCCATCTTCTCGGATGTGATAATAACAAAATAACCACACAGGGCTATTTCGTCATCAATGGCCTTGTAGCGTTCCCGACCATACATGAACTTTTCGTCATCCTGTCCTTCATGATAAAAAATCAGATCGAAATACTTGCGAAACTCATTGCCAAGCTTCATCTTCATACCCTGATGATCTCGCAGGAACAGGGACATTCGGTCGATCTTTTCTTCGACATTCTCACGTTCGGACGTCTGTTTCCGTTCGTTGTAGTAAATGTGGAAGTAGCGCTCCTTCTCATCGGAAGGATACAGCTGGTGTTTCACGGTGATACCGTTCACTTTGTAATCACGCAGGCTGTATTCGCGCTTTTCCTCAAAGCTGCCTTTGACTGACAAAACAAGGTCACGGACAAGGGATTTCATCCCCTTCATCATAATAATGAACTCATAGCCGTTCTTATCCATGAAGTGAATGTTTTCCTTGCTGAAATATCCTCGGTCAAGAATGAAACCGACCTGACGGTAGCCATAGCTCTTTGCCTTCAACAGCATCTGCTGAAGCTGAGAAACATCAACGATACTTCCTGGATACTCCTCATAATACAGTGGTTCAGAATTATTGTGATCATAGGCAATCGAGTAGTTCAAGACAGGCTTTCCGTTGTCATCCTTCTAAAGTGAACCCATTTGTCAAGACACTTTTTTAAAAAATTTAAGTTGGATTTCAGAAGGGATAATCCCATCCTTTTCTCCCTTGTTTACCCACTAAGTGTGGATATATGAGCTGTCAAGGGTGTGCTGCTGAGCAGCTTCCGAAGGAACCCTTTACAGCTCATATATCCGCGCTTACCCTTCTGGGAAGGGAGAGACAGGATAATTACCTGTCCCAGTAGACTTCCTTTGGCGTGCGATATTTTAGCCGTGAGTGCGGACGCTCATGATTATAAAAGTTCATGTAATTATTAATACCGATACGTGCATCTCTGGGTGTCTCATATGCATTTGGATACACATCCTCATATTTTACGGTTCTCCAGAGCCTTTCCACGAAAATATTATCGTAAGCGCGACCACGGTGATCCATACCGATTTTTGATCCGGCATCCAGAAAAATCTGTGTGAATTTTGGGCTTGTAAAATGACTTCCCTGATCAGAATTCATGATCTCAGGTTTGGATACCTTCAATGCTTTGTGGCTGGTATCCAGAACAAATCCTATTTCCATGGTATCACTCAGCTGCCAATGCAGCACAAACCGTGAGTACCAATCGATGATTGCCACCAAATAAAGCCAATCTGTTTTGACTGGTATATAGGTAATGTCAATGGACCAAACCTGATCAGGATGGTCGATTTTGAGCCCTTTCAGCAGGTAAGGATAAATTTTATTGGCCGGCTCCGGCTTGCTTGTATTTTGCCGTGGATATATGGCCTGTATGCCCATTTCCTGCATATGACGAAGGACTGCTTTGTGATTGATCAGATAATGCTCTTTTTCGTTAAGATACCAGCAAATGCGGCGGTATCCATACATCGGGTATCGGGTATAGATTTTGTCAA
This sequence comes from Muricoprocola aceti, assembly GCF_025567005.1. NCBI lineage: Bacteria > Bacillati > Bacillota > Clostridia > Lachnospirales > Lachnospiraceae > Muricoprocola > Muricoprocola aceti. Next base: position 65,823 of record NZ_JAOQKE010000016.1, read on the forward strand.
TCATCTGCTTTATGTACAAATCCTCTGTAGAATGTGGAGCCGGCTGATAATAGAGCCCGCTTCTATTAAGTTCCAAAAGGCTGGCTTGTACGGAAATCGGAAGAGTCGATCCGTTCATCTCCACAAGCAGGCGGCGTTCCGGTACGCTAAGCTTAGAAACCAGATTTTTTTTTCAACCACTCATTCTGAGTGGTGAGTTTGCCAATCTGAGCATACAAATCGTTGATCTCGGCTTCGCGTGCTTTTTGAGCCTTACGTTCTTTTGAGGAGTTGTCCTGGAACAGTGTATACAGTTGGGTTTCTGCTTCTCGCTTCCACTTTGAAAGCATGTTTGGATGAATATTGTTCTCAGCAGCAATTTCATTAATGGTACGCTCACCTCGAATTGCTTCAAGGACAAGTTTGGATTTTTCCTCTGGTGAATGTTGTTGTCTTGCCATAGTTGGACTCCTTTCGCTATAAAAATCATACGGGAAATCCAACTTAGAAACAATGATTTTTTTGTCTTAATTTATGGGTTCATTATATTCGGATGTCCGATCTCAACACACTCAAGATCACCTGCCTGACAGTTCTTGTTGGTCGAATCATAAGTGATATAGATCTTTTCGCGATGATCATGCCTGTTGTTCCATTCATTTTGAAAAGCAATGCATTGATCTCTCGTAATGCTGTTAATAAACGAAGAAACCTTTGAGTCACTGTACAGCCTCATTCCCTGTGTGAACAGTAGATGGTTGTAGGCATAATCCGGATAGTACTGCCCGGCATTGTTTTCTGTAACAATGGAATACGCTGCCAGATCAAGGAAAAGACCGGCATCCTTCCCAATCAGGCGGCCGATAATCTCACCCAGATGATATTCTGCAATGATCTTACGAATCACAATGAATGCTCCGATTCTGAGACAGGCACTCCGGTCAGATTTTTCATTCATCTCTGGAAGTTTAGCCTCAGGGAAGCATTTCAAGTAGTTAGTATTAGGATACATCGTCTCTGACGAAGCATTCAAGCACTTACCAATCGTTGTATTCTTCGGAATGGTATAATGCTTATCTGAACTATACTTGTGGTCGTAAGCATAGTAAATATAGGTTATTCCCCGGATCGTTTTTCTTGTGATTCCATGTCTGGAATCTGGAATTTTGACCTCATAATCGAAATACATGGCGCCCTCCAAACGAGAGTTAATTATCGAGGAAGTTTACAATTAATATCCTACACGCTCCTGCTTACTCCATTCTCCCCAGCATAGCTAAGGGATTAGGATTTTCATTTATATTCTTCCAATGGTTTCCAGCTAGCATACTCTTCAGCATACTGTTCTTGTTGTATTTCCACTATCCTAGAAATTGGCGCATTCTTATATTGATACGTGTCAAAATATACACTACTTATCACATTGTTCACCGTAGAATTATATACAACAAAATTGAATCCTCGTCCATTTTGTGCTTTTTCTTCACCATTAATCAGAATACTCGCCACACTGCCTGCCTCATATCCACCACTAATTACTTCATATGAAACATTTTCATCTATCATCCCAAATGTATGTAATTGATCCTTTCCAATTTCTTCAACTAATAGTCCATTACCACTAATACCGATATAGCTATAGCGCTGTTTTCCTAGTAAAGATTTTTCAAATCCAAGATTTTGTAATGCTTTTTCTTCGTCATCGGTAAGATTGGTTGCAGCTTCATCTTTTACTGCTATAAATATCGTAATATTTGAATTATCTAATTCATTAAGTGCCTTTAAATATCCATTTAAATTTGCTTCTTTATTTAAAGAGACTGTATCCTCTACTACTTTTAGAAATTGATCATATTTTTCTTTTTGTTCCATATAATCGTCGTACAAATGATCTTTTCTACGATCCTTAAACTCAAGTTTTTGTTGTAAATAAGATCCTAGTATATCTGTCCATTTTTTTGCACCTAGCATATTAAAATGGTTGCCATCTGAACTATCTAACAACAGATCAATTTTTTCCAAATTTTCGAAATCATTTAAATCTAAATATGGAATATTGTACTCTTCTGCATAGTTTACTATGGTATTATATTTTTCCCAAGTATATGTCCCGCCACCTCTTGTCAATATAAACATAATATTTTTTTCTCTACACAAATTTATCATTTTATTCAAATAAATACGGTTTATATCTGGTATTGAGGTGATTTCTCCGGTATTTTCTCCATTTAATCCCAGATCTTCTACTTTGTCTGGAGCAGAATATAAATTTAAATTCATATAATTACCATTCATAACCTGATAACCGCTTTTCCTTACAAAATTCTCTTTTGATATATTCTCCCAATTCGAATGATTATAATATATCTTAGAAAAGTAATTCCAAAAATTTATTTCTGGAGTTATTTCCTTTGCCTGACAAAAAGCATTATATTTTGTTGCATTATTTTTCATATTATCTAAAGAATAATGTAAATGATGATATTCATCATACGTTCTTACATTTCGTCTCAAGTCATCTTCCGTATAAAATAAAGAATTAACATCAAACAATACTGCTTTAGGATTTTGATATTTCAATGCCTCCTCAAGCGAATAATATGACAAATATGTTGGTTGAGATGGCTCTCCTATCGTTACGCCTGCAATTCCATACTTAAGGTATAATTCTTCATTACTAATATTTGTTATGGTAATACTTGTTCCAACAAATATCACATCATAGTAATTTTTGTTATTGTATATATATCTTAATCCACTATGATCCCATTGTTCATTAATCGGTCTTTCCAAAAAATGATCAACAATATTAAATATTATTATAAATGCACAAATAAATCCTACTATTTTCAATATATATATTTTTTTCATTATCTTCGACTTATAATGCTTTTTACACTATATCTCCTTTTTGTTTGTTGTAAAATGAAAAATGTAAAACATTGCAAACTAGGCTTCCCTGACTCTGCGGAGATGGTAGTAATAATTCATCTTAATTTATGAGATCATTATACAATTTATTTCTTATAGTATGATTTTACATTTTTTTAAAGCGCTATCTATAACCTTGTCCATATCGTAATATCTATATTCCCCAAGTCTTCCTCCAAAAATAACGTTTTTCTCTTTCTTTGATAATTCTTTATATTCCAGATACAATTTTGAATTTTTTTCATCATTTACTGGATAATATGGCTCATCTCCTTTTTTCCATTCAGAAGAATACTCTCTACTAATGACTGTTTTATCTTGAGTACCAAATTCAAAATGTTTATGCTCTATTATGCGAGTATATTTCGTTTCAATATCTGTATAATTTACAACTGCATTACCTTGGTAATTTGTTTGGTTAATAATTTCTGTTTCAAATCTCACCGAGCGATATTCTAATGGTCCATATTTATATTCAAAGTAAGCATCTATTGGTCCTGTGTAAATGATCTTTTTTGCCTTAGAATCCCATTCATTCCTTTTTTTCAAATAATCTTCATTCAAAATAATGTCTGCACCTTTTATCATATTTTGAATCATTGCAGTATATCCACCTATTGGAATTCCTTGATATCGATCATTAAAATAGTTATTATCATAAATAAATCTAACAGGAAGCCTTCGTATAATTGTTGCTGGTAAATCTTTACAATTTCTTCCCCACTGTTTCTCAGTATACCCTTTAATTAACTTCTGATATATATCCTTGCCCACCAATGATATTGCTTGCTCCTCCAAATTCGTAGGATCACATTTAATTTCTGTACGCTGCTCATTTATTTTTTTTAACGCCTGTTCAGGGGTAATTACTCCCCACATTTTATTAAATGTATTCATATTAAATGGTAAATTAAATATCTCACCTCTATAGTTCGCAACAGGAGAATTTATATAATTATTAAACTCTGCAAACTGTTGAGCATATTCCCATATAGCCTTATCACTTGTATGAAAAATATGAGCCCCATAACAATGAACATTTATTCCTTCTATATTTTCAGTGTAAATATTTCCACCAATATGATTTCTTTTATCAATAATTAAAACTTTTTTTCCTTTTAAAAGAGCTTCTCTTGCTATAACCGCTCCATACAATCCAGCTCCAACAATTAAAAAATCATACATCATATATAACACTCCTCGTATAATATCCTTTTCAAATATTATTTGAAAGTAAAATCTAATTCTACAATTCTCAGTGAAATTATTATACATCGTAAGCGCATAGTTTCGGGGCATACCCAATAAATGAAATCTGACACCCTGCGCTAGGATGCCAGACATGCGAGTATTTTACTCCATTTTATTTGCAGGTTTCCTGAGCCAGATTGCTCCATGGGG
>NZ_JAOQKE010000017.1:0-69283 GCF_025567005.1 Muricoprocola aceti
ATGTCGGAAAGCCGTGTGAGGGAGAACCTCATGCACGGTTTGATGAGGGGAAAGAGGGCAAAGCCCTCTAACCTACTCTACTTGTTCTGTTTTGTTCGTGATAATGTACGAAAAAGGAGTAAAAAAAAATAAGAATTTAGTAAAAATAGTAAAGGGTTATCCGAAACCTCTTTTATATAATGAAAATGAAAAAATGTATATATTCTTATTAAATGATATTTTTTATTTTCAGGAGGTAACGATTATGGGTAACAGCACAGTGATTTTTACAGGACCATGTCAGGTTGAGATGCAGGAAAAAGAACGTCCTTGTCCAGGTGCAGGAGAAGTTCTTATCAGAACGGAGCAGTCTTTAATCAGTACAGGAACAGAATTAACTTTCCTGAAAGGAGAATATCCGGAAAACTCCAAATGGTCTACCTATATTAATTATCCGATGTCCAGCGGATATTCTAATATTGGTGTAATTGAAGATGTGGGCGAAGGAGTAGTGGAAGAACTTGTGGGCAAACGTGTTGCCAGCTTCAGTGGACATGCGCAGTACGTGATTGCGAAAGCAGAAGAACTTCGTATGATCAATTATGATATTGATCCGGAACATGCAACCTTCTTTGCATTAGCAGAGACCACCATTAATGGTATCCGCAGAACCGGAATCGAATTTGGCAACAGAGTAGTAGTATATGGTGCAGGAATTGTTGGTCAGCTTGCAGCAAGACTGCTTCTGGCAGGCGGATGTACAGAGATTTTCGTAGTGAACAGAAGCGAAAAACGTCTGGAAATCCTTCCGAAATCTCCGGCGATTATTCCGATCTGTTCTTCAAAAGAAGATCCGGTAGAAGTGGTTCGCAGAGTTACAAAAGGCGAGATGGCAGATATCGTAATTGAAACCACCGGAAATGCAGATGTCATTCCGGAAGAGTTCCTGGTACTTCATCAGCAGGGTAAATTCTGTATGCTGAGTTCACCGAAGAAGAAAACCCTTATTGACTTCCATGATTGCAGCAATGCGATCAGTGTAAATATTATTGGTGCACATACTTCTTCACAGGCACCGGTTGCTACATATGATAATCCGTGGACATGTGAACGTAACAGTGAGACATTCTTTAAAATGATTCATAATGGTCAGATTGATATGTCCGGAATGGTTACTCACAGAGCGTCCTATAAAGAAGCACCGGAAATGTATCAGATGTTACTGAATGACCGTACACAGGCCATGGGAGTAGTCCTGGATTGGAGATAAGATGGAAGAAAGATTAAAAGAATTTAAAGCAATATCTTTGCGTTGTGATTATAGAGTAAATCCGATAGGAATTGATAATGTTGCTCCTCGTTTATCCTGGAAGATGAAAGCATATGGTCAGGACAGAGCTCAGAGTGCGTATCGTATTCTGGCAGCAGCTTCGGAAGATGGATTTTATAGTAATCTGTTGTGGGACAGTGGAAAAATGTCCTGTGATAAATCCGTGGGCATTATTTATGGCGGACCGTCATTGTCTTCCAGGGACAGAGTGTACTGGAAGGTACAGATCTGGGATGAAAATGATGTGGAATCCAGCTGGAGCGAATGTGCATTTTTCGAAATGGGCCTTTTGAATGAGAAAGACTGGAGTGCAAAATGGATCTGCGCACCCAATGAAGTAACAGCACCGTATTTTAGAAAAGCATGGCAGTCTGAAACGGTACCGGTAAGCGGTCGTGTGTACATCTGCGGTTTAGGATATTATGAACTTTATATAAATGGCGGCAGATGCGGCACAAAGCTTCTGACTCCGAACCGTACAGATTATGTAGAACGTGCTTTTTACCATACATACGATGTTACCGATATGTTGGGAAGCGGAGAAAATGTGGTTGGCATCGCACTGGGTAACGGATGGTACAACCAAAAAGATAAGATTAATGAAAAGAAATTATGGTATGGTTATCCGAAGCTTCTGGTACAGGTAGAGCTGACATACACAGATGGTAAAAAAGAGATTATAGCAGGTGATGAAAGTTTCCTTTGGAAAGAAAGTCCCCGTGATTACAATAATATTTATTTTGGTGAAATCTATGATGCGAGAAAAGAGATTTCGAACTGGAATAAACCGGGATTCGATGCATCAGACTGGACACCGGCAGCGTTGGCAGAGGCTCCGGGTGGAAAACTGGTAGAACAGAAATCTCCATCAGATGAAGAAATCTGTACACTGCGTGCAAAATCTGTAAATGAAGTAAAACCGGGAATGTATGTCATTGATTTTGGTCAGGATATGACCGGCTGGGTACGTATGAGAGTATCTGGTACGGCAGGTCAGAAAGTGCAGCTTCGTTTTGGAGAAGAACTGTGGCCGGATAGAAAGATTAATTACTATAGTACAGGCAGCGGTTGGAGTCAGCAGAAGGATATTTATATCTTAAGTGGAAAAGATGAAGAGTGGTATGAACCGGCGTTTACCTGGCATGGATTCCGTTATGTAGAAGTGCAGGGGTATCCGGGAAGACCTCAGCTGGATGATTTTACAGCAGTATTTGTACGTTCTGCAGTAGAACGTACAGGTAAATTCATGTGTTCCAATGCATTGATAAATCAGATTACAAAAGCCAGCCTCTGGACAATGGAGAGCGGTCTGCATGGAGGAATTCCGCTGGATTCACCACATCGTGAGCGTCAGGGCTATGGCGGAGATGCGCTTGCTATTGCGAAAGCATTGATGTACAGCTATGACATGCAGGGATTTTTCTCTGACTGGATGGATGATTTTGCAGATGCACAGGATAAAGAAACCGGATTTATACCGCATACTGTTCCGTGTCAGGATGGTGGTGGCGGTCCGGCCTGGGGATGTGCTATGGTTGTGATCACATGGCTTCTTTACCAGTATTATGGTGATACAAGAACAGCTTCAGAACATTTTGACAGTATGGCACATTGGATGAGCTTCCTGCAGACCGGTATGGAAAACGGTATTGTAGAAGGCGAAGGTGCTGACAAAGGCTGTCTTGGTGAATGGTCCACACCGGGCGAAATTTTGATTCCGCCACGTTTTGTAAATACCTTCTTCTATGGATACAGTGCAAAACTCATGGCAGAGATGGCAGAAGTACTGGGAAGATCTGAGGATGTACGTTATTTTGAAGAAGAATATCAGAAAACAGTACAGGCATTTAGAAATGAATTCTATAATTCTGTAAGCGGCAAATACAGCATTGGAGCACAGGGCTCTGAGGCATTTGCCAATAAGCTGGGAAGTATTCGTGAACGTGAATTGGAACAGGTAAAAGAATATCTGGCATATCATGTGGTAAGAGAATGCGAAGGAAATCTGGACACCGGTATTTTTGGAACACCGTTCCTTTTTGAAACACTGGTAGAGTTTGGTCTGGGAGATATTGCCTATAAGATGATCACCAGTGTAACCTATCCAAGTTATGGTTACATGATTACCAATGGTGCAACGACTCTGTGGGAGTACTGGGAAAAAGAATACGGTTTCTATCAGTGCCCGGCAAACCACAATCAGCCGATGTTCGGCAGCATTACAGGATGCTTCTATGAAAAACTGGCAGGCATCATGCCAGTAGAACCGGCATATAAGAAGATTCGTATTGCACCGAATATGATCGGTGAGTTGCGTTATGTATCTGCAGATGTAGAGACACCGTATGGAAAAGTATGTGTGGATTGGGAAAAGAATGACGATGAACTGTTATTGAGCGTTGTTGTTCCGGCAAATACTACGGCTGAAATCTGTATTCCGAATCAGGAAAGTAAACTGGTAGGATCTGGCAGTTATAAGTTTCGTTACCTGCTGTAAAGGAGAAAATATATGAATTACAGGAGTCAGGATATATTAAGAGGAGCTGGTTTTGCAAATGTAAGAGCCTTATATAAGGCAGATGGTTTTACTGATGATGAATTGAAAAGACCCATAATTGCTATTGCTAACTCCTATAACTCCATTTGTCCGGGACACATTGTGTTCCGGCAGATGGCAGACCGCATTAAAGAAGGTATTCAGGCAGCAGGCGGTATGCCGATTGAATTTGGAACCATTGGTGCTTGTGACGGAATTGCCATGGGGCATAATGGGATGCGTTATATTCTACCTGCCCGTGAAATGATTGCGAATGATGTGGAAGCGATGGTTCAGGCGCATCGATTGGATGGAATTGTGCTTTTGGGCAGCTGTGATAAGATTATACCGGGTATGCTGATTGGAGCAATGCGTGTAAATCTGCCGACCATACTGGTTAATGGAGGACCTGCGCTTCCCGGACACATGGGTCAGGGCAATCCTTACGGCGGCGAATATATTGATCATTCTTTTATTCAGCAGTCAGAGGGTGCATTGCGGTCAGGAGATATTACACAGGAAGAGTTTGACTGGATTGAGAATAATGCAGTACCCACAGTGGGTTCCTGCGCAATGCTCGGAACAGCGAATACGATGGGATGTCTGGCGGAAGCGATGGGAATTATGCTTCCGGGAGTGTCTTCCATCCCGGCAGTATACAGCAAACGTATGGCGGCTGCATACGATACAGGAAAAGCCATCGTAGAATTGGTAATGAAAAACATAAGAGTCCGTGATATAATGACAAAAGAAGCTCTGAAAAATGCGATTCGTATTAATTCTGCCATCGGCGGATCCACAAATGCGGTGCTTCATATTCTTGCCATTGCCAGAGAAGGAAAAATAGATCTGGATATCCGTGAATTTGGAGAGGTAAGCAAAGAAGTTGCCCATCTGGTGGCGATGATTCCGGCAGGACAATATACACTGCTTGATTTTTATGAAGCAGGTGGAGTGCCTGCTTTGATGCAGGGAATCGCAGACAATCTGGCGCTGGATGTACTTACCTGCACAGGAGAAACATTGGAAACGAATCTGAAGAGAGCGAAAAATCTTCGACCGGAAGTAATCAGAGCAGGAAAAGATCCTGTGCATACCCGGTCGGGAATTGGAATTCTTTATGGAAATATTGCGCCGGAAGGATCTGTAACAAAGCCGTCTGCGATCCCGGATGATGCATTGTATTTTTGCGGAAAAGCAAAGGTATATGAGGGCGAAGAGGAAGCTTTGAAGAGTATTCGAAGCGGAGACGTCAGTGAAGGACAGGTAGTGGTTATTCGTAATGAAGGACCAAAAGGCGGTCCGGGCATGCCGGAGATGTATAAGGCAATGAAACTTCTTGTTGGAATGGGTCTGGGATCTAAAGTGTGTCTGATCACAGATGGAAGATTTTCCGGTTCTAATAACGGATGTTTTGTAGGACATATTTGTCCGGAAGCAGCCAATGACGGACCGATTGCATATCTGAAAGATGGCGATGAAATAATTGTTGACGTAAAGAATGGAACAATTGATGCTCCGTTTGTTGATTTCGATGCTAGAAGAAAGGAACCGTATACATATAGAAGAAAAGTGGAAGGGTATCTGTATCAGTATGCGAAGAATGTAAAATCTGCATCTTTGGGTGCTGCGATTCCTTCCTGTGAAGGAGAATAATATGAGAGCAATTGATGTACATGCACACTTGGGAGATGACGTGGTTTTTGGCCATTCCATCACCGAGAAAGATTTATTGGACGGGTATCAGGATACCATCGTTCGTGGTGCGATCGTACAGCCATCTCTTCCCAGATTCTCTGTAGAAGCTAACCGGGAGATTCATGACAGGATCGCCCGGTTTTGTGAATGTAAGGAAATGAAAATCTGGGGAATGGCTTCGATATATCCACATTTTACTCATGAAGAATATAAAGCAGAAGCGTATCGCTGTGTAAAAGAGCTGGGATTTGTAGGACTGAAACTGACACCCATCGGGCATGCCTGTGATCCAGAGTCTGAGGATGGAATGCATGCCTTTGCGGTGGCTAATGAACTTGGTGTTCCCATGATGGTGCATACGGGATCCGGAATTCCGTTTTCCAGTCCGATGCATGTGATGAAAGCGGCGAAGGAATTTCCGGAATTGAAGATCGTTCTGGCACATGCAGGAATGGGGATTATGACAAGAGAAGCGGTGATTCTGGCAAAGCTTTGTCCCAATGTATATCTGGAACCGACCTGGATCGGTGTGGCAAATATGAAAGGAATTTACACAGAGCTTGGTGCAGAAAAAATGATGTTTTCTTCTGATCATGTCAACAATGTGGCGGTACAGTACGAAACATTGAGAACGGTAATTCCGGAAAAAGATATGGAACAGGTGTTATATAGAACGGCGGAAGAGGTATATCAGATTAGTCTTTATGCGTAAATGGTTTAATATTTATAAAAATAAATTCAGGAAAATCAGTATTTCGGCTAAAATTCCTCTTGTTATGACTATGGGAGCGGCATTGATCATGGTTCTGTTCCTGAATTTTACCCAGTATTATAATTCGATATCGCTATATGAAAAAGTGGAAGATGCTTCCATGACATACCTGGAAAGTATCGAGAAGCTGATAGATAATATGGTAGGTACGTTAGACAGTTATTCGCGTATCTGTTTTTCTAATGCCTCCGTACAGGAGGTATTGGAAAAACGGGCAAATGATCAAATGGATTTTAATTTGCAGGACGATGTGAATAATTATCTGAGTGAATTGGTAGCAAATATTAAACAGGTGGAGTCTATTTACATATACAGCAATGAGGAACTGGTTGCCTCTGCAGACCTGGTAGCGCAGCATTTTCCAAAACACAGGTCCGTTCGGAATTTTGAATGGTATGATGAAAAAGAAACGGGAGAGTATGATGTGGACTTTTCCTGTGAAGACTTTTATACCAATAAGGACAGAATGACAGAAATCTGTTTCCGAAGACCGATTCGAAGTATGAATACATTTAAGCAGATCGGATATCTGCTGATGACGGTTTCACCGGATGTTTTGCGAGATCTTCTGGTTATTGAAGATGTGGATAAATATGAAAGTATCTTTGGAATGATGAATGATCAGAGAAAGATGATTGTTACATCAGATGAAGCATACAGTGTGCAGATGCAGGAAATCGGGAATCGCATGATTGAGGATGGACAGACGATGACCATGAGAAGTATGGAGGGTCAAAGATATATGTTCTGCATTCTTCAGTCTGAATATGGGTACTATATGGATGCAATCTCTGTGGATGATGCTTACCAGAGAGACAGTCAGAGAAATATGATGGAAATCATCCTGGTAATTCTGCAGATGGCGGCGACGCTGTTTGGAATTGTTTTAATCTCAAGATGGTATACCTGGCCGATCCGAAAGATGATGGAAGCCATGAGCGAAGTGCAGAAAGGAAACTTTAAGCCTTTGAATATGGAATCCGGGCATTATGAGATTCAGGAGCTTATCAATGTTTATAATGAGATGATAGGAACGATCAATGAACTGATCGAACAGACCAAAGAAGCGGAACGGTTAAAAGGAAGGGCAGATTTAAAGGCATTAACGGCACAGATCAATCCTCATTTTTTATACAATACCTTTGACTCTATTAAGTCATTATTTGTATTGAAACGATATGAGGATGCGTATCGTATGATGGATGCCCTGTCGCGTTTTTACAAAATAAACCTTAGTAAAGGTGATGACTTTATTACGATAGAGAAAAATCTTTCCATGCTGAAAAGCTATGTGGATATTCAGCAGATGCGTTTCGGGGGAGAGTTCCAATATATTGCCAATGTGGATCCGGATATTTTGCAGTGGAAAATATTAAAGCTGACCTTGCAGCCTCTGGTGGAAAATGCAATTAATCACGGAATTCATGGATACACAACAAAGGGTGTTATTGAACTGGATATTGTGCGTGTTGGTAAACAGAAGATTCAGATCACTCTGTCGGATAATGGACGCGGAATGTCAGAAGAAACTTTGAGCAAGGCTCTTTCCGGAGAGGAAGGAGAACATGGAAAATCATTCGGATTATTTGCTACTTTGAGTCGACTGCAATATTGTTATGGAGACCGAATGGTTTGGAAAATAGATTCTAAGGAAAATTGTGGAACAACGATAACAATAGACCTTATACTGGAGGGGGTTAGATGATAATAAAGCTGATAATTGTAGATGATGAATATCTGATTCGCCAATTAATACGTAATGGTGTGGAGTGGAAAAAGCTGGGAATCGAAGTGGTGGGGGAGATGGCTTCTGCAAAAGAAGCTATGAGACAGATTCCCATATTGAAACCGGATATTGTCCTGACGGATATCTGCATGCCGGATGTAGATGGTCTGGAATTTGCTGAGCAATTAAAAGAACAGTATCCGGGGATAAAAATTATAACTGTTACGGGACACGAGCTTTTTGAATATGCCAGAAGAGGGATTCGTATCGGAATAGACGGCTATATTTTAAAACCAATCAGTATGGAAGAACTGGAAGAGACTGTTACACAGGTACGGGATAAGATCCGGTCGGAGCGTAGCAGAGATGTGGAAATAAAGAAGCTGTCAGATTTCAAAAAAGGGACAGAAAAAGTAGTTCGAGAGTACTATCTGACAAGGCTTTTGGAATCCGATGTTCAAGAAGACATCCTGAGTGAGCAGTTAAAACAGGAATTGTCAGTGGATAAAAGCGATTTTATCTGGATCGGTGTATTGGAATATAATGTGGGCAGTCTGGAAAATGGAATCTCACAGCAGAACCGTAAGCATAGGGAGGAATGGATCCGGGATTACTGTATAAAGCAGCTGGGAAATATTTTGTGGTTAAAAGACAGGTTTGATCGGTTTGTAATGCTTGATCAGAATCCGGAGACGGATTATTCGGATTTTTTGAGAAAGCTGGAGACAAATTGGAGAAAAAACTTTGACAGTCCGATCTATTATGGAAGTGATGTGATCCGAAAACGACAAAAAAGTATTCATCAGGCTTATGAGAGTGCGGTGGCAAAATTAAATGCGGCGCTGATAAACAGTAATAATGAACTGGATAAGGCAGCGGGACGATTACGCAACCGGGAAAAGTATTCGCAGCTTCTTTCAGCAGATAAGTTAAAGCAATTGCAGTACAGCATGGAATCCAGCGAACCTGTTCGATGGGATAAATTAGCGGATGAATGGTTTGAAGAATGGAATCCGGTAACGACAGAAGATATGGAGCTGCTGAGAATGCAGCTTATGAATACGCTTTTTTATGTATATATGTTTTCAGGAAATCAGTATGAAGAGCTATTGCAGCCTGTCTATATAAGGTTTTATGATAAAAGTAAGCGGACAAAAAATATCAGGGAATTAAAGAACATTTTTATGGAAGCCTGCGGTGAATTCAGCGGAATATTAAAACAGGGAAATCAGACGACGGATACGTCAAACCTGATTTATTCCATGAAACAGTATATAAATGAAAATCTGGATGACCCGGATTTTTCTTTGGGGACCCTTGCAAAAGAGTATTATATGAACAGCAGCTATCTCAGCAGAATATTTAAAAAAGAAATAAAAAGCTCGTTTATAGAATATCTGACAGACCAGCGAATTGATAAAGCAAAGCAGCTGCTTCAGTACAGTGATATGAAAATATATGAAGTGGGAGAACGGATTGGAATCTATAATGCCAACTACTTTGGCATCCTGTTTAAAAAGAAGGTGGGAGTTACTCCCGTGGAATATAGAAAACAATTCGGAAAATAAAAGGAAACCCTTGATAGAAATGACTCTATCAAGGACCTTTTTGGCTTTTGATATTATATAGTTATGGTGTCTGTAAAGAACCATCCTTGTTTCTTGTCTGTGTCCAGGTTGTTACGGTGTGCTGACAGGGATATTTTGCGGCAGTTTTCTCATTGATCGTGATGCCCAATCCCGGTTTGTCATTGGCATAAACATATCCATCCAGTCTATATTCCGGAATTCCGGAGAATACTTCGTGGAGAGGATCATCCGGTTTGGAGGATTTAAAATAAGAGTAGAGATTGCTCTATTCCTGAAGACCAAAATTGGTGGAAGCAAGATCCAGATGAATCACAGCAGCGCATGCAATCGGTGACATGTCGCCGGGACTGTGCCAGCAAGTGCGTACGCCGCACAGATCAGCGAAGGCAGCCATTTTCAGTGCAGGTGTAATACCTCCGATGTCAGAAAGATGAGCACGGACAAAATCAATGCTTTTCTCTATCAGAGGACGTTTCCACTCATTGATGTTCACATTCAGTTCGCCATGACTTAGCGGGGTTGTGCAGTAATTATGAATTTCTCTGAGCCAGTCGATATTTTCCGGAGAGACAACACCTTCCAAAAAGAAGAGGTGGAACGGATCCATTTCATGACAAAACTCTCTGGCCTGAGCAGGATGGATTCTTTCGTGCACATCATGAACAAATTCCATGGCATTGCCAAAATGCAGACGGAGTTTTTCAAACAGCTGTATCGTATTATACATATATTCCCTGGAGTCAAGGTAAGTGCCTGGAAGAGACCCGATTGCAGCGTCTTTTGGTATTTCGCCAAAAGGTGTACCGCCGTAAGAACCATATTGGCAGCGGATGTATTTTAGTCCGATTGATCGAAATGCTTCTACACTTTCGATGACCTTATCGGGATAATTTCCATCAGCGTGGGTGTAGATTGGCACACCTGCTCGAACTTTTCCGCCAAGCAGCTGATACAAAGGCATGTTAGCCATTTTTCCCTTGATGTCCCAGAGCGCCATATCAATGCCTGAGATTGCATTATTTTCAATGGGACCGGAACGCCAGTAGGCATTCTGATGACACAGCTGCCATAAATCAGTAATCTTATCCACTTCTTTTCCGATGACTAATGGAGCGATATAATTGTCAATCAGATGCTTTACGGTTGTAATACGATATGCAAAGGTAGCACATCCAAGGCCGTACAATCCCGGTTCTGTTGTTTCTACTTTTACCACCAGCAGATTGATACCGGCGGGTGCAGTTTCAATGGTATGTATAGAACGGATTTTTGGAATCATAGAATCTCCTTTCTGTGGGAATGAGAAAATTGATATTTTAATTGTACTCAACCCCTTGTGAAATAACTCTTTATTTTTTTACATCAAACCTATTTTTTTACTTTTGTTGTGAAAAGTGCGTAAATAAAATGAAAAAACACAAAAAAATTGGTAATGTCGAACAAAAAAGTAAAATTAATATTGAAAAAAGTAAAAAGTGTGAGGGTTTCTGAAAGAACATTTTTGTATAATGGAGATACTAAAAAACCTGAGGAAGGAGGAGTTATTATCCGGGCGTTGGATAATAACAAAACAAATTATGAAAGGAACTTTCAAAAAAGCAGCAGCATTGGCTTTAGCAGCAATCGGTATGCTGGGAGCAATGAGCACAGTATCAGCTGAGGAAGAAATCACATTGAACCTCGCTCACATTTATGTAAATGAGTCAGACGGACAGGCAATCGGATTCAAGAGAGCACTGGATGCGTACAAAGAAGCTCATCCAAACGTAACCGTTGTAGAAGACACAGCAGATAATGATGCATACAAGACAAAACTGAAAACTCAGTTAGCAGCAGGATCTGTTCCGGATGTTTTCTGTGCATGGGGCGGCGGATTTACAGCACCGTTCGTTGACGCTGGTATCGTTGCAAATCTGGATGCTTATGTAGAAAACGGCACAATCAATATGGACGCTATGATGCCGGGTATCTGCAACAACTTCTATTACAATGATTCTCTGTATGGACTTCCGCTGGACAGCTTCATTGGTGTTCTGATGTGCAACCAGGAACTGTTTGATACATACGGTGTAACAGTTCCGACAACTATGGAAGAAATGTATGCAGCAGCAGAAGTATTTATTGAAAATGGAATCACTCCGATCGCTATGGGTGAAAAAGACAAATGGCCGGGTCTGTTCCCGTTTGGTGTTATTGCTCTGAGATACGGTGGAGTTGAAACAACTACAGCATTACTGAATGGCGAAGGCAACTTCGATCAGGAATTCGTAGTTCAGTCCGCACAGGAACTTCAGAAAATGGTAGAACTTGGCATATTTGCTGATGATAGCGTGGCTCTTACAAATGATGAAGCAATCGAAGAATTCAAACAGGGTCGTGCAGCTATGTGGTACAGTGGAAACTGGCAGGTAGGCGATCTGTCAACAAATTCTCCGCTGGCAGGCAAACTGACACTGGTTAACTGGCCGGCAATTGACGGTGCAGCAGGCGACCAGAACGCATTTGTTGGTGGCGCAAGTGCTTGTCTCGTTGTAAGTGAAAGTAGCGAACACAAAGATGCAGCAGTTGAACTTGCAGCATTCATGAGCCAGTATTTCTCAGATTATGCTTATGAAGAAGGCGCAATCCTTCCGACATGGAAATATGAAGGTGAAATGGAACTGCAGCCGTTCCAGGAAAGACTGCTTGAACTCATGAACAGTGCAGATGGATTCTGTCTGGCATGGGATACACTCCTTGATCCGGAACCGGCAGATGTACATTCTACATCTCTCCAGGGTATCTATGCAAAACAGATGACAGCGGATGATTACATTTCAGCAATGGTAGCTACAAGATAGTTTATTAGGTAGAAGTCGGGCTGTCTAAAAAACAACTATTGGGCCCTGATATGTCAACAGGTATATCAGGGCCTGTTGTATCATTTTAGAGACAGTCTTCGCTCATAAAGGATAAGTATGAAAAAAATATTGGGAAATAAAGTTGCAATCGTCTTATTTACAGTGCCATCGCTTCTTTTGTTTGGCGGCATCATACTTTATTCCATTGTCATGTCATTTCATTATAGTTTACTTGACTGGACCGGATTCGGCGAGGGTACTTTTATAGGACTTACAAATTATGTAAAAATGTTTCAGGATAAAGTGTTTTTAAGATCAGCAGGAAATTCCCTGCTGCTTGGCGGAGTTACATTGCTGACTCAGCTTCCTCTGGCACTTTTTCTGGCGCTACTTTTAACAAGTAATATAAAGGGAGAAAATTTTTATCGTACAGTATTTTTTATTCCAATGACCCTTTCTTCTGTTGTAATCGGTCAGCTCTGGCTGAAAGTTTACAATCCCAATTATGGTATTTTAAACTCTTTGTTGGGAGCAATTGGGGTGGAATCTCTGCAGAGAAACTGGCTGGGCGATGTGGATACGGCATTGTTAAGTGCCTTTGTTCCGATCATATGGCAGAATGTGGGATATCATATGCTGCTGTTCTATACCTCCATTAATGGAATTTCGAAAGATATCATGGAAGCTGCAAAACTGGATGGAGCAACCGGATTTAAAACAGCAATTTATATTACGATTCCGCTGGTGAAGCCGATGATCCGTACCTGTGCAATCTTTGTAGTCATAGGTTCCTTAAAAGCCTTTGATATGATCTATGTATTGACTAACGGAGGACCGGTGCATGTGACGGAAGTACCAAGTTCCCTGATGTTTAGCAGTATTTTTAATTTGAACAAATATGGATATGGAAGCAGTATTTCGATTTTCATTGTAGTGGAATGTATTGTTATGGCAATGGTGCTGCAGAAACTAATCCGTGTTAAAGATGATTCTTACGAATAGGAGGAGACTGAAGATGTCCATAAAATTAGGGTCAAGAAAAGGAAATCGTATTGTCCGCCTCCTTGTTACCATTTTTTTGGTGTTCTGGGCTACAGTACAGATTTATCCCCTTGTGTGGCTGGTGTTTTTTTCCTTTAAAAGCAATGAAGAAATCTTTGGAGGCAATATTATGGGACCTCCATTGGTATGGAAAGTGGAGAATTACTCCAATGCATTGATGGGCGGTAATGTATTCAGATATTTGTTTAACAGTGTATGGGTATCGGTTGTAGTTGTTTTTGTTACCTCCGTTCTCATTGCGACAACGGGATATGCGCTTAGCAGAATGCGATGGAAATTAAAAAAAGCAGCTTATTGGGTATTTATATCCGGTATGACTATTCCGCTGCATGCAACACTGCTTCCGTTATTTATTCTGTTTCGTAATATGGGAATTATGAATAATCCAATGGCGATCATATTCCCTTATATTGTGTTTGCGCTTCCAACCGGAATTTTAATTTTGTCCAATGCATATGCGACGCTTCCTGGTGAACTGGAAGAATCGGCGTGTATCGATGGATGCAATATTTATCAGATGTTCTGGAAAATCATGTTCCCGCTGGTAAAACCAACTCTGGCAGCTATCGCACTTTTCACATTCCTTTCTTCCTGGAATGAATTGATGTTTGCGATGACATTTATCAGTGATCCATTCTGGAAGACACTGACCGTTGGTCTTCAGAGTTTGTCAGGTATGTATTACACAGAATGGGGTCCGATTGGAGCAGGAATGGTTGTTGCAACCGCTCCGGTATTGGTTATTTATCTTCTTTTAAGTAAACAGGTACAGAAAGCACTGATCATGGGTGCGGTGAAAGGATAATAGGATGAAATTAAGAATTGGAATCGTTGGATGTGGAGGAATTGCTACAGGAAAGCATCTTTCCGCTTTGAAAGATAATGGAGATTTATGTGAGATCGTTGCATTTTGCGATGGTTTTGTAGAGAGAGCAGAAGCTGCTGCTGAAAAGTTTGGTGTAGAAGGTGCACAGGTTTGTACAGATTATAAAGAATTACTGGCAAATCCGGACGTGGATGTGGTTTACATTCTGACACCAAATATCAGTCACAGTCCGATCGCGGTAGCAGCATTTGAAGCAAGCAAGCATGTAATGTGCGAAAAGCCGATGGCAGTAAATACAGAAGAAGCACAGAAAATGATGGACGCATGGAAAGCTTCCGGCAAACATTTTTCCATCGGATACCAGAACCGTTTCCGTGGAGATGTACAGCATTTATATGAAGCTTGCCGCAATGGTGATCTGGGAGATATTTATTATGCAAAGGCACATGCGGTAAGAAGAAGAGGTGTACCGACCTGGGGCAGCTTCATTCAGGGAAGTGCACAGGGCGGCGGTCCGCTCATCGATATCGGAACACATTCTCTGGATCTGGCTTTATGGCTGATGGGCAACTATGAAGTGGAATCTGTTACCGGAACGGTATTTAATAAAATGGGCAGATTACCGGAAGCTACAGAAGGTAATATGTGGGGCGCATGGGATACCGAAAAATACGATGTGGAAGATTCTGCAATCGGATATATTAAGATGAAAAACGGAGCACTGATCATTCTGGAATCCAGCTGGGCGCTGAATACTCTGGATGTACGTGAAGCAGAAGTAACACTTTGCGGAACCAAAGCAGGTGCAGATCTTAGAAATCAGTCAGAAGTGGTATATAACAGAGGAATTCACGGAAGACTGATGGAAGAGAAATTTACAGCAGGAAGCGAACCATGGGATTTCTTTGGCGCACGTAATGATGCAGCGTTCCTGGAAGCAAAAGAATGGCTGACTTCTATTATTGAAGACAGAGAACCGTTGGTAAAACCGGAACAGGCATTTGTGGTAACACAGATTCTGGATGCAATTTATGAATCTGCAAAGAAAAATGAAACCATCTGGTTTAAATAGAGAAGGATAAGTATGTCAGAATTAAGCAGGAAAATGCAAATTGAATTTTTGGCCGGGGATAACAGGCGCGATGAGGGCCTGGTTACCCCGGAGGATGTGGTTCGTTATGATAATCTGTCATACGGACCGGATCCTGTCTATCATGTACTGGATGTGTATCGTCCGAAAAAAGAGGACGGATATCTTCCGGTGATCGTCAATGTACATGGCGGCGGATGGGTATACGGAACAAAAGAGACCTATCAGTTCTATGGAATGAATCTGGCGCAGAGAGGATTTGCGGTTGTGAATTTTTCCTATCGCCTGGCTCCCGAGACCAAGTTTCCGGGTCCGCTGGAAGATATGAATCAGGTAATTCAGTGGATGTATGATCATGCAGAAGAATATAAGCTGGATATGGATCATGTCTTTGCGGTGGGAGATTCGGCAGGTTGTAATATCCTGGGAATGTACTGTTCTATCTGTACAGATCATGAATATGCAATGGAATTTCCTTTTGTTGTACCGAATGTTTTCCGACCGAAAGCAATCGCCATGAACTGTGGCGCATTTCGAATCTTTCAACCGGATGGCAGTGTAATCTGGGAAAATGATAAGATTCTGATGCAGGATTATCTTCCAAATGGCGGAGATGAAAAGGAACGGTCATTGATAAACGTTGTGGATCATATTAATCCTGACTTTCCGCCAACATTTATTATGGATGCCTATGGAGATTTCCTGTTGGTTGAAGTTCCATGGTTGGTAGAGGAGCTGGTAAAAAAACAGGTTAGCTATGCGGTGCGGATTTACGGCAGTAAAGACCAGCAGCTGGATCATGTATTCCATGTGAATATAAAACATCCGGTGGCGAAAGTATGTAATGATGATGAATGTAGTTTCTTTAAAAGCTATGTATAAAGGCAATGCCGTTTGGCATTGTTCTTTTTTTACTTTATAGGAAGGGGCTGTCGCATCAAAGGTTAAGTAGACCTTAGATGCTACAGCCCCATTTTATATCTTTAGGGTTTAATTGCACTAGGAAGTGTGGTATACTTATTATAGTATAATTCTTGGAGGGTTAGTTACTATCTGGATGTGAGAAATCTAAGCTTTAATTATAGAAACCCTCAGAGCGGTAACTCTGGGGGTTCGTACTGGCTGAACATAGGATTTTGACTGAAGCCATTTTGCTGCCTTTACAGAAGAGTATCAAAGAAAATCTCTGTCATAAGCTGGACGGCTTTTTTGTAACCTTCCATAAAGGCATGTTTTTCTACTGCTGATGTGTAATCCAGAATAAAATCATGGATATCTTTTGCAAAGATATCTTCCGAGTCTTCTGGAAGATTTGCTTCAACTTTCAGCCACAAAGCAGCAATATCAGCGGTATCTTCGCTGTTTAAACTCCATTCCTGAAAAATTCTTTCCAATTCTTTCATCGTAGTACCTCCAAATAGAATATTTTTTGATGCTAAAAAGGTACAATGCTGAAAGCTCTCCTTTCATTTGAATTGTAGAGACTCAGTCAAATCTAATTAAGCCAGAATGGAAAAATCCTTTATTTTTCAAGGTTTGTAGGACTTCCCTGAATGGTTCGATTCTCTCATCCCCTGCTCCGATAAGTCGAAAAACTTTGTAAATACAAGGGTTTTCGGCTTTTTTGTTTTGTAGTGATTTTAAAATGTAATAATTTTATTCTCTTTTCATAGAAAAGAAAGGGTGACTATGGTATAGTTGTATATGGACCGTTTATTCTGACAGACATGCTGGAAGTACCGGATAAGTTAAAGCTTCTGGTATCAGATTATAAAATGAATTTGTTACAGATAAGAGACAGTGGAAGTCTCAGCTTTCATGATTCAGATGTAGATACGGTATTTGATGTGAGCCGTTCGATTTATGAACGGAATTATGATAAGATCAATACTGTATACAGGAACAGGTTTATATCATCTGAACTTGGAGTTGTGATCGGTGCCATAACAGAATCACAGGAATTAATTGACCATGCTTTAGCATCAGAAGGAAAAGGAGGGCAGGTTAATATGTGCAGTGCTTTAGAAGAATTAAAACAGGAAGGGATGCAGGAAGGAATCCAGCAAGGAATGCAGCAGGGAATCGTGGCAAATATACGAACCTGCAAGAATTTTAAAATCAGTAAAGAAGCAGCAGTAAAAAATATCATGAAGGAATTTGCATTATCAGAAGAAGAAGCAAATGAATATATGAAAAAATACTGGTAATGCAAATAATCAACAAAAAGGTCAGGGTGAAGTCAGTGCGGCTTCACCCTTTTTAAAAATATGTTGAAAGTTGTGTATTCTGTGTATTTAGAACCGTTACATTGAATGTTGGAATCTGATAAATTATAATCGGTGTCAGAAAGGAGGAAACAAAATGTGGAACACAAAGTTATATAAAGCCATGATAGAAACCATAGTCAAGGAACGATGAATTTATAGATTATAAGACAGAAAAAATACAATATAAAAATACAGAATTTACAGGATGTGTCAGTGCGAATTTTTTGAAAAAAGGTTGGCAGCTGATTACTCTGGAACGTTTATTTCAAAGTTATTATGGTGAGAGTCTGAATCGGTCTTTATACCGTTTGCCAGAAGCAAGAGACAGACTGCAGTTTCTGGTAGAATAGACTGTGCGGATCACGGGATTAGAAGAGTTTGGAAAATATATGGGAAAAGTATTAGCGGTAGATACTTTTTTTCTCAATGAAGACCGACACACGCATAATCTGGCAGTATTGCTGGATGAATATGGAGAATATCATTACTGTCCGATGTTTGACCATGGTGGGGCATTACTTTCCGATACAACCTTAGTCTATCCCATGACAGGAGATGTATATGCATTAATTGAGAATGCAAAACCGAAAACTTTTTGCGGGAATTTCGATGAGCAGCTGGATATTGCAGAAGAATTGTATGGACAGCAGATACAGTTCATGTTCGACGATAAAGAAGCAGACAGACTGTTAAACGAAGAAGCAGGTTATCCACAAGACATAAAAGAACGAGTCAGTACCATACTCAGATGGCAGAAACACCGATATCAGTATCTGTTTCAAAAATAAACTGGAATCTGTATAGTGTCTAAAGTTGACCTGCATACAGGGAAAAAGTATAATATTATAACAGGCAAAGAATGAAAAAGACTGCAGGAGGTGAAACTAATGAGATGTACTTTGATGCATAAGAGAATCCCAGTAGTGGAGCTGGAATTGGATGATGCAACCGGATTTATCAGCGGATTATATGAAGTGTATGCACCAGAACATCTTCCTGTGGGAGTCCCGGTGAAAAAGGGCATGGCAGATCGGTCAGCGTTGAATGCCTGGTGGATGGACCGTTCGATTCCAGGCAGCCGTTCCGGTATCCGGGAGGCTCTGGAACAGTTGGATATTACAGATACGAAGCTGCTTCTTGTTCGTTGTTATGGCCTGAGCCTTTCTGATCAGTATTGGATTTGTCCGGTTGGAATGGATTTGAAATGGGAAGATATCAATTTCTTTGATCATGCATTTTCTGACGATATTGGAGATATTCTTCTGGGATCCAAAAAAGAGAAAGTTGAATTTGACTTCAGTTCTCCGGATAATACATCAGACGGATGCCTGAAAAAACGATGGAAGATTCTGAATGGTCAAAGATGTCTGATAAAAGGCGGCAGCAATCCATTCAGACAGCAGCCTTTTAACGAAGTGATTGCATCAGGAATTATGAACAGACTGGGAATAGAACATATTCCATATGAACTGGTATGGGATGAAGAGATGCCATATAGTATATGCAGGGATTTTGTGACCAGAGATACGGAATTGATCGGTGCCTGGCGCATTTTCCAGACACAGAAAAAAGCAAATAGTGTTTCAGTATATCAGCATTATGTAGATTGCTGCGCCGAACTTGGCATCGACATCATACCAGCCATGAATCGTATGATAGTGGTAGACTATATCATCGCGAATGAAGATCGGCATTTGAATAATTTTGGTTTGGTGCGAGAGGCAGAAAGCTTAAAGTGGCTTGGGGCAGCACCGATTTTTGACAGCGGCTCTTCCTTTGGATATGACAAACTGCCATTTGAGATACTTTCCGGAAAGCATATTACCTGCAAGCCATTCAAAAATCATCACGAAGAACAACTGAAGCTGGTATCCTCTTTTGAATGGATTGAATTTGAAAAGCTGAAAGATGCAGGAGAACTGATTCGAAGTGCATTTGATGATGAAAGAGCAGTGCAATTTATCAATGAAAAAAGAGTAGACAGCATTGTGACGTCAACAGAAAAGCGCATTCGTATACTGGAAGAATATGCATTGCATTTTAATGGGAAATCAGCAACCATGTCAACAGAAGATGATGTGAAAAAGAATACGGCAGAGAATTATTTGAATCGTTAGAGTGGGGGATGCTAGTGCAGCATCCCCATTTTTTTCGGTAGGTCCATGTGCTGATAGGTATGCAGAATCTTTTCCAGTTCATAGATGGCCGGTGTCAGGAATTTGTTTTTATGGTATACCAGCTTAAACTTCCGGTTCCATTCTCCGTCAGCCTGATAAAAGGCACGGATAGCGCCATGCTGTAATTCATGCTGCATGAGCCGCAGGGACATGACGGAAAGTACCTGATTATAGAGTACCGCATTAAGCAGTACCCGGGGACTGTTGGCTTCCCAGGCAGTGATATAGGACAGTTGATGTCTGGAAGCGTAATCTTCAAAGAGCTGCCGGGTGCCGCTGCCGGATTCTCTCATGGAAAAGGACTGCCCCTGAAGATCGGAAACAGTCAGTTCCTGACGAGTATAAAAGGGATGCTTCTTTCCAACGGCCAGTACCAGACTGTCATCAATGACAGGCAGCACAATCAGATCCGAGGACAAGATCTCACCTTCTACAACAGCGGCATCCAGTTCGGACTTTAGCAGCTTTTCTTCGATATCTCTGGTATTGCTGACATAGGAATAAACGGACATTTCAGGAAAATGTTCCTGAAGTGCGACTACAACAGAGGGAGTCAGGCAGGTGCCAACGGTAATGGTAGAACCAAGCTTCAGGGTCGAAGACTGTCCCTGATTCAGCATCAGTTCCTCCACCTGTCGAAATTGCTGTACCAGCTGTTCTGCATGAGGAAGCAAAAGCTTTCCACGGTCGGTGAGATACAGCTTTTTGCCAAGACGTTCGAATAGAAGTCCGTTATAGTGTTTCTCCAGTTCGCCGATGGCCTGGCTGACGGTCGGCTGCGACAGATATAGTGCCCGGGCAGCACCACTCATGGATCCCTGCTGTGCTACTGTAAGAAAAATAGTAAGGTGACGAAGGGTCATAATGCATCTCCTTTGAAAAATCAATAAAACCACTCGCAAATTGGTATATATGGATTGGAATGGTTGAAATTTCCTGTTATGTATAGATAATTCCTATGATTTTTATAAAATAATATCACTTTTCAAATATATCGACAAGTGATAAGATATAGATATAGGAAAACAAAAGTGAATGTTCACAGAACAGGAGGAGAACCATGTCGGCACTGACAGTCAGCAAAGAGGAAGAAAAACGATTAAAAGGACAGGGATTCCTGAATAACAGAGGAACGGATGAATTTTCCGCACGCGTGATTACGGTGAACGGGAAAGTAACGGCCGCTCAACACAGATGTATGGCAGATGCAGCGGAAAAATACGGAAACGGCAAATTGGCCTACACCACCAGACTTTCCGTAGAGATTCCGGGTATCCCATATGAGAAGATTGAAGAATTTCAGGCATTTATTGCAAAAGAAGGCCTGATGACAGGGGGAACCGGAGCAAAGGTACGCCCGGTAGTTTCCTGTAAGGGGACCACATGCCAGTACGGACTGCTGGATTCCTATGGTATCTCAGAAGAGATTTTCCACAGATTTTATGAAGGATACCGTCAGGTGGCGTTGCCACACAAGTTCAAGATCGCAGTCGGCGGATGCCCGAATAACTGTGTAAAGCCAAATCTGAATGATGTGGGTATCATCGGACAGCGAATTCCACAGCAGGATCTGGAAAAATGCAAGGGATGTAAGAAATGTGCGATCGAAGCAGTCTGTCCAAATAAGGTGGCAAAAGTAACAGATGGAAAGCTTCATATCGATGAAGAAGCCTGTCGCCATTGCGGACGATGCGTAGGCAAATGTCCGTTTGATTCTATTCCGGACGGAATCTATGGATACAAGATTTATGTAGGCGGTCGCTGGGGAAAGAAGGTGGCAAAGGGAAAAGCACTGGGCAAGATCTTCACTACCAAAGAAGAAGCACTGGATGTCATCGAAAAAGCAATCCTGTTGTTCAAAGAACAGGGAGAAAAGGGCGAACGTTTTGCCGAGACCATTGACCGGATCGGATTTGAAAAGGCAGAAAAGCAGCTGCTGTCAGATGAACTGCTGGAACGTAAGGAGCAGATACTGGCAGAAGCATAAAACTGAGACAGAAGATCAGGAAGAAGAGTCGTTGTTTGCGGAAGAAAGACCGTAGATAACGGCTCTTTTGTATCTGTAAAAGTGTTCTGGTTACCGTATTTTTTATAGATGTTACAGGAGTTTTATGCTATACTGGTGAGAAGAATACCCACAGAGGAGAAGCAGCATGATAAAAAAATGTTTAAAAATATTCGGTATCCTGACAGGCGTTTTGATTGCGGCGCTGGCAGTCTATATCATTTATCTGTTTGTCAGCTACGACAGAATTGAGGATAATCTGGCACTGGAAGTGGAGGCACCGGCAGAAATCGCAGAAGCGGGGCAGCTGACCACCGGAAAAGAATATTCCGCAGTTACTTATAATATTGGATTTGGTGCCTACACTCCGGATTTCAGCTTTTTCATGGATGGGGGCAAGTCCTCCTGGGCGAAGAGCAAGGAAAGTGTCATCCAGACCGTGCAGGGAGCAGGTGACCTGGTGGCTTCTCTGGATCCCGATTTTGCCATAATTGAGGAGATTGATCTGGATTCGACCAGAAGCTATCATGTGAATGAATATCAGATCTTAAAGGACTGTCTGTCACAGGACTACACCGTGTTTGCAAAGAACTATCATTCTGCGTTCCTGTTTTACCCATTTACGCAGCCTCACGGCAGCAGCAATTCAGGAATCGGTCTTTTTTCCCGGTATGAGATTAAAAGCTCTGTACGAAGAAGTCTGCCGATCTCTACATCTGTGAGTAAGTTCCTGGATCTGGATCGTTGCTACAGCGTATCCAGGATACCGGTGGACAATGGAAAAGAACTGGTACTTTATGCTCTGCATACATCTGCTTACAGCAACAGCGATGCGATCCGGGAGGCTCAGATTACCATGCTGACAGAGGATATGGAGCAGGAATATGCAGCAGGGAATTATGTCATCTGTGGAGGAGATTTCAACCATGACCTGAAGGCGGATGAAGCTTCCGGAGAAGAATGTGAGTCCTGGGCTTATCCGTTCCCGAGAAGCCGTCTGTCTGAACATTTTTCTTTTGCTATGGATTTCCTGACAAAGGAAGAGCGTGACGGATTATGGAACAGTTCACGTAATGCAGATATGGCGTACGTAGAAGGTGTTACTTATACGGTTACACTGGATGGATTCCTGATTTCCGATAATGTGGAGTGTGTTTCTTATGAGAATATCAATATCGGATATCGTTATTCTGATCATGATCCGGTTTGTATGAAGTTTAGGTTGAAAAATGGGGATCTGTAGGGAGGAAACATGAAGGAAGCGTAGAGAGAAGGACAGACAGCTCCCGGAGGGTGCAAAAGAGAAAGTATGTTAGATATGGAGAATACAATCAGTAAAAAAAGAAGAATCATATTTTATATTGTGATGCTGACCATTCTGGCAGGTTTTTTAATTGTGGAGTGTGTGTATCCAAGTGAACGGACTGAGCGATCTATGGAGGCCAGCATTTGTTATACAGGAACATTTGTCTGGGAAAAGCCAGATGGAACAGAGGAAATCATTTCAGTACCTGGAAAGTATGAGGTGCCTGTCGGTGAAACGATGGTGATTACGACACAGCTTCCGGCAGATTATAATGAGAGTTCTATTGCTCTGCGATCTTCACTGCAGGATGTAAAGTTTTATATAGATGGACAGCTTAGAGGTGATTACAATACCAGGAAAACCAGACCGTTTGGAAAGAATTCAGCCAGCCGGTATGTGTTCTGTGAGACATCGGAAAAAGATGCAGGCAAAGAACTGCGGATTGAGATGACGACCTACACGGATAATTACTCCGGAGTTATAAATGAGGTCTGGTGCGGAGACAAGGTGGATGTCTGGACTCATATTTTCAGCGAATACGGTACAGAAACCATTATCGCATTCTTTATTTTGTTTGCGGGTATCATCACGATTTTGTTCAGCCTGGCTCTGGGCGTGGTATATCATACGACCTTTGATATGGAATATTTGGGATGGTGCATTATGATGGGAGCCATCTGGATGCTTGGAGAATCCAAGCTGCGTCAGCTGTGGATATCAAATGCCTCCGTACTGGCAGGCATGTGCTTTATTGTGATTATGTTGTGCCCGATCCCGATTCTTTTGTACATTGACAGTGTACAAAAGGGCAGATATACGAAACTGTATCATATCATGGAGGGAATGGCATTCCTGAATTTCCTGATATCAACCATATTGCAGCTTTCTGGAAAACTGGATTATATTGAAATCATGCCTGTCGGACATGTGATCATGGGGCTTACGTTTTTCCTGATACTAGGAACCTTTATCAGGGATATGCACCAGAATAAAAGTCGTTCTTATCATCTGGTGCTGGTGGGCGTGATTGTAGCCATGATTGCAACGCTCATTGAAGCAGTTTCAGCTTATTTTGTAGTATCTATTTCCGGCATATTTATCGGTATCGGTCTGTTGGTGCTGCTGTTTGTGAATATCATCCAGACAATGAAAAGTGTACGGGATATGGAGCTGCAGCGTCAGAAAGAAGAGGTTGAAAAACGTCGGAAGCAGACAGAGAAGATGGCGCTTCAGATGATCCGTACTTTGTCTACCACGCTGGAAGCCAAGGATGAATATACCAATGGTCATTCTTACCGTGTGGCTCAGTATTCTGCTTTAATAGCCAGAGAGCTTGGCTGGAGTAAGAAGGAGATTCTGAATCTGAAAAATGCAGCTTATCTTCATGATGTGGGAAAAATCGGTATTCCAGATACCATTCTGAATAAGCCATCCAGACTGTCGGATGATGAATATGCTTTGATCAAAGCGCATACGGTGATCGGGGCAGATATTCTGAAGGATATTACGATGATTGAGCATGTGGCAGATGTGACCAGATATCATCATGAGCGATATGATGGCAAGGGATATCCGGATGGACTGGTGGGAAATGAGATCCCGATTTATGCACGGGTTGTGGCTGTGGCAGATAGTTATGATGCAATGAATTCCAGACGAATTTATCGAAATGCGTTGTCGGCAGAAATGATCGAGGAGGAACTTCGCAAAAACAGAGGAACACAGTTTGATCCAGAGATCACAGATCGGTTTCTGCGTTTGCTGAAAGAAGGAAAAGTGGAAGTAGAAGAAGAATGTCTGGAAGCAGAAGATGCTGATGGTGTTGCAGATCTGGAACGGGAAACCGGAAAATTCCTTTCTGATGTTATGGCTACCATGAGAAGTCAGGGAGACAGCGAGAATTATGACTATCTGACTGGTTTGTCTATGCGCAGTAAGGGAGAGATGGTGATTGCCCAGCTGATGCAGGAGCATTCCGGATGTCTGGTTTTTCTGGATATGGATAATCTGAAAAAAATCAATGATCTCTTTGGCCATAAGGCCGGAGACCGTGCATTGAAGCTTCTGGGAAATCTGATCGCAGATGTTACCTGCGGTCATGTGGGGTGCCGGTTTGGCGGAGATGAGTTCGTATTGTTTTTCCAGAATGTGAATAAAGAAGAGGTGACAGATAAGATAGCGATGCTTTTTCGGCGATTCCGGGAAGACAAGGAAGCAGACGCGGAAATCCGCTGTGCATCTCTTTCCGCAGGAATGTGTATGACCAGCCCTGGTGATACATTTGAATCCTGCTATCTGAATGCAGATAAAGCATTGTATTATGTGAAACAGAATGGAAAAGATCAATTCTGCTTTTATCATGAAATGGAAGAAAATGGAATACCAGATACACCAACTGGCAGAGATCTGAAAAAAGTGGCAAATGCGCTTCAGGAAAGTGGCAGCTACAGTGGGGCTCTGGATATGGATTTCCGAGGTTTTGCCAGAATCTATGAATATATGAACAGTCTTGGTGCCAGATACAGATATGCCTGTTATCTGGTGATGGTGACCATGGATACCATATCGGATCAGACCATGTATATGGAAAGCATCGAGCAGGCCCTGGACTGCATGGAGAAGTCTATTCGTCAGAAGATCCGAAAGGTAGATATTTGCACCCGTTACAGCGCCATGCAGTATCTTATTATTCTTTTTGAACCGGAAGAGAGTCAGATTCCGAAGGTAATGGAACGAATTTTCATGCAGTATTACAAGATGTATGAAAAGAATGATTTCAAGCCGGGGTATGAATACATTCCAATGCTGGGGAAAAAGAACGATATACCAGATGGAAATTCCAAAATTTAACCTTGACACAGGAAGAAAAACAGGGCTAGAATAGACACGGATTAAAAAAATAAGAAACAGGAGGAAAACGAAATGGACAGTTGCGACAGTACGGGACGAAGTAGCAGTTACGGTGGCATACAAGAAAAAAGACAGACGCAGCTTACCAGAAGAGTTTTCTGACTGGACTGCGTTTGTTCATATTGTTTTTGAACCATCGTATTTCACTCCTATACTTCACAGCATGTAACTGTTGGAAAGTTTAGTACATGGAAAAACGGTGGTTTTTCTATGCCCATTTTTGGGAGGAAGGAGGCAATATGACAAAAGAAATGAATACAAAACCAAACTATGCAGAAGAGCTGCTGGAGATTTTGCACAGCTCTTTATCTGATGAAGAGTTGCTGGACCGCATCTCTGATTACCATGAGAATGATATTGCGGATGCACTGTCACAGTTGACAGAAGAGGAACGTAAGAAATTGTATCCGATCCTTGGTGCAGAACGTCTGGCAGAGATCTTTACTTATATTGATGATCCGGATGAATACTTAAAGGAACTGGATCTGGACAAGGTTGCAAAGGTGATCTCGTTTATGGACTCAGACGATGCAGTAGATGTGCTGGATGAGTTTGATGACAGTACCCAGGAAAAACTGGTTGAGATGCTGGACGAGGAATCCAGCCATGACATCAAGATGATCCAGTCCTATGAGGATGATGAGATCGGTAGCAAGATGACCACGAACTTTATTGTGATCTATCATGATCTGACCATCCGGCAGGCCATGAGGGAACTGGTTCGTCAGGCGGGAGATAACGATAATATCTCAACGGTATATGTAGTTGACCGCAAAGACATGTTTTACGGTGCAATTGACTTAAAGGATCTGATCATTGCCCGGGAGAGGGATTCACTGGATGATATTATCAGTACATCTTACCCGTATGTGACGGATCATGAGAAGATCAGCGACTGTATTGAAAGTATCAAAGATTATGCAGAGGATTCCATTCCGGTACTGACTGAGGAAAAAATGCTGATTGGTGTCATCACATCCCAGGATATCGTGGAAGTAGTAGACGATGAGATGGGTGATGATTATGCAAAGCTGGCTGGTTTGACCGCTGAAGAGGATTTGAATGAAACCACAAAGGAAAGTATGAAAAAGAGGCTTCCATGGCTGATTATTCTGTTATTTCTTGGAATTGGAGTATCTTCCGTGGTAGGTGTATTTGAAACAGTAGTAGCCACACTCCCGATCGTTATGTGTTTTCAGTCACTGATCCTGGATATGGCAGGAAATGTGGGAACCCAGTCCCTGGCTGTGACCATCCGTGTCCTGATGGATGAGACATTGACCGGTGCACAGAAAATGCATCTTGTAATCAAAGAAATGCGTGTTGGATTTGTGAATGGTCTGTTCCTTGGAACTGTATCTTTTCTTATCATTGGATGTTATATCTGGTTCTTTAAGCCGAATCCGGCGAATCATGCATTCCTGATTTCCGGATGTGTAGGAGTATCGCTGCTGGCAGCCATGGTGATTTCCAGCCTGGTAGGTACCCTGATTCCAATGTTTTTCCATAAGATCAAGGTAGACCCGGCAGTGGCTTCCGGTCCGCTGATTACCACCGTGAATGATCTGGTGGCAGTAATTACCTATTATGGACTGGCCTGGATTCTGCTGATACAGACCTTCCATCTTACGTAGGAGAGATTTGCAAGAGAAAATATTCTGGACAAAAAGAAAAAATATGATAGACTAAGCATAAGAAAAGCAGCCGTTTGTGCATCGGCAGAGACTGTATGTCTGCTGAGGCATAAACGGCTTTTTATAAGGAGGCACATATGGAACATTATAACCCATTACTTCGAGACAATGATACAACCCAGAAATTTATCACAATCGGAGAGATCATGCTTCGACTGACACCGCCGAATTACGATAAGATCCGGATGGCGACCAGCTTTGAAGCCAGTTATGGTGGAAGCGAGGCAAACATTGCCCTGGCACTGGCAAATCTGAATGTGGACAGTACATTCTTTTCTGTTGTACCAAATAACAGCATCGGAAAGAGTGCGATCCGTATGCTGCGAAGCAACGATGTTCACTGTACACCTATGATTTTATCCACACCACAGCAGACCCCGACTCACCGGCTGGGTACTTATTATCTGGAGACCGGTTATGGAATCCGCCCAAGTAAAGTGACTTATGACAGAAAGCACAGTGCTTTTGCAGAGTACGATTTTGATAACGTGGATCTGGATGCACTGCTGGATGGTTTTACCTGGCTGCATTTAAGCGGTATTACCCCGGCAGTTTCTCCAAAATGCAAAGATCTGATTCTGAACAGTCTGAAGGTGGCAAAAGAGAAGGGAATCACCACCAGCTTTGACGGTAACTTCCGCAGTAAGATGTGGACCTGGGAAGAGGCCAGAGATTTCTGTACGGAATGTCTTCCATATGTGGATGTACTTCTTGGTATTGAACCATATCATCTCTGGAAAGATGAAGATGATCACAGTAAGGGAGACTGGAAGGATGGCATTCCGATGCAGCCAAGCTATGAGCAGCAGGATGAAGTGTTCCAGAGATTTGTGGATCGTTATCCGAATCTGAAATGCATTGCCCGCCATGTACGTTATGCACACAGCGGTAGTGAGAACAGTCTGAAAGCCTATATGTGGTATGAAGATCATACCTTTGAAAGTAAGCTGTTCACCTTCAATATTCTGGATCGTGTAGGCGGTGGAGATGCATTCGCCAGCGGACTGATCTATGCGATTATGCATGACTATAAGCCGATGGATATTGTCAACTTTGCAGTGGCCAGCAGCGCTATCAAGCATACTATCCATGGAGATGCCAACATTACGGATGACGTAGACACTATTCGAAATCTGATGAATATGAACTACGATATCAAGCGCTAACCATTGGGGACGGTGTTTTCCGGCTCTTTTAGTGTCACTTGTGGCTCGATTTGAATCAAAAAAGCAGAGATGTAAGTTTGTTTCAAACTTCATATCTCTGCTTTTTTATAAAAGAAGAGTTATTCATTTCAGAATAATATCCCCATCCGTGCAGGTAACAGTCAGTGTAGCATTGCCATCGTTTTTCTGAGCGTAACGGTTGAGATCATCATCATTTTTCTGCAGTGTCTTTGCGAGTGCTTCTGGCAGGCTGATTTCTCCAAGTCTGGTGGAGAGCTGCAGGCCAAGGGACTGCAATGCTTCTATGGAGTTCTGAATGGTAACATCTCCGAGTTTGTCTGTAATGGAGGTGGATCCCTGATATTGATTATGATCCAATGTCAGATCATCGTCACTCATGGTGATATCACAGGTATCCAGCATGCTGTCTGAGATGGTCAGTTCACCTAATGTATTTTGAAAAGAAAAATCGGAAAACTGACAGTTTGTGCAGACAGCATCTCCATCATCCAGTGACAGGCTGCCATGTGCAGCCTGAAGCCCATCGACAGACACATCCCCCATAGTATTGTGAATAGAAATTTGCCGGAACTTTTCGGTCGGTACGTAAAGATAAACGGTATCAGCTGGATGTTCTGCATTTTTACCGCAGAACAGATCTGCCAGAAAACTGATGTCGATATGAATATAGGAGTCTCCGGTATGTTTGCTTTCTGTAACGGTGAGCGTGCCGCTTTTTACTTCATAGTCAACTGGCGACTTCCCATTCACACTGGCGATTTCCCATGCAATGGCGCAATGCTCATCTTCGGATGGAAGAATCTCCAGGTCAAGGTCTGCGAAAGAAATGTCCACAGAGTTCAGAGCCCCCAGGTCTGTCCGGGGCTGAGTGCTCACTCTGGCAGGAACGTCACTGCGTGCACTCCATTCCAGTCTGTTGAGATCTGCATGTGCCACATAAGAACGGCCGTCATTCAGATAGCCGGCAAAGATCAGAATCGCTCCGGTTACACTGCAGATAATACCGGCTTTTAACCATTTATAGTGAGATTGTTTCATCATACTTCACCTCGTTTACTTTTCTTTTTCGATTGACAATCCATTTTACGGAAGCAGCAAAAAAGCGGCAGCCACTGTAAGCAGCAAAAATCCCAAACAACATAATCAGAATCCCGAGTCCGATGATCAGCAGTCCGCTTCCCGCAATCATGGCAGAGCCGGAAAGAGAGAGCGGCAGTGCCAGAAGTCCACGAAGAATCAGCTTTCCACCAATGAGATAGCTGGAAAATGCAGCAATAAAGATACACAGATCCAGAATAATAGCACAGATCATCAGGCATAACAGTACAATCGCAGCAGAAAGCAGGAGAGGTGCTCCGATTGGGATGGCAAAAAGAAGTAACAGTGAAATCCACAGGATCGATTTCCACACTTTACGTCCGGTGGTGTGGGCAGAACCGACTGCACCATTGGTCCCGGCGAACTCAGGGGCAGGAGCTGAGAAGATATTCGCATTAGTCGAAGCATCGGTCAGTTTGCGATCCAGCAGATTAGCCATCAGATCCCGGGCAGCTTCCTTTGGTGTTCCAAGTTCCTCCATCAGAGCTTTTGCACCTTCGTCGTCTGTGTCTTCAAAATATTCGGTGAAATACTCCATAGCATCTTCATAATCTGCCTTTGGCAGTTTTTTTAAATATTTTTGCAGCTGCAGCAGATATTCTGTTTTTGTCAAATCTGTCTTACTCAATTGCGAAGCCTCCCTTCAATAATGCTGTCAATGGTGTCTTTATAAGTACACCATTCTTCCTTTAAATGCGTCATCTGCACCTTCCCCTCTGGCGTGATAGAATAATACTTTCGTTTCCGTCCCTGATATTCCTGAGAATAAGTGGTAAGAAATCCGGCCTTTTCCAGTTTTTTTAAAATAGGATATAAAGTGGATTCTTTGATATCAGCGGCAAGCTTGATCGTCTGACTGATCTCATAACCATAAGAATCCTGAGATTCCACAATGGTAAGGATCAGATATTCGATCAGGAGAGCAGATACTGGAAAATACATACGATGACCTCCTAATATATAAAAATTTTATATATAAAAATTCTACACATAAGCTAGCATAAAAAGTAAAGCGTGTCAAGTAGAAAAATAAAGTCAGCTATAGCTTCTCTTTATAACTGTGTATAAATTTTCCATAGATGTAAAATGACGGATAGTCATTGACGAAATTCCCCTGAGATGGTAAATTGTGTATCAACATACTATTGTAGTAGGAAAAAAGGGCAAAAGTAAACGAGGAGACGATTATGAACAAGAACTGGAAGAAGTATGCAGCAGGATTATTTACCGCATCACTGGCGGCCGGACTTTTTTCAACAGGAGCACTGGCAGATGACAGCATCGATCTGAAGCTGAGCCTGACCCCATCGGAGAGCAGTGTCTGGATGGTAGCTGTGGATTATTTTAAAGAACAGGTAGAAGAAAAGACAGACGGACGATACACCATTTCTGTATATCCAAGTGAGCAGCTGGCAGGAGGAGACCTGATAAAGGGCGTGGAGATGCTGCTGACCGGATCCACAGATATTGCACTGAATTCTGTGATGAATACTTCCAGTTTTGATCCAAGACTGACTGTCACCAGTATGCCATGGATCTTTGAAAATGGATACGACAGTGTGGACGAATATGTATTCAACGGAGAAGGTGCAGATGCCATCAAAGACATTTTCACAGAACTGGGTGCAGTACCGTTGGCAATCGGTGATAATGGCTTCCGTCAGATTACCAACAATGTCAGACCGATTACCACCCCGGAAGATCTGGATGGCCTGAAGATCCGTACACCTGCCAACAGCATGTACATTGATCTCTTTACTCTGTTCGGAGCAGACCCGACTTCTATGAACTTCTCCGAAGTATATACTTCTCTTCAGAATGGCACCATTGATGGGCAGGAAAATCCATACGACACCATCCGAAGTGCTCAGATTCAGGAAGTATCCAAGTACCTGACGGAATGGAACTATTCTTATGATATGTTTGTATTCAGTCTGAGTCAGAAACTCTGGGACAGCTTAAGTGATGAAGACAAAGAGATCTTCCAGACAGCAGCAGAAGAAGCGTGCCAGAAGGAGATCGAATCTTACCGTGAGAATGAGGCTTCTATTGCAGATGAATTTGAAGAGGCAGGAGTGGAGATCACAAAGCTGACGGATGATCAGATTCAGACCTTTAAAGACGCGGCAGCACCAATTTATGAATCTTACAAAGACGATATCGGAGAAGATCTCTTTGCAAAATTTGGTTATACATTCAATTAGAAAGAAGCGAGGAACGATATGAGCATTACAAAAGAAAAGGCATTACAGCTTTATGAAAAAATGTGTACCATACGGGAATTTGAAGAGTTAGTAAAGAAGGAATACCTGGCAGGCAACCTGCCAGGCTTCGTTCATTTGTATATCGGAGAAGAAGCTGTGGCTTCTGGTATCTGTGGCGCACTGGAAGAATGTGATTATATAGAAAGTACCCATCGTGGACATGGTCACTGCATTGCAAAAGGAGCAGACCTGAACCGGATGATGGCAGAGATCTATGGAAAAAAGACCGGCCTTTGTAAAGGAAAAGGTGGATCCATGCATATTGCCGATTTTGAAGTGGGTATGCTGGGAGCCAACGGAGTTGTCGGCGGAGGCTACAATCTGGCTGCAGGAGCAGCACTGGCCAACAGTAAAATTCTTCATAACCAGAAGGTATCGGTTGTATTTTTCGGAGATGGTGCTTCCAACAGAGGAACCTTCCATGAAGCAGCCAATGTATCCAGTGCCTGGAAGCTTCCAATTATCTTTGTTAATGAGAATAATGGATGGGCGTCTACTACACCGTATCAGACGACTACAGCGGTAGAAAATATTTCTGATTATGCGGCAGCTTATCATATGCCAGCGAAGATTGTATCTGGAAAAAATGTATTTGAGGTGTACCGGGCAGCTGCGGAGGCGGTAGAACGGGCAAGAAAAGGAGAAGGACCGACCTTCATCGAAGCAAAGACATTCCGCGTGGAAGGGCATTTTGTAAGAGATGCAGAGAAATACAGAACCAGAGAATATGTGGCAGAAGAGCAGAAAAAGAATGATCCATTTGCTGAATTTGAACGGATTGTACTGCAGCCGAATGAAGAGGTTGATGAAGTAATCACAAAGGAAGAACTGAGTGCGATTCACCAGAAGAGCCATGAAAAAGTACTGGCTGCACAGAAATTTGCGCTTGAAAGTCCGGTGCCGGATCCGGAAGAGTATCTGGATGACGTATACTGTTAAGAGGAGCTAAGGAGAACGAGATGAGAACAATAACATTTGGACAGGCAACTCTGGAAGCCATGAGTGAAGAAATGAAGAAGGATCCTACCGTATTTGTGATGGGTGAGGATCTGGCACGTCAGGGCGGTATCTTCGGACAGTTTACCGGACTGGCAGATGAATTTCCGGGAAGAGTGATTGATACGCCGATATCAGAAACGTTTCTGGCAGGTGGCGGTGTAGGAGCAGCCCTTGCAGGGGCAAGACCGGTGGTGGATCTGCATTATGCAGATTTTTGCAGTGTATGTATGGATGAGATATTTAACCAGATGGCAAAGGCAAGATATATGTCAGGTGGACAGGCTAAGATTCCGCTGGTGCTCAGAGCACCGGATGGACTGATTACTCAGGGTGCAGCACAGCATTCCCAGTCTGTGGAAGCCTGGTTTGTACACATTCCCGGGCTGAAAGTGGTAGCGCCTTCTAATGCGGCAGATGCCAAAGCGGTATTAAAAGCAGCCATTGAAGACGACAATCCGGTCATTTATTTTGAACATAAGAATCTGTTTAAGATGTCCTTTGAGGTACCGGAGATCGAAGACGAAGAACCATATCAGATCGGAAAGGCAAAAATCCGTAAAAAGGGAAGCGATATTACACTGGTTTCCTATTCTAAGACGATGCTGACTGTTTTAGAAGCAGCGAAGCAGCTGGAAGATGCCGGAATTTCAGCAGAAGTGATTGATCTGGTAACCTTATCCCCATGGGATAAAGAGACCGTGCTGGAATCTGTGAAAAAGACAGGTCATCTCTGTATCTGCCATGAAGCAGTCAAACAGGGAGGATTTGGAGCAGAGATTGCAGCAACGGCAGCGGAAGAAGCTTTTGACAGCTTAAAAGGGCCGGTTCTGCGTCTGGCAGCTCCATTTACACCGGTACCATTTGCACCTTCTATGGAGAATAAAGTACGTGTTCATGTGGATGACATCGTGAATGCGATAACAAAAACACTGAAAGGATAAGAAGATGAAACAGATTGGAAAAATACTCGGAAAACTCATCGATTATCTGGAGGAAGGTCTGATCGTAGCAGGCCTTCTCTTTATGACGGTGATGAATTTTGCCAATGTAATCAGCAGATATTTTTTGCACAAATCGATCTCGTATACAGAAGAAGTAGTGGTGATTGTATTTGTGTGGGTGACTATGCTGGGCATCTCAGCAGGTTATAAAAGAAACGCACATCTTGGTATGAGTTTTATTACGGATAAATTATCAGAGAACGGGAAAAAAGCAGCACTGGTGATCTCATCCATTTGTTCTCTGATTCTGATTTACTTCATGCTGCGTTATGGAATCGAGATGGTGCAGAACCAGATCCGGTTCCACAGTAAAACAACAGCACTTCGCTGGCCGACTTATATACAGGGACTTGCCCTGCCGGCAGGAGCGGTCTTTATGGGAATTCGCACCATTCAGGCGGCTTATCAGCAGTTAAAGGAGGGCAGGCAGAAATGATGGCAGTAGTATTGTTTGGATTATTTTTTGTGATGGTATTTTTGAACATTCCGGTGGCAGTGGCACTGGGAGTATCCAGTCTGGCAGGACTGACTATGGGTGGATTCCCGTTGACGACATTGACGGATACTATGTATTCTGCAATCGGAAAATTCACTCTGCTGGCGATTCCATTTTTTATTCTGGCAGGCGTGATTATGGAATATGCGGGTATCTCCAGAAGACTGGTGCAGTTTGCAAAGGTATGTGTAGGACACCGCAAGGGTGGCCTGATCTCTGTAGTAGTGATTGTATCCTGTTTCTTTGCAGCGATCTCCGGCTCTGGCCCTGCTACCGTGGCAGCTCTGGGTTCCATTCTGATTCCGGCCATGGTGGAATCTGGTTATGATGTGGGAATGTCTACGGCACTGATGAGTGCATCCGGCGCCATCGGAATCGTCATTCCGCCAAGTATTGCTTTTGTTATTTACGCTTCGATTTCAGGCAGTTCTGTAGGAAAACTGTTTGCAGGTGGTATCATTCCTGGTATTCTGATGGGAGTTTCTTATGTAGTAGCAGCTATGATCTGCTCCAGAAAGAGCAATATCAAACCGCAGCCGAAAGCATCGAAAGCAGAGATCTGGGCAGCATTCAAGGATGCTATCTGGGGGCTCTTGACTCCGGTTATCATTCTGGGTGGTATTTATGGAGGAATTTTTACCGCTACAGAATC
This sequence comes from Muricoprocola aceti, assembly GCF_025567005.1. Taxonomy (NCBI): domain Bacteria; kingdom Bacillati; phylum Bacillota; class Clostridia; order Lachnospirales; family Lachnospiraceae; genus Muricoprocola; species Muricoprocola aceti. Next base: position 35,505 of record NZ_JAOQKE010000017.1, read on the forward strand.
TGCCGGCGTGGCAATTGTGTATGGCCTGTTTGTGGGAATTGTAGTTTACAGAGAAATCAAGATCCGGGATCTGTGGAGACTGTTCGTGGATGCGGCAGTATCCTCCGGAACCGTATTGTATATTGTGGCCTGTGCCAGTGTCTTTGCATGGATCCTGACCACCAGCCATATTGCAACCGACATGTCATCTGCATTGATGGCTCTGAGCAGTAATAAATATGTATTGTTACTGTTGATTAACCTGATTTTCCTGATTGCGGGATGTTTTCTGGATGCCAGCTCCGCATTTTACATTCTGGTTCCGATTGTACTGCCAATTGCCAATGCACTGAATGTAGATCCGATCCATCTGGGCGTGATGCTGACTACCAATATGGCGATTGGGTTGATTACCCCTCCAGTGGGAATCAATCTATATGTGGGATGCAGTATTTCTAAAATACCGGTAGCAGAGATCTGCAAAAAGATTGTGCCATTTGTGGCAGCTGGAATCATAACTCTGCTTCTCATTGTATTTTTCGAACCGCTCAGTATGTTTTTACCAAATCTGATGCACTAAGGAGAACGTGAAATGACAAGAAAAGAACTTTTGATAAAGGCAATGAATTTTGAAGAAGTTCCAAGGGTGCCGGTCAGTACCTTATCCGGTGCCACCTGGGCTATAAAACAGGAAGGAATCTCTCCGGAGGAGCTGCTTCGCCTGCCGGATGCGGGAGCGCAGATTATTCTGGATACCTGTGACAGACTGAATGTAGATATTGTATACGGAGGAAGAGCCATTCCCCATATTATCCTCAGGGCTATGGGCGGAGAGATCAACAATTCCAGAGTGGGCTTGCCGGGAGAAGTGATCCAGAAGCCTATTCAGGAACTGGAAGAGATTCGTAACTGGACCGTAGATCAGGTCATGGAGAATCTGCGCAGGGATGAAGAGTATCAGCTGCTGTTAAAACAGACCAGAATCATTGCAGAGAAAACCGGAAAAGAACGATTTACAGGCGTGGGAAGCTTTGGCCCGTTTACCACAGCGGCTCAGCTGGTGGGTGTTAATGAGTTCATGATGTATCTCAGTGATGAGGATGAAGAAGATCTGGTACGGGAAGTGCTGGAATTCTCAGAGGAAGTAGTGTATCATCTGACTATGGACTTTCTGGAATCGGGAGGCAATCTGGTATATATTGCAGAACCGGTATCTTCTGGAGATCTGATTAGTGAAGATTACTTTGAAACCTATTCTCTGCCATATCTGAAGCAGTTAAATGACCGGCTGTCAGAAAAATGTCCGTATATGCTGCTTCATATCTGCGGAAAAACCATGGAACGAATCAGTGCATTGAAGGACAGTGGCATTGCGATCTTTTCTGTAGACAGCCTGGATCTGGAAGAAGCGCTGAAACGGGCAGATGGAAAGATCACGATCATGGGTACGTTAAGTCCGGTTCGTGTTCTGGAGCAGGAGTGCCCGGAAGAGATTTATCAGAAAGCGCAGAATCTGGTGCAGACAGCAGGACTTTCCGGTGGCTTTATTCTGGCACCTGGATGTGATCTGACACCGGATACTCCATATGAACATATTGAAGCCATGGTACGTGCGGTATCAGGAAAGGAATAGACATGCCATCACTTAGTACAAGAACAGAACAGTTTACTGATTCGGTCATTCGACGTATGACCAGAATCTCAGCGAAATATGGAGCTATCAATCTGTCTCAGGGATTCCCGGACTTCGATCCACCAAAGGAACTGCTGGATCGCCTGGCTCAGGTGGCCTATGAAGGCCCGCATCAGTATGCACTGACCTGGGGTGCACAGAATTTCCGTGAAGCGTTGGCCAGAAAACAGGAGCATTTTTCCGGTCTGTCTGTAGATCCCAACAAAGAGATCGTGGTAACCTGCGGAAGTACGGAAGCCATGATGGCAGCAGTCATGTCAGTGGTAAATCCCGGAGAAAAAGTCATTGTCTTTTCTCCGTTTTATGAGAATTATGGAGCAGATGCGATCCTCTCCGGTGCAGTACCGATCTATGTACCGTTGAATCCACCAGCCTTTGACTTCGATCCGGAAGTGCTGGAAGATGCCTTTCGCCAGGGAGTCAAGGCGCTGATTCTCTGCAATCCGTCCAATCCATGTGGAAAGGTGTTCACTTACGAAGAGATGAAGCTGATTGCCGATCTGGCCATTAAGTATGATACCTTTGTCATTACCGATGAAGTGTACGAGCATATTTTGTACAAGCCAAATAAGCATATTTATATGAATACGCTGCCTGGTATGCGTGAGAGAACGATCACCTGTAACTCTCTTTCCAAGACTTATTCCATCACAGGATGGCGCCTTGGCTATGTGATCGCTCCGGAAGAAGTCATCGATCGTGTGAAAAAAGTCCATGATTTTCTGACCGTAGGAGCAGCGGCACCACTGATGGAGACTGCTGTAGTGGGACTGAATATGCCCGACTCCTATTATGTGGATCTGCAGAATCATTATCAGCATATGAAAGATCTCTTCACCGGAGGACTGAAGGATCTTGGATTTACTTTTACGGATCCGCAGGGGGCTTACTATGTGATGATGGATATCAGCAAATGGAAGAAAAAAGAAGAAACGGATGTACAGTTCTGTGAATGGATGGCTGCAGAGGTCGGCGTAGGAGCAGTACCGGGATCCAGTTTCTTCCGGGAAGACGTGAACCATCTGATTCGATTCCATTTTGCAAAACAGGATGAGACCTTGCAGGGTGCGCTGGATCGTCTGGCCAATCTGGAGGCAAAGGCAGCAGGCCGCTAGCCATTGGTGACGGTGTTTTCTGGCTTTTTGAGTACGTGAATTATTGTTTTTTTCTATAACCAGTTATAAAAAAGTGATACTTTTCTTTATAAACCTACTATGTTAGTATGAATAATAGAAAAACATAGATGTAATACAGGAGTGAAAGAAAAGATATGACAGACGTACTTTGTTTTGGCGATTCGAATACATGGGGATATAATCCAAAGGATGGCAGCCGTTTTCCATGGGGCGTGAGATGGACCAGCATCCTTCAGGAACAGTTAAAAGATCAGGGCGTCCGGGTGATCGAAGAAGGACTCTGTGGACGTACTACCATATTTAATGATCCATTAAGGCAGGGGCGAAAGGGAACAGAGCTTTTTCCAACGCTTTTGGAGACACATGGACAGCCGGAACAGATTGTACTGATGCTGGGAACGAATGACTGTAAGACGGTATTTTCTGCATCAGCAGATGTCATCGGAAAAGGCGTAGTACGTCTTCTGGAACAGGCAAAGAGATTCTCACCAGACAGCAAAATTTTGCTGATATCCCCGATCTTTCTCGGGGAACGAGTATGGGAAGAAGGATTTGATCAGGAATTTTCTCCGGAATCGGTGGAAATCTCAAAAAGACTGGGAAGTGTCTATGAAAAAATTGCAAGAAAGTATGGAACAGATTTTCTTCGTGCATCTGATTACGTAGAGAGCAGCGAAGAAGATCAGGAACATATGAATGCGAACAGCCACCAGATTTTTGCCAGTGTGATAGCAGAACATTTACAAAGTATTTAAGCAGCAATAACTCCTGTGAAAGTGCATGACTTCTATGGGAGTTTTTGATTTTACTGGTAAACACAGATTCACTGAAAAATCAGATGGAAAGACAACAGCAGGTCAAATCTGGTCTGCTCGTCATCCAGCTGAAGTCCGGTCAGTTCTTCGATCCTGCGAATCCGATACAACAGTGTGGTTCGGTGAATATCCATCAGCTCGGCAGTATGGAGCAGTGCCCGTTCGTTGGTCAGATAGCAGCGAAGAGTCTCTTCCAGCATACTGGAATGTGCCTGATCATAAGCACGAAGAATCTCCAGTTCCGGACGACACAGAAAACGTACCGGAAATGTCTGCATTGCATGCTGAAGAATGAAGTCAGTACGATACTGATCAAAAGCGTAGCTCCAGAAAGTTGGCTGTTTCTGGCGACCGGTCTCATAGGCCATCGGAGCCTGTTGGTGATAATAGAAGAAATCATTGAGATCATGACCAATGGCACTGATGCCGGCTTTCATCAGACCATCCCGTAGATAAACAGCGATTTCATTTTGAAACTGCTGGACATTGCAGTCAGAAAGAGAGGCATTCATCAAAACCACAATATGATTTTCCTGTTCAAAGACGCAGGACTGTGGGAATTTTTCACTCAGCTGTTTGCAGTGGTACTGCATGGCATGGGTGTAGAAGTCTTCTGCATCTACAGGAAATTCAAACCAGAGAATGTCGTTATGTGCCAGCAATGCTTCAGATGGTTTCCCCACTGAGATCAGGCCCTGATGCATTCGATCTGATGATCATAGACTTCAACATGTGGGAATTGTATTTATACCGCAGAAATCGAAATAAAAAAAGCAGAATCTTTGATTTGGATAAAATATTCTTTACTTTTTTCTTTGAACTTGATATAAAGAAGATGAATAGGTTTTGCATTTCCATAGAGAAAGAAGTGGAAAGTGTTTAATAAATATACTAGTGAGATTTTGAAGGAACTTCAAGAGTGTCTGAGTAGAGGATCAACAGTAGAATTTACAACTATATGCCAGTATATAGATCTGGCAGAGAAGATATTTGTAGCCGGAATGGGAAGAACGGGGTATGTGATGAGAGGGTTTGCCATGCGGCTTGCACAGGCAGGGTATGAGGTTTATTGGATTGGCGATACAAATACCACCGCAGCACGAAAGGGAGATTTGCTCATCATTGGGAGCGGAAGTGGTGAGACAGAAACTCTCAGGGGATATACAAAAAAAGCAAAAGAATTACAGATACCAATTGTTGTGTTTACGACATGCAGAAAATCAGCATTGTATGCAGATGCAACGGTTCCTGTTGTGATTCATGCGGATGCAAAGTTCAAAGACGGTATAGAGAAACAGTCTGTTCAGCCAATGGGGTCGTTATTTGAGGAAACTTTGTTTATTACGCTTGAAGCACTTGTGCTTCAACTGATGGGAGAACGAGGAATATCGGAAAAAGAACTAAGAAAGAGACATGCAAATTTTGAATGAAAAGTTCGGCAGATGTGATAAACATTTGCCGAACTTTTTTGCTTGAAAATAGAAATGAAGCGTTATTTCGAAGTAAAACTTTCAAAATGAAGTGAAAAAATAAAAAAACTATGCAAATACAATAATGGAACAAAGACATGGATGGTAAAAAATGGTGTAAATAGTGCAAAATAATGAAAAAAAATTGCAAAATTTACTCCATGATTTTAACGTGCTATTCTAATTATGAAGTAAGAAATCAATAACTTACTGAAAATGTGGAGGAAAAAGTATGAATGAAATAATGGTGCGCATCAGATTTCAACTCCCATCTCTTCCTCGGGCAGAAAAGGTTGTGGCAGAAGCACTTTTGGAAAATCCGGAAGCAATTGCCAATTTTACACTGTCGGGTCTGGCTCATGAAACAGGAAGCAGTGATGCTTCTATTGTCAGATTTTGTAAAAGAATGGGGTACAGTGGATACACAGAATTTAAGCAGGCATTTATGTCAGTGGCAAATGAAGAAAGTTCAGAAAGTCCTGAAAAAATAGAAGTACAGGATGATATGGTGACGATACTGAAGAAAGTATTTCACAGCAATATGCAGACGCTGACAGATACATTGTCATTGGTAACTCCCAATTACGAAAAAGCATTAAACGCTATGGCAAATGCAAAATCTATTCATTTTTTCGGTGTTGGAGATGCCTATGCAGTGTGTCAGCTGACGGATACGAAAATCAGCCGAATGGGTATCAACTGTTCTGCGTACAGTGATGTAATGATGCAGTTAATGACGGCAGCAAACTTAAAACCCGGAGATGTGGCATTTGCTGTATCCTATGAAGGCAGATCAAGGAATGTGGTGCAGGCAATGCGTATTGCAAAAGAACAGGGTGCAACTACGATATGTATCACCAAGATGAACAAATCTCCGTTATTAAAAGTGACTGACATCCCACTGTTTATTTCAACCAGTGATCTGACTCGCGGAAGAGACAAAGTGGCACGGCGTGTGGCAGATCAGGCCATACTGGATGCGTTGTTTCTTGGAATGACTTTGAGAAAAGGAAAAGAATACAACAAGCATATGCGAATGGTGCAAAATGCAATTGATTTGAACAAATTATGAGATCAGGAGGGTTTTATGATGAAGAAAAATGTAGTATCAAGATTGTTATGTGCAGGTCTTTCAGCAAGTATGATGTTATCCATGGGAGCAGTAGCATTTGCAGATGATGACTGGACCATTGATGTAGAGGCAATGAAAGAAGAAGCTGCTGAAAAAGACAACAAAGATATTAAACTGGCATATGTGAGTATGAATCTTGCGAATCCATGGAATGCAATGGTAAAGAAGGGATTCGAGGCAGGATGCGAGGATCTTGGTGTTACTTATCAGGTTATTGATTCGGAATACAATGTTGACACACAGTTAAATGCACTGGAAAGTCTGGTAAATGATGGTTACAGCGGATTTACCTTTACTCCGATTGATACACAGGCAACTATGGAAATTGTAGATAAAGCTAACGAAAGCGGCATTGCAACTGCATGCATTGCTCAGACACAGGAAAATGTAAAGCTCAGTTATACGTTGGACGAATATGATTATGGACATACCATTGGGGAACAGGCGGCAGAATGGATTAAAGATACACTGGATGGAAAAGCACAGGTATGTATCATTTCACAGGACAATGTAGAATCCGTTATTCCGCGTGGTGATGGTGTGGAAGAAGCGTTAAAAGAGATCTGCCCGGACGTTGAGATTGTTGCAAGACAGGCTGGAGATACGCTGGAAGGCGGTATGAAGATTGTAGAATCTGTTCTGGCACAGTATCCGGATCTGAATGTTGTAGTTGGAACCAATGATTCCGGTGCAATCGGTGGATACCAGGCTATGGTAAATGCAGGAAAAGAAGGAGAAGAATATGCTGTATTTTCCGGAGATGCAACAGATGAAGCTCTGACTTATATTGCAGAAGAAGACAGCATCTACCGGGGAACCGTAGATCTGTTCCCGTATAAGGGTGGTTATGAATCCGCATTCTACTTATATAAATACGCAACAGAAGGCGTCCCGGAAGAACAGGAAACCGTATATCTTCCATATGTGAAGGTACCAAAGGCTGATGTGCTGGACGGAACCTATGAGTGGGATGGAAAATAAAAAGTAAAAAACGATATATCCGGAGAAAGGGGAAATGCCAGGGTGCATACCCCTTTCTCTCTAAAAAAGAGGAGACGCAAATGAACGATATAATATTAAAAGTAGATCATTTGTCCAAATATTTTGCATTAGTAAAAGCGTTAGATGATATCTCTTTTGATGTGCGAAGAGGAGAGGTTCATGCGCTCTGTGGAGAAAATGGAGCAGGTAAGTCAACATTTATAAAATTACTGACGGGTGCCTATGAACCGACAAAAGGAACAATTGAATTTGAACATAAGGCGTATGAAAAAATGACACCGAAGTTATCCATGGATTTGGGAATATCGGTTATCTATCAGGAGTTCAGTCTGATTCCATATCTGACAGTTGCAGAAAACATTTTCTATGGAAGAGAAATTCAGAAATATGGAATCAGGAACATAAGAGAAATGAATCAGCGTGCGGAAGAACTGTGTAAGGAAATGGGCGTTGATCTGGATGTAAAAACAAAAGTATGTGAACTGGGAGTGGCTTATCAGCAGATTGTGGAAATTATGAAAGCTGTATCGAAAAATGCCAGGTTTATCATCATGGATGAACCGACAGCACCACTGACCATCAATGAAACAAAGATATTTTTCGACATCATTGAAAAACTCAGAGAAAAGAAAGTTACCATTATTTTTATATCGCACAGACTGGAGGAAGTATTTGAACTATGTGATCGTGTGACGGTATTTTGTGATGGAAGATATATTGTTACAAAAGATGTAAAAGATGTAACTAAGCAGCAGTTGATTTCTTATATGGTAGGACGTGAACTGACGGAATCTTACCCGGTGAATACCGCTGAAAAAGGAGAAGTGCTGCTGGAAGCAGATCATTTGACCAATAAGAGAATAAAAGAGATCAGTTTTCAGCTGAGAAAAGGAGAAATACTGGGATTTGGCGGACTGGTTGGAGCAGGACGTACGGAGGTGGCAAGAGCCATATATGGTGCAGACCGGATACTTTCCGGGAGACTGAAAAAGAATGGAGAAGCCTTCTGTCCGGCAAGTCCGAGAGATGGTCTGAAGCATGGAATCGGTCTGATACCGGAAGACCGTAAGAGGCAGGGACTGATTCTGGGAATGTCAGTAAAGGAGAACACTGTTTTCAGCATCTATGATAAATGTACAAATGTGGGAGTCATACAGAAATCAAAAGTAGAAAGTCTGGTGGATGATTATATAAAAGAATTAAAAATAAAAACACCAAACAGAGAACAGATTGCAAAGAACCTGTCTGGTGGAAACCAGCAGAAAATTGTTCTGGCAAAAATGCTGGCAACAAACTGCGATGTGCTGATTTTTGACGAACCTACCAGAGGAATTGATGTGGGCGCGAAACAGGAGATCTATGCATTGATGACAGAACTGGCAAAACGGGGAAAAGGAATCATCATGATCAGCAGTGAAATGCCGGAATTGATAGGCATGTCAGACCGGATTCTGGTAATGAGCCATGGAAAAATTGTAGGAGAGCTGGAAAGAACAGAGTACACACAGGAAAGAATTCTGGAACTGGCGTCTACAGAGAAAGAAGGAGTAGAGGAACATGAGTAAGAAGAATGATGTATTAACAAAAATGCTGGACTATGGAATCCTGATGGTTCTGATAATTCTGATTATCTTTTTTTCTGTTGCATCCAGCAATTTTCTCAGCATTAATACCTGTATGACAATTTTAAAACAGGTGTCCATTACCGGAATTACATCAGTGGGAATGTGTTATGTAATTCTTACGGGAGGAATTGATTTATCAGTTGGTTCCATTGCGGGCCTGAGTGCGGTAATTGCAGCACTTGTAATGCAGGCTGGAGCACCGGGCGTCATAGGATCTCTTGTTGCTTTACTGGTTGCGCTTGCAGTAGGAGCGCTCAATGGATTTTGTGTAACAAAGTTAAATATGCCGGCATTGATTGCAACACTTGGTACTCAGACAGCATTAAGAGGACTGGCATATATCGTTACAGATGGATTACCGGTTCACAGTTTCAGCAAAACCTATGGTAATTTCGCAAAAACATCCATAGCCGGAATTCCACTTATGGTACTTCTGATGCTGCTGGTATTTCTGGTTGGAAAGTTTATTTTGGAAAGAACCACATTTGGACGTTATGTATACGGTGTTGGTGGAAATGAAGAAGCATCCCATCTTTCCGGTGTAAATGTCATGAGAGTAAAACTGATTGTATATGCTTTTGCCGGATTTTTATCGGGTATTGCGGGGTTGGTATTACTTTCCAGAACCAGCAGTGGTCAGCCATCTGCCGGAGATGGATATGAAATGGATGCGATTACGGCAGTTGTACTTGGCGGTGTAAGTCTTTCGGGAGGTGAGGGAAGAATTAACCAGGTAATGATTGGTGTAGTTCTGATGGGAGTATTATCAACCGGAATGATTATGTGTGGTATCAATGATTATGTACAGAAACTGGTAAAAGGTATCGTACTGATTCTGGCGGTTGCATTTACTGAATTCTCCGGTAAGGTGCGGAATCAGAGAATGGTTCAGAAGTAGGGGGAGGGATTATATTGAAAAAATATACCATCGGAATTGATTTTGGAACATTATCTGGGAGATGTCTTCTGACCGATGTGGAGACTGGTGAGGAAACAGCCACCAGTGTACTGGAATACAAGTACAAGGTGATGAGTGAAACTTTACCGGATGGCACCAGACTTGGAGTGGACTGGCATTTACAGTATCCAGGAGATTATCTGGATGTATTGAGGATTACCATAAGGGACGTAATAAAACAGGCAGGGATTAGGACGGAACAGGTGATTGGAATCGGGATCGATACAACTGGCTGTACAATGTTGCCAATAAAAAAGGACGGAACGCCGCTTTGCTTTCTGGAAAAATGGAAAGGCAGTCCCAATGCTTATGTGAAGCTGTGGAAACATCATGCTGCACAACCCTATGCAGATAAAATGACAGAGGCAGCACTGGCGAGAAATGAAAAATTTATTCAGCGCTACGGTGGAAAAATATCCAGTGAATGGATGTTTCCAAAAGTATGGCAGGTGTTGGATGAAAGCCCGGAGATCTATAAAGATACGGATGCATTTCTTGAAGTGACAGACTGGATTGTGATGCAGCTGACAGGAAAGCTGATTCGGAACAGCTGCGCTGCCGGCGCAAAAGCCTGCTGGCATAAACAGGATGGATATCCATCTTCGGATTATTTTAAAGCACTGGATCCGAGACTGGAACATGTAATAGAGGAAAAATTCTGGGGACCGGTGCAGTCTATTGGCACCAGAGCAGGAGTTTTGACAAAAACAAGTGCAGAACTGACCGGGCTTCCGGAGGGAACACCGGTGGCGGTAGGTCATTTTGACGCTCACGGTGCGACCGTGGGAGCGAAAGTAACAGGTCCAGGACGTATGCTGATTATGATGGGAACCAGCAGCTGTCATGAACTGATGTGTACAGAAGAAAAAATGGTGCCAGGAATCTGTGGTTATGTGGAAGATGGGATTGTACCTGGGTATTTTGGATATGAGGCAGGACAGAGCTGTGTAGGGGATCATTTCGCATGGCTGACAGAGAATTTTCTCCCGGCGTCTTATGAAAAAGCAGCAAATGAACAGGGAATCCATATTTATGAATATTTAAACAAACTGGCCGCAAAGAAAAAAGTGGGAGAAACGGGACTTCTGGCACTGGACTGGTGGAATGGAAACAGAAGTGTGCTGGTGGATGGAAGCCTGTCCGGAATGATGCTGGGATTTACATTAAATACCAGAATAGAAGACATGTACCGGACATTGATAGAAGCAACTGCGTTTGGTACAAAGAAGATTATTGAAACATTCGTAGAATATGAAATTCCAGTGGATGAGATCATTGTGGCAGGAGGAATTGCTCAGAAGAATCCGTTTATGATGCAGATTTATGCAGATGTAACAGGACGGCCGATCAGAATTGCCGGTTCCAGACAGAACGCAGCATTATCTTCCTGTATCTGGGGAGCACTGGCAGCAGGAAAGGAATCCGGTGGCTATGACAGTGTAGACGAAGCGGCAGAACGGATGGGAAATCTTCAGGATAAGACGTATTTTCCAAATGCCGAAAATAAAAAAGAATATGACAGATTATACAGAGAATACGAACTGGTGCATGATTATTTTGGAAGAGGACAGAATGATGTTATGAAACGGCTGAAAAAACGTATGAATCAGTGTATTCGGGAAACGGAGGAAAAATGATATGTTAGAGAAACTGAAGCAGGAAGTACTGGAAGCCAATCTGGATCTGGTAACAAAACAGCTGGTGATTTCCACATGGGGAAATGTTTCGGGGTATGATCCGGAGACAGGACTGGTAGTAATCAAGGCAAGCGGTGTTCATTATGATGAAATGAAACAGGAGCATATGACGGTGGTGGATCTGGAAGGAAAAATAGTTGAGGGGGAATATACACCATCCACGGACACTGCAACCCATGTGGCGTTGTATAAGGCATTTGCAAAGTATGGTATCAGGGGAATTGTGCATACGCATTCTCAGTATGCAACGATGTGGGCGCAGTTTGGTCAGGACATACCTGCTTACGGAACAACTCACTGTGATTATTTTTATGGGGATATTCCGTGTACCAGATTGATGACGCCGGAAGAAATTGCCGGAGAATATGAAAAGAATACCGGAGATGTCATTCTGGAAAGGTTTGCAGAACTGGATTGCAGAAAAATGAATGCAGTTCTGGTACACAGTCATGGACCGTTTGTGTGGGGAACTTCACCAAAGGGAGCGGTATTAAACAGCCAGGTATTAGAATATATTTCGAAAATGGCATATTGCAATTATACGATGTCAGACGGAAAGCTTTCCAGAATACAGGAAGAACTGAAAAATAAGCATTATAACAGGAAATTTGGAGAAGACGCATACTATGGACAGGGAAGAAAATAGAACAGGATTTGACAGTGTAAAAACAGTATTACAAAAAGAAGCGGCAGAAATACAGAAACTGGCAGATCATTTGAATCAGGATGATGTGAACCAAATGCTGTTACTGTTAAATGAATGCAATGGAAAAGTAATTACCTGTGGATGTGGGACTTCCGGGGCTGCAGCAAAAAAAATAGCTCATACGTTGAATTGCATTAACAGACCTGCATTTTTTCTTTCTCCTTCTGATGCATTACATGGCGGTATGGGAGTACTTCAGGAAGATGATCTGATCATTCTTTTCTCAAAGGGTGGGCATACAGTGGAACTTGAATCAATGATAGACAGTTGTAAAAAGAAGGGGCTTAGAACGGTACTTGTTACGGAGACGGAGGAAAGTAATCTGGCACAGAAAAGTGATTTTTTATTAAAGATAAAGATTGAAAGAGAGCCAGATGCTTTCAATATGCTCGCAACTGCAAGTACCCTGGCTGTAATTGCAGTATTTGATGCAATGTCCATTACTCTGGCAAATCATAATGGTTATACGAAAGAAGAATTTCTGGTGATCCATCCGGGCGGAGAGGTGGGAGAAAGACTTTTCGCACAGACAGGAAATTAAAGAAGGGAGAGAACAATATGGCAAAATTGTCGCTTTCCCTGTTCGCAGCAGATATTCTGCAAATGAATGAGGATCTGCAGCAGACCAGAAGTTCAGGAATTACATCATTGCATGTGGATATTATGGACGGACATTTTGTACCATTATTTGGATTGAATCCAGTCTGGCTGAAACAGATAAAAAAAGTCTATTCCATTGATCAGGATTTTCATTTTATGGCATATATGACAAAAGAAATGCTGGATCCTTATTTTTCACTGGAACCGGTAGGAATCACCATTCATCTGGAAGCAGGGAAGAAAAAAGAAAATCTGGAAATACTTCAGCAAATAAAAGAAAAAGGTATACGTGCCGGAATTGCCATATCACCGGAAAGTGAATGGAAAGAAATAAAGCCCTATCTGGAAGAAGCAGAAGAAATACTGGTGATGAGTACCGTACCAGGGAGAGAAGGATCTGTATTTATAGAGAGTACATACGAAAAGATCAGGTGTATCAAACATCTGATAACAGAGCAAGAGAGAAACACAATGTTAAGTGTGGATGGTGGGCTGAATCTGGAAAGAGCATTGGACTGTATCAGAAACGGTGCAGACCGAATCATTATGGGGCGTGCTTTTTTTGGCAGCAGCCAGAAGAAAGAACTTGTAAAAGAAATCGTAGATGCATAAATTTCAGGAGACAGAGAAGAAATAAGAATCTCTGTCTCCTGATTTATGTTTGGAAAGTTTCAGAATTTAGAATGTAAATGATATGAAATGAAAAAAATAATATATACCATTTGGACAAGTATATGTTACAATTAATAAACAGGAGGACACAAAAATAACTTACAGAAGATAAAATATAAAGACACATAAGAGAACCTTTCTGGTCTATGAGATGGAAAGCAAAATTAACAGAAAGGAGATTCTTATGACAAACGTAGCAAAACACGAAGATGCAGTGATGAAAATGGGGTTTGAATATTGAGAACCTTAAATATCAACTATGAATTTGTTGATGGTACACCAACAGAAGTAGTAGAAATTCATATAGATAATTTGTATATGGATTATAATTTTCTGACGACTGAAGACCGTATTGTACATATTGAGTTTCAGACAACAAATGATCATATCATAGATGACCTACTGAGATTTCGGGTATATGAAGCTTTATTGGCACGAAAAGAGAAAAAGAAAGTTATCACTTATGTTATCTTTTCGGGAGAAATTGAAAATGCAAAAACTGAGTTGGATTGTGGAATTTATACATACAGGGTGAATCCAATATATCTAACAGGGCATGATGCAGATGAAATTTTCCGAACGGTAAAAGTTAAGCTGGAAGCAGGAGAAAGGTTAAGTGAAGAAGATTTTGCAAACCTGACACTTACGCCATTGATGAAGAGTAAGATGAGCAGAAAAGATGTAATCAAAAAAGCAATACAAACAGTCAAACAGGAAAAACAGGTCACTGCTGAAAAGACGATGGCAATGTTGTATACTCTGGCAGACAAATTTTTAAGTGCTGGTGAATTAGAAGAAGTGAAGGAGGCGTTATCCATGACGAGATTAGGACAGATGCTGTATGATGATGGATTGAAGAAAGGGCGTGAAGAGGAAGCTCAGCGAATTTCAACACTGACATCCAGGCTTTTGAAAGAACACAGGCTGGAAGATCTTCAGAGATCTACGGAAGATGATGAATTCAGAGAGAAGCTTATGAAAGAATTTGGCATAGAATAGTGGAATAAAAAAGTCAGGGGGCTGTTTTCGGACAGCCCCCTGATGCTTAGTTTCCCACTTCGGCTTCTGTCTCTGAGTCAAGCTTTCCGGCAAGGAAGATACTAGTCGGCCCATCGGCTCCGCCAATGATGGCTGTGGAGTCCGTATCATCGACAGAAGATGCTTTATAATAAAATATTTCCTAGTTTTTACTAAAAACCTATTGACATAGTAGGAATATAATGATACTATGATGCCAAGTTAAGAAACCGAGTAAAACAGGAAGTGAAAAAATACCTGGACAAAATAGAAAGCGAGGAGAATGACATGGCAAACATTTACAAAGGAACACTGGATCTCATCGGTAATACACCTCTGGTAGAGGTTACCAATATTGAAAAAGAACTGGGACTGGAAGCAACTGTTCTGGTAAAACTGGAATATCTGAATCCGGCAGGAAGCGTAAAGGACAGAATCGCAAAGGCGATGATCGAGGACGCAGAGAGTAAAGGCCTCTTAAAAGAAGGTTCTGTGATCATCGAACCGACCTCTGGTAATACCGGAATTGGTCTTGCATCCATTGCGGCAGCAAAAGGATACCGCATCATTCTGACGATGCCGGAGACCATGAGCGTTGAGAGAAGAAACATCCTGAAAGCATATGGTGCAGAGATTGTTCTGACAGAAGGTGCAAAGGGTATGAAAGGGGCCATTGCCAGGGCAGATGAACTGGCAAAAGAGATCCCGAACAGCTTCATCCCGGGACAGTTTGTGAACCCGGCGAACCCGGCGGTACATAAAGCAACCACAGGTCCGGAGATCTGGAGAGATACAGATGGAAAAGTAGATATCTTCATCGCAGGTGTAGGTACAGGCGGAACCGTAACAGGAACCGGTGAATATCTGAAAGAACAGAATCCAAATGTGAAAGTCGTAGCACTGGAGCCGGCAACTTCTCCTGTATTATCAGAAGGCAAAGCAGGCGCGCATAAGATTCAGGGTATTGGAGCAGGATTCGTACCGGATGTATTGAACACCAAGGTATACGATGAAGTCTTCAAGGCAGAAAATGAGGACGCATTTGCAACAGCCAAGCTGCTGGCACACAAAGAAGGAATTCTGGTGGGTATTTCCTCCGGTGCTTCCCTTTATGCAGCCATCCAGTATGCAAAGAAACCGGAAAATAAAGGAAAAGTGATCGTGGCACTGCTTCCGGACAGCGGAGACAGATACTACTCAACACCACTGTTTACAGAGTAATTTTTGAAAAGCGTGGAAAAATAACAGTAAAACAGGTCAAAAGCGTGATATATGTAAAAAAAGGCAGTGCCGTCAGGAAATTCCTGACAGCATTGCCTTCTGTTATACACAAATATTATGTCAATTCGTATACCTGGATTGAGTAGACCAGTATGATTATAACGTATGATAATATGGACAGATATCCTCATAATGGCCATCTTTCATACGAAAGCCTCCAGGGATTACGCCAAGCTGCTGGAATCCCAGACGTTCATACAGATGTCTGGCATGGATATTAGATGCGACAACAGCGTTAAACTGTAACACCCTAAAACCGTGTACAGCACCCTGTTTCAGACAATCGGAAACCAGTTTTTCTCCGATATGGAGTCCACGGGAATCCCGGCTGACTGCATAGCTGGCATTGCAGATATGTCCACAACGTCCAATATTATTGGGATGAAGAATGTACAAGCCATATACTTTACCGGTATCAGAATCGGCAGCAACTGCTGTACAGGTCTGTTCTGCGAAAAATGCGGAACCAGTCTGCTCATTTAAAAAATCTTCCTGTGGAAAAGCTGCTCCATCTTCTACGACTTCATTCCAGATACGGATCATATCCGGTAAATCAGATGTCTGATAGGCACGTATCATAATATTCATAATAAGAACTCCTCTTTTCTTTGAAAATTAGCTACACTTATTATAAGCCAATGAAAAGAGATGTCAAACGGGAGAATCAATATCCTATTGACCTAGTAGGAAAACATGATATAATACTGGTATAGTACCAGGAAAAGTAAGAAGAAATGGAGTATCTGTCATGAATTTATCAAGTCGCAGCCGCTATGGCATTCGAGCACTAATTGATCTGGCGGTGAATGCCAGAGAATCTTGTATACAGTTGGGAGACATTGCGGTTCGCAATGATATTTCTGTAAAATATCTGGAGCAGATCTTTATGTCTCTGCGAAAGGGAGGCATGATTCGGAGCATTAAGGGACCACAGGGAGGATATCTTCTGGCCAGGACACCGGAAGAGATCTTTCTGTCCGATGTGATTCGTCTACTGGATGGCGACTATCTCCTGGAAAAGGAAGATCCAGGGAATGGAGAGAATCTGGCATCCAGGGTCATTCAGGAAAAGATGATTGAACCGATGAATCAGTGGATGAGTCAGTTCCTGGAGCATCTTACCTTACAGACACTGTTGGAGACTTATGAACAGGAACTTGCCAGTTCACAGGATATGTATTATATATGATGCAAGACCCTTCGGGGTCTTTTTTCCTGTATAAATGTCACCGGTTTTGCATACTATTTTAAGAAATGTTTATTTTTTTTTAATTGACCGGGAATGTCTGCAAAGAATATAATGGTGAAAAAATGGAAAAGAAAAACAGATGGCAAGAAGGAGGAGCACGCATGAGACAGATAGACGACTATACGGTAAGACAGGCAGAAGTATGCCGCAGATATGACAACATTGATCTGAAGCTGTATTCCGAGCTTGGGGTAAAAAAGGGCCTGCGCGATGAGAATGGTCATGGTGTCCTGACAGGACTGACCAATATTTCTTCGGTGAGAGCATTTGACATAATAGATGGAAAACAGGTCCCATGTGACGGTGAATTGCTGTATCGTGGGATTGATGTGCAGGAACTGGCCAGAGAAAGCTTTCGAAAAAAATATATTTTCGAAGAAGGTGCCTATCTGCTGTTATTCGGAGAACTTCCTACAGAGAAGCAGCTGACAGAGTTTCGGGCGAATCTTACCGACCAGATGAGTTTGCCAACGAATTTTACCAGGGATGTGATCATGAAGGCTCCAAGTGCAGATATCATGAACTCCATGACAAGAAGTATCCTGACTCTTGCATCTTATGATCCGAAGGCAGATGATCTGGAATTATCCAATGTCCTTCGGCAGTGCATGATGCTGATCAGCACATTTCCGATGCTGGCAGTATATGGCTATCATGCGTACAATCATTATGCCAATGATTCCAGTATGTATATCCACAGACCAGATCCGGAATTGTCGGTAGCAGAAAACTTTTTGCGTATGCTCAGACCGGATATGTCCTATACGAAGCTGGAGGCGAGAGTGCTGGACGTAGCACTGCTTCTTCATATGGAGCATGGAGGTGGTAACAACTCGACTTTTACCACAAGAGTAGTGACGTCCTCTGGTTCTGATACCTATTCTGCAATCGCAGCGGCGATGTCTTCTCTGAAGGGGCGCAAGCATGGTGGGGCGAACCTGATGGTGATGAAGATGATGGATGATATCCGTACGCATGTATCTGATTACCGTGATGAAGAAGAAGTGGAGAGCTATCTGACCAGAATCCTTGAGAAAGAAGCCTTTGATCACAAGGGACTGATCTATGGAATGGGACATGCAGTTTATTCTCTTTCTGATCCAAGAGAAGTGGTATTTAAGAACTTCGTAGAACAGCTGGCAGAGGAAAAGGGTCGAGATGAGGACATGGCTCTTTATAATAATATCGAGAAAATAGCACCGAAGATCATTGCCGAGAAGCGGAAGATTTACAAAGGAGTCAGCCCGAATGTGGACTTTTACAGTGGATTTGTATATGAGATGCTGGGGATTCCAAGAGAATTATATACACCATTATTTGCAATTGCACGTATAGTGGGCTGGAGTGCACATCGAATCGAAGAACTGGTGACTACGGATAAGATCATTCGTCCGGCTTATAAGTCACTGGTTACGAAGCGAGAATATCAGGACAGGGAAGAACGAGGAGAATAAAAGAGATTTATTGACATATGTACAGGAAATGTTAAAATGGTAACAGAACTGCGAAAATGTATCGAAGCGCAGACCGATGGGAGGATACTCTATGTTATCAAAAAGCATTGCCGAGTTAGTAGAATATGGAATCAGAACAGGATTGGTTCCAGAGTGTGAACGCATTTATACGACCAATCTGTTACTGGATATTTTTAAGGAAGACAGCTATGAAGAACCGGAAGAAGTACCGGAACGTCCACTGGAAGAGATATTGAAGGATTTACTGGATGAAGCAGTGTGCCGGGAACTGATTCCAGACAGTATCGCTTATCGAGATCTGTTTGATACCAGACTGATGAATTGTCTGACACCGAGACCTGCACAGGTGCAGGAGACATTTCGCAGCAAGTATGCAGTGTCTCCGAAGGAAGCCACTGACTGGTTTTATAAGTTCAGTCAGGATAATGACTATATTCGTCGTTACCGCATTAAGAAGGATCAGAAGTGGAAGGCAGACAGTCCATATGGTGAGATAGATATTACGATCAATCTTTCTAAGCCGGAAAAGGATCCGAAAGCTATCGCTGCAGCAAGAACGGCAGTGAATACCGCATATCCAAAGTGTCAGCTCTGTTTTGAGAACGAGGGATATGCAGGACGTCTGAATCATCCGGCCAGGGAGAATCACCGGATTATCCCGATTACGATCAATGACAGTAAGTGGGGATTTCAGTATTCTCCGTATGTATATTATAATGAACACTGTATTGTCTTTAACGGGCAGCATACACCGATGAAGATTAACAGAGAAACCTTCATCAAGTTGTTTGATTTTGTAAAGCAGTTTCCACATTATATGCTGGGATCTAATGCAGATTTACCGATTGTAGGCGGTTCTATTCTGACACATGATCATTTCCAGGGTGGAAACTATACCTTTGCTATGGCAAAAGCTCCAATAGAGAAGGAGATCAGCATACCAGGTTATGAGACCGTGAAGGCAGGTATTGTAAAGTGGCCTCTTTCTGTGATTCGTCTCAGCGGAAGAAGTACAGAACGTATCATTGATCTGGCAGATCATATTCTGCAGCAGTGGAGAGACTATACGGATGAGGCAGCCTTTATCTATGCCGAGACCAATGGAGAACCACACAATACCATTACACCGATTGCCCGTAAGAATGGAGAAAACTACGAGCTGGATCTGGTTCTGCGTAACAATATCACTACAGAGGAACATCCGCTTGGCGTATACCATCCACATGCAGAACTGCATCATATCAAGAAAGAGAACATTGGTCTAATTGAAGTAATGGGACTTGCTGTTCTTCCGGCGCGTTTAAAGGGTGAGATGGAGCTGCTGAAAAAATATATTCTGGAAGGCAAAGACATTGCATCCAATGAGACACTGGAAAAGCATGCAAAATGGGTCGCAGAATTCCTGCCATCTTATCAGGAGATTAATGCAGAGAATATTGACAGTATTCTGGAACAGGAGATCGGAAAAGTATTTGTGAAGGTTCTGGAAGATGCCGGTGTGTACAAGGTGACACCACAGGGCAGAGAAGCATTTATGAGATTTATTCACACACTTTAAGAAAAAATAACAGGATGGGGAATATGGAGACAGAAAAGCAGATGATTACAAAGTATCTGAAGGGGATGCAGATTGGCGGGGAACTGGTTGCAGAATTATTGGCCTTTCGGGAACAGTATGAGACAGATGAGGCAGTAAAAGAGCGGATCAGCAGACCAGAGATGCTGTTCTACGGAAAAGAGATTCTGGAGATGGCGATTGCCGCACTGCTTCACGGAGAGAACATTCTCCTCTCTGGAGCCAAGGCAACCGGAAAGAATGTACTTTGTGAGACTTTAGCATGGCTGTTTGGAAGACCATCCTATAATGTTTCTTTCCATGTGAACACAGACAGTGCGGCACTGATAGGAACAGATACATTTAAAAATAACGAAGTACAGCTTCGAAAAGGACCGATCTATGAGTGTGCTCAGTATGGTGGATTTGGTATTCTGGATGAGATTAATATGGCGAAGAATGATGCGGTATCGGTATTGCATGCGACATTGGACTACCGCAGAAGCATTGATGTACCAGGGTATTCCAGAATCGTGCTGCACCCGGCGACCCGTTTTATTGGTACGATGAATTATGGATATGCGGGAACGAAAGAACTGAATGAGGCACTGATCTCCAGATTTATGGTGATTGATATGCCGCCACTGGATGCAGAGACATTGCATGTCCTGTTGTCGGAATATTTCCCGGATCTGAAGAAAGCAGCGGCAGAACAATTCGCAGGATTGTTTCAGGATCTGCAGACGAAAGCATCCAATGGTGAGATATCCACGAAATCACTGGATTTCCGTGGGCTGACAGGTGCAATCAGGACGATGCGTTCCGGCCTTTCGCCACTGCAGGCGATTCAGATGGGAATCGTGAATAAAAGCTTTGATGTATTCGAAAAAGAGATGATCGAGGATGCAGTGCTGACCAGAATACCTGAGAACTGGACGAAAAAAGATATATTTGAAGAAGGATAAAAAATGGCACTAAATTACAGAGAATGTGCGGGAAGTATCTACAGTGCTCTGGGAGAGAATGAAAACCTGATCAATATACAGCACTGTGCTACCAGACTGAGAGTACGACTCAGAGAAATCGGTAAAGTGAACCGGGAAAAACTGGAACAGATCCCAGGTGTGCAGGGTGTCATAGAGGGAAACGGTCAGCTGCAGATTGTTATCGGTGCCGGGACGGTAAATAAAGTTTATCACGAACTGCACCGTTTTATCCGATTATCCGAGCTGTCAGAGAGCAGGGAAGAACAAAAAAAAGGCATAGTCAGTGCAGTGACCAGAATAATTCGGGTAGTGGGAAATGTATTCATTCCAATTTTGCCGGCTATTGTGGCATCCGGATTATTAATGGGGATCCTGGGTGCCATGAGCAGACTGGTTCCGGACTATACCACCAGTGATTTTTACAATTGGCTGAATCTGGTGGCTAATACTGCCGTTACCTATCTTCCGGTGCTGGTAGCAGTCAGTGCAGCCCGTTTGTTTGGTGGCAATCTGTATCTGGGCGGTACATTAGGATTATTACTGATGCACAGAGAACTGTTGGTTTCATGGAGCGCAGCCAGTTCACCGAACATGGTCAATTATTGGAATATACTGGGATTCCATATCCGCAGAGTGAATTATCAGGGACATGTGATACCGGTGATCATTGCTGTCTGGCTGATGTGTAAAATCGAAAAATGGATGCATCGCCATGTACCGGAAATACTGGATCTGTTCGTGACGCCTCTAGTTACGATAATTGTGACAGCGTTTCTGACGATGGCAATGATCGGACCATTTTTTGTGCAAATGGAAAATCTGATTGTGGATATTACCAGATTTACGTTGCGGTTGCCACTTGGTATCGGAGCTTTTTTATGTGGAGCGGCGTATCCTCTTACCGTCGTATTTGGTACGCATCATATGTTTGGTGTACTGGAGACCGGCATGCTGGCTGAGACCGGAAAAAATATGTGGATACAGGTATCTTCCTCAGCAAATTTTGCCATGTGTATGGCATGTCTTGCTGTATTTTTCAAAACCAGAAGCAGAAAAGTAAAAGCAGTGGCGCTTCCGGCCAGTATATCAGCAGCACTGGGGATTACAGAGCCTGCTATTTTTGGAATCAATTTAAGATTTATCCGGCCACTGATATGTGGAATGATTGGAGCAGCTTTTGGCGCAGCCACGGGAAGTATGCTTGGAGTATATGGATCTTCTTATGGAGTGACCGGACTGCTGGCCATGCTGATCACACTGGACTGTACGAAGCAGTATATACTGATGCTGATAGTTGCCGGAGGCATTTCTTTCATCCTTACCGGAATATTCTGGAAGGAACAGGATGAGAATACGGATGGAACAAGCAACGTGGGAGCACCGGCAGAAGGGAAGATCATTCCACAGGAGAAGATACCGGATGAGACATTTTCACAGGGACTTGTGGGAAAAGGAATCGGAATTTTACCTTCTAAGGGAAAGATTGTGGCACCATTTGACGGAATGATTATTATGACTGCTCAGACAGGACATGCCATAGCCATAAAAGGAACAAATGGCGAAAAAATACTGATTCATGTGGGTATCGATACGATAGAACTGGAAGGAAAAGGATTTCAGCTTCGTGTGGCAGAGGGAGAACAGGTAAAAAGAGGACAGGAACTGATTCGAATCGATCTGAAGCTTCTGAAGGAAAAAGGCTATGATCCGATTACCGCAGTATTTGTGACGAACAGCAGAGAGTTCCCGGAGATTAAGATAACAGATAAAGAAGAAATCAGGCTGGGAGAACCGGTCATGAGTATAAAAAGCAGAGATTAGAATGATGATTTCTGCTTTTTGTAACCAGAGTATGTCAACTGGAAAAGAAAAATGGTTGACAAATAAAAACATTACACCTATAATATTGTCAACTGAGTTATATGAAAAGTTAACAATACAAGAGCGAGGAGTAATGAAAAAATGAAAACACAGAGTTCTATTCAGAAAGTGGTAATGACAGGCATGTTGGCTGCAGTGATGGCAGTCATGTCTCAGATTCAGTTTCCCCTTCCATCGGGTGTACCGGTAACCATGCAGACCTTTGCTATGGCGTTGGCAGGATATATTCTGGGATGGCGGTATGGACTGGCATCGACAGTTGTTTATATTCTACTTGGTGCTGTGGGAGTTCCGGTATTTGCGGGATTTTCCGGTGGATTAGGATTCACAGTTAGCCCGGCTGGCGGTTATATCTGGGGCTTCCTTCCAATGGTTGCATTGTGTGGTCTTGGATATGAGAAAAGATCTATGCCGGCACTGATCGGATTGTCCGTAGCAGGTCTGGCCTGCTGTCATATCCTTGGAGTGATCCAGCTGAGCATTGTAACCGGACTGAATGCATGGGGTGCATTCCTGACAGGCTCCGCACCATATCTGGTAAAGGATCTGGTATCTCTGGCAGCAGCTTATGCAGTAGCAAAAGCAGTACGCAAGGCACTGACCAGTGCAGGAGCACAGATGGTCTGAGTGGTTGAAATGATATAGAATGATAATACAGAGCAGTAAAAAGTATAGATTTATACTTGCACTGCTCTGTTTTTATGTTATGATTAAAAAAATATGCTGTGGAAAGGGAGAAAGCAGCTGATAATACAGCAGGCAGGAAGCTGCCAGATAAGGGGGAAAAATGAAACAGGGAAGAAGAATGCTATTGTTATTGCTGTTGATGTTGCTGTGTGCCGGATCGAAGGACTGTATGGCAGCAAAGAAGCCAGAATTGTCGTCCAGACAGTATCTGCTGCAGATGGGAAAGTCTGTCAGATTGAGATTAAAGGGGGACAGAGCCATACAGTGGAAAACATCAAACCCGGCGGTTGCAACGGTGCAGAATGGAAAAATAAATACAAACAGCTGTGGAACAGCATGGATTACCTGCACGGGCAAGAACAAAAAAACATATAGCTGTCTGATACGTGTAGTCGGACAAAAGAAAACGGAAGAGAAACAGACATACCGGGTAGCACACAGGGGATACAGTTTCAGGGCACCAGAAAATACTATGGCATCATTTTTACTGGCAGCAGATAAAGGATATCAGTATATTGAATGTGATATTCAATTTACGAAAGATAATGTACCGGTGATTTTGCATGATGCGCGGGTAGATCGTACTTCAAATGGGCATGGGAGAGCAGATAAATATACCTATGCACAGCTTCGGAAACTGGATGCCGGATCATGGAAGTCATCAAAGTATGCAGGGGAAAAGATACCAAGCTTACAAGAAGTGTTGAGATATTGTGTACAGAAGGATGTGATACCGTATCTGGAACTGAAGAATGGAAGCGGGTTGACAAAAGCAAAGTTTCGCAAGGTTTATAAAATGGTGCAGGAGTCAGGATTGCAGAATCGTGTAGTGTGGATCTCTTTTAACTTTCAATATCTGAAATGGGTGAAAGAAATGGATCCAGTCGCAGAAATCGGCTATATTCCTAAATCAGAGTCAGTGGAAGCCATGGTTCAAAAGGCAGAGAAACTGAAAAGTGGAAAAAACCGCGTATTTTTGTGCATAAAAAGGGCAAAAGTGAGTGCCAAAATATTGGAATCATGCAAACAAAAAGGAATAGGAGTATCAGTTAGAAATATCAACAGTGAGAAAACCTGGAAAGGGCTGGATGCATATTGTATGTCGGCAATTGGAAACGGTTTTTAAAAAAGGATTCCCACCATCATTTTGACGAAGCCTTTTTTCGCGCTATTCGCAAAAAATACGGTTCTGTAGTATGTTTTTTTCAGCAAACTACGGAGGAGGAACCAGAATGGGCGGACATTATGGCAAGGACCTTTATAACGAACTGATGGAAGTGAT
Organism: Muricoprocola aceti; assembly: GCF_025567005.1. Classification (NCBI taxonomy): domain Bacteria; kingdom Bacillati; phylum Bacillota; class Clostridia; order Lachnospirales; family Lachnospiraceae; genus Muricoprocola; species Muricoprocola aceti. The sequence continues at coordinate 60,402 of NZ_JAOQKE010000017.1, forward strand.
GGTTCAGTCAGAAGGCGAAACTGTTATAAAGAGAAGACATTTTTTATAAATACTATTGACAGTTGTTTCATGAACCATTATATTAAAAATAATTAGATATTTGATGTATGTTCTTGCCGAAAGCAAGATGAAAAGGGAAACCGGTGTAAGTCCGGTACGGTCCCGCCACTGTAAGAGGGAGTCGGTTATCATAATGTCACTGCAGAAATTGTGGGAAGACGATAACAGATGCAGAACTCAAGTCAGGAGACCTGCATACATTAGGGAATTGGTTACTTCTTACGGTGTATAAGAGAACAATATAGTATGTTTTACAGCGCACCCTAAAAGCAATAAAAGGGTGCTTTTTTATTTCATTCAATTCATATGATATTGCATTTTTATTACGCGTCGGGAAGAAAAAGTGGAAATATTTTGTAATATGAGGGCAGTATGATATGAAAAAATGGTTAACGAAGCAGAAGTAAGAGCATTTCAAAATTATCTGGAAAACTATATTGATATCACGTTTCTTGTAGATTTTATCTATTCAACAGGAATCCTCAGTGCAGAAGATGAAATTACATTTATAGAAGAATTGCATGAAAAGGGAGTGAAAGGGATTATCTCTTTTCTTTCTACTGATCTGGAACAGGTACTTCCGGTTTGTGAAGAATATGGGACGTACTATGTCCGGGGTTCAGGAACCATCAGCAGACTTTGACTCATTTAAAGCGTTTACAGAAAAATTATGAAATAGATAAATGCAGTTCCATATGAATTAGAATTAGTATGAAAAGATAGAGATGTGAAAACACCGATATCATCATAATAATGCAACAAAAAGATAAGGATAAGGAGAAAGAAAATGAAAAACAAAAAAAGAGAAGCCATGATGATTGCAGCAGCAACCGCAGCACTGCTGTCTATGGGAATTACCGCAAATGCAGAAGATAAGGTATTGAACTTTGGATGTGCCATGTATACAGATGGTGTAGTAAATAGTGCCATGGATGAAAATGCTGGATGGAATGCCATGAGATACGGAATTGCGGAAGCCCTGTTCAAATTTGATGACAATATGGAAGTAACACCATGGCTGGCAGAAAGTTACGAAGTAAATGATGAACATACAGAGTGGACGATTAAGCTGAAAGATGGTATCAAGTTTTCTGACGGCTGTGATCTGACTCCATCCAAAGTGAAAGCATACTTTGATCATATGAAAGAAGTAGGACCATCCGGATCAGCAAAACCAGAAAAATATCTGGAATTTGAAGCAGAAGTAACAGCTGATGATGAAGCAAATACTATTTTCATTAAAACAAGTAAACCATATGCGAATCTGATGGGGCAGCTCTGTCATCCGACGATGGGTATCACAGACGTAGAGCATATCGAGAACTTCGATAATGGAATTATCGGTACCGGTCCTTACAAAATCGAAAAGTTTAATGGTGTTGGTGTTGGATATGAACTGGCTGCCAATGAATATTATCGTGAAGATGTACCTTATGACAAAGTAAATCTGATGTTTATGGGAGACAACTCCGCAAAGGCAATGGCACTTCAGAGTGGACAGGTAGACCTGGTAGAAAATATTACGAACGTAGCAGATATTCAGAGCTTTCAGGAAAGCGATGCGTATACAGTAGATATTGCATCTGGTGTGCGCTGCGGATTTTCATGGATGAACTTTAACGGAGTGCTGGGCAACAAAACACTGCGTCAGGCGATACTGATGGCAATTGACGATGATACAATTTGTAACTCAAAGACAATTGGCGGACTTTATACTCCAGGTTTCTCAGTTCTGCCATCTACACTGAACTATGGTTATGATGAACTGGAAAATCCATATACCTATGATCCGGAAAAGGCAAAACAGATTCTGGATGAAGCAGGAATTGTGGATACAGACGGAGACGGAATCCGTGAACTGGATGGTCAGAACATCAATCTGAGATATATTTCTTACGAAAACCGTCTGCTGAATGATTTCTCAGATGCTAATGCACAGTATCTGGCAGAAATTGGTATCGGTGTGGTTCCGGAATACGGCAGCTCTGATGATCAGTGGAGCAAACTGGCAGCTCTGGATTATGATCTCAATAATAATAACTGGATGACAGTTGGTACAGGAGATCCTCTGGCCTTTATGGCAAACTGGGCGACGGATACCTCTTACTGCGCATATTCAAATCCGGAATATGATGAATTATATAAGGAATTACAAAGCGAAATGGATCCGGAAAAGAGAAAAGATATCATCTTCCAGATGCAGCAGATTCTGATCGATGATGCCGCAGTTCTGATTGACGGATACTATAACTCATCTATGATTTACAATAATGCAAAAGTCGGATCTGCACATATCCACACAGCAGATTACTACTGGCTGTCTACTGAAATTGTACCGGCTGAATAAGAGTAAAGCAAAAAGGAGTGTTCGTTTTGAGCAAAAAACAAATAGCAAAACGTCTTTTGCAGATTGTCGTTGTATTACTGGGAATCAGTTTTATCACATTTGCACTGACGTTTATGTCACCGGGTGATCCTGTGCGTAACATGTATACGGCAACCGGTGTGATGCCATCAGAAGAGATGATTCAGGAGACAAGAGAGGAAATGGGATTAAATGATCCATTTTTGCAGCAGTATACCAGATGGCTTGGGAATTGCCTGAAGGGAGATTTTGGAAAATCCTACAGTCTGAACAGACCGGTAACAGAACTGCTGGCAGAAAGACTCTGGCCGACCCTGAAATTGACATTGATGTCTATGGTCATGATGTTGATTCTGTCCGTGCCACTTGGAATGTTATCTGCACTCTATAAAGATAAATGGATTGATTATCTTGTCCGTGGAATTACATTTCTGGGGTGCGCTATGCCTAACTTTTGGGTAGGCTTATTATTGATTCTGGCATTTTGTGTATACATCCATGCATTTCCGGTAATCAGTTCAGCAGGAGACTTTAAGAGCTTATTTCTTCCTGCGCTGACACTGGCGATTGCAATGTCATCCAAGTATACCAGACAGGTACGAACAGCAGTATTGGATGAATTAAGCCAGGATTATGTCATTGGTGCAGAAGCCAGAGGTGTAAAAAGATCCAAAATTATCTGGCAGAATGTTTTTCCGAACTCCTTACTTCCACTGATTACCATGTTTGGTCTTTCCATTGGTTCCCTCCTTGGGGGAACCAGTGTAGTAGAAGTCATCTTTTCTTACCCGGGACTGGGAAATCTGGCAGTTTCAGCAATCACATCCAGTGATTATAATCTGATTCAGGGATATGTATTATGGCTTGCACTGATCTACATGGTAATTAATCTGATTGTAGATGCATCTTATGTGTACATTGATCCTCGTATGCGTTTAAAGGAGTAGAGAACTATGAAGAAAAACAGATTTTTACAGAATAAAACGTTTGTCGTGTTTTCTATTCTTGCACTGCTTATTATTCTGGCAGCAATATTTGCCCCTGTTGTAACAGGTGGTGTGGATCCGTTGAAAGGATCTCTGGTAGATGCATTGCTTCCGCCGAGTAAAGAGCACATTTTTGGAACAGATAAGATGGGGCGCGACATTTTTACAAGAGTGATTTATGGTGCCCGTGCATCTCTGACAGCTACATTTGGCGTGGTTGCGTTAATTTTTCTGGTTGGAACAGTAACAGGTGTTATTTCTGGCTATTTTGGAGGAATCGTGGATGCTGTAATCATGCGAATTGCAGACATGATGCTTGCTTTCCCTGGACTGGTACTGGCCCTTGCGGTTGCCGGTATTATGGGGGCCAGTATCAAAAATGCGATTATTGCAATTGTAGTAGTGAGCTGGACCAAATATGCCCGTCTGGCACGAAGTCTGGTTTTAAAGATTCGTGACCGCGATTATGTATCTGCTGCAATCGTAACAGGTTCTAAGACTCCGTATATGTTGCTTCGCTATATGCTTCCGAATGCATTGCCAACTTTGATTATTACAGCAGCAACAGATGTGGGATCTATGATGCTGGAGCTGGCAGCAATGTCCTTTCTGGGATTTGGCGCGAAGCCTCCTGCACCGGAATGGGGCTATATGCTGAATGAGGGAAGAGCCTGTATGCAGTCAGCACCATGGCTGATGATCTTTCCGGGACTTGCAATTTTTATCGTCGTTGTTGTATTCAATATGCTTGGAGATTCCATCAGGGATATCCTGGATCCAAAGAGTGAATAGGAGGTAGAACGATGCTTGAATTAAAAGATGTGACCATCTCCTATAAAAATGTTCCGACGGTTCAGCATTTTAATATGAGTATGAAACAGGGACAGATTATTTCATTGGTGGGAGAATCAGGAAGTGGAAAAACTACGGTGATCCGCGCAATTTTGGGATTACTCCCTGGTGGCGGAAAGGTAACAGCAGGACAGATCACATTAGAGGGAGAGGATCTTCTGGCTTACAATTCTGAAAAATGGAGAAAACTGCGTGGTACAGATATTTCTATGATTTTTCAGGATAGTGGTGCCATGATGAACCCTACGAAAAAGATTGGAAATGTATTTACAGAGTACATTCTGACACATGAAAAGATTTCCAAAAAGGAAGCATGGAACAAAGGAATTATGATGCTGGAGCGTATGAGACTTCCGGCAGCAGATAATATTATGAATTCTTATCCGTTTCAGCTGTCCGGTGGTATGAGACAGCGTGTTGGAATTGCCATGGGTATGACTTATCAGCCAAAACTGTTACTGGCAGATGAACCGACTTCGGCACTGGATGTGACGACGCAGGCTCAGATTGTGCGTCAGATGATGCAGCTGAGAGATGATTACAATACCAGTATTATTGTAGTGACACATAATCTTGGCGTGGCTGCATATATGTCGGATTATATTATTGTTATGAAACAGGGAATAATAGAAGATCAGGGAACAAGAGAGTATATTCTGAAGGAATCCCAAAATGAATATACCAGAAAGCTTCTGGATGCTGTTCCGTCTCTTGGAGGTGAACGTTATGTCTGAAAAAAGAGAAGTAATATTGGAAGCAAAGTATATAACCAGAAAATTTCCGGCTTCCCATGGAAGGACGCTGCTGGCAAATGATGATATCAGTCTGAAGATGTATAAAGGAGAAACACTTGGTCTTGTGGGAGAATCCGGATGTGGAAAAAGTACTTTTATGAGATTCCTGGTTTCTTTAGATAAGCCGTCGGAAGGAGAAATTCTTTATCGCGGCACAGATATTACAAAATTGCATGGTGAGAAACTTCGTCAGAGCCGTCAGAATGTACAGATGGTATTTCAGGATCCTGCTTTATCGTTTAATCCGAAGATGATCATCAGGGATATTGTATGCGAGCCGTTAATGAACTTTAAGAAAATCAAAAAATCTGAAAAAGACGCAGTATGCAGAAAGCTTCTGGAAATGGTAGAACTTCCGGGAGATTTTGCAGATCGATATCCACATAATATGAGTGGCGGACAAAGACAGCGTGTTGCCATTGCAAGAGCGCTGGCTCTGGAACCTGAAATTGTGGTATTGGATGAAGCAACTTCAGCACTGGATGTATCTGTTCAGAAGACAGTCATTGAACTGATCACCAAACTTCAGAGAGAAAAGAATATTACGTTTGGATTTATTTGTCATGATATTGCACTGGTTCAGCAGGTTGCACATCAGATCGCAGTCATGTATCTGGGAAATCTGGTAGAAACACTTCCGGGTTCAGAATTGTCTTCCAAAGCCATGCATCCCTATACAAAAGCATTAATGGGTGCAGTATTTGATATTCATATGGATTTTTCAAAACCAATTGAAAGTATCGAAAGTGAAGCACCAAGTCCGTTGGATCTGCCGAAAGGATGTCCATTCCAGGGAAGATGCGAACAATGTATGGATATCTGTAAAAAAGAAAAACCTCAGATGACAGAAGTAGAGCCTGGACACCAGGTAGCCTGCCATCTCTATGGCGGAAAGAAGTAATGAAGAATACGAATTTAACCGAAGGAAGTATTGCAAAAGGGTTTATCTTATTCGCATTGCCACTGTTTTTGGGCAGTCTGTTCCAACAATTATACGGCACTGTTGATTTGATTTTTGTGGGAAATTATATGGGAAAAACAGAGGCTGCAGCAGTGGGGGCAAGTGGAATTCTTGTAACCTGCCTGATCGGTCTATTCACCGGCATATCTGTTGGCGCAGGTGTAATAACAGCCCAGTATTGGGGCGCAAAGAATAAAGAAAATGTGCGAAAAAGCATGGAAAATGCGTTATTTCTTGCATTAGCCGGAGGAATTCTTTTGATGGCAGCAGGTCAGCTGCTGGCAGACTGGGCACTTCGAGCTTTGAATACGCCGGCGTCGATACTGGCGCAGGCGCTGGTGTACATTCGGATTTATCTGTTGGCAATTATGTCTATGATTATTTATAATATGTGCGCCGGAATTTTAAGGGCCATGGGGGATTCTAGAACCCCGTTTCTGGTACTGGCTGCCGGTGGCTTTTTAAATGTGTGTATGGACTGGTGCTTTATCGCAATGCTTGGCTGGGGTGTGGCAGGTGCGGCTCTGGCGACCGTCGTATCACAGACTTTTACGGCAGTATTTTTAATGGTATACATTTTCCGAAAAGAAAACTTACTGAGACAGAGATGGAAGATCGAAAGACGGATGAGCAAAACGATCATCAAAATCGGGATTCCGTTGGGAATACAAGCGATGATTCTTACATTGTCCAATCTGGTAGTGCAGTACTATATCAATGGATTTGGAGAGGATGCAGTAGCAGCATTTACAGTTTACTTCCGTGTGGAAAACATATTGTATCTTCCGATTGTTGCCTTTGGACAGAGTATTGTGACCTTCGCCGGACAGAACTACGGAGCTGGAAAATATGAGAGAATCAAGAAAAGTGCGATTGTGTGTAATATAATTTCTGCATCTGTTATAATGATACTTTCAACGGTCATTCTGATGCTTGGAAGAACGATTTTGGGTATTTTCTGTCGGGATGAAAATGTAATCCGTCTGGGATTGCAGATCATAGGTGTATCTTTCCCGTTTTATTTCATCTATTCGATTATGGAAGTGACCGGAGGGCTGGTAAGAGGCGTGGGAAAAACAATTCCGTCTATGATAATTGTAATTGTGACACTTTGCATTTGCAGAATTGGAATCTTGAAATTATTTGTAGATCAGTTCCATAGCCTGAGGATGGTGGCAGCAGTATATCCTATCACCTGGTCTCTGGCTATGATCGCATTTATTATTTGTTTTGTGGATGTAAGCAGAAAAATGTTGAAAAAACAGTGAGAAAAAGTAAGGAGAGACTTATGGAACAAGTTACAATTGGTGGACTTACTGCAAAAAGAGGAGAAAAAGTCAACGGATTTATATCAGTAGAAGGAACCCGTATCCAGCTTCCGGTGACACTGATCTGCGGAACTACGGATGGTGAAACTGTATTGATATCAGGTGGTGTACACAATGCAGAATATGTGGGAATCCAGTCTGCGATTCAGTTATCTCATGACCTGGAGCCGGATAAGATCAACGGACAGGTGATCATCATTCATCTGATGAATCCAAGCGGGTTTGAGCATCGTACCATGAGCCTTGTATATGAAGACGGCAAGAATCTGAACCGGGTATTTCCGGGAAGTATGCTTGGAACAACTGCGGAGCGTATCGCCTATACAGTAGAACGGGAATTTTTTCCATTAGCGGATTACTATATTGATTTGCATTGCGGGGACGGATTTGAAGGGCTGGTTTCCTATGTATATTGTCTGGGCAATGCCAGTGATTATGTGGTGAAAAAGAGCCGTGAGATGGCAGAGATTGCTCATGTGGATCTGCTGGTAGAATCACAGTGCAATACAGGTGGTGCATATAATTATGCAGGATCCCTTGGCATCCCAAGTATTTTACTGGAGCGAGGACACAGCAGTCAGTGGTGTCAGAGTCTGGTGGACGAAGATGTGCATGATGTGAAAAACATACTGCGTTATCTGGGAGTATTTAAGGGACAGGCACATCGTCATGAAAAGACACCGATTGATGTCAGTCCTGCCATTTACGAAGATGCCCCTGTGGAAGGATGCTGGTATCCGACAAAGCAGCCGGGAGAAACTTTCCGGGAAGGGGATGTGCTGGGATATATCAAAGACTATTTTGGCAATGAATTATTCCGATGCATTGCCAGCCAGGACGGTATCATTCTTTACGAAACCATCAGCCTCTGCATTATGAAAGACAGCCCGATGGTGGCCTATGGAGCCTGGGATTTTACGAAATACGGAGAAGTAGTAAAGAATTGTATTGTATGCGGAGAAGCAGAGCATAAGAGACATCATCATCATAAAAAATCAGAGATTGACGAAGATTAAAAAAAGAGGAACCTTAGTAGTTCCCCTCCAGCAGATCCTTTAAAGTAATATGGAAAAAGAAATCATGGACCATGGTATCATACTTTTGCCACAGCGGAAGCGTGATACACTGGTCTTTTCTTTGGCATTCTTCTGCACCCGGCATATTACATGCAACAGAGACCAGAGGGCCGTCTGTCAGTTCAATAATTTCTCCAATGAGATATTCTTCTGGCTTCTTGGTCAGCATATAACCGCCACCTTTTCCACGAACACCTTTCAGAAACTGGGCTTTCACCAGATTCTTCAGAATAATCTCCAGATACTTTTCAGAAATTTGCTGACGCTGTGCAATAGCCTTCAAAGGAATATACTGGTCAGAAGGCTGCTGCGCCAGATCCAGCATTACGCGCAAGGCGTAACGCGCTTTTGTAGATATCATAAAATGAACTCCTAGTATAATAATGATGTAGTCAATGAAGACTACTTGATTAACAAGTTTCTATAAATCAGATAACAGAAGAGGGTGTTCTTCCTTCAT
>NZ_JAOQKE010000018.1:0-64483 GCF_025567005.1 Muricoprocola aceti
TGAAGGAAGAACACCCTCTTCTGTTATCTGATTTATAGAAACTTGTTAATCAAGTAGTCTTCATTGACTACATCATTATTATACTAGGAGGTAAAAGAATGTTAGACCAGTCATACTATGAAAAGGCAGATGAGATCATTGCCCTGTATGGTCCAAAGTCCGCTTCCCTGATTCCAATTATGCAGGATATTCAGGCGGAATACCGTTATCTGCCGGGAGAACTGCTGAACTATGTCGCAGACAAGATTGGAGTAACAAGAGCAAGAGCATACAGTGTTGCAACCTTTTATGAGAACTTTTCTTTTGATGCAAAAGGAAAATATGTCATCAAAGTCTGTGATGGTACAGCCTGTCATGTTCGTAAATCTCAGCCGGTAAAGGATGCAATCATGAAAGAACTGGGGCTTGAGGGAAAGAAGTGCACTACAGATGATATGCTCTTTACAGTAGAGACCGTATCCTGTCTGGGTGCATGTGGACTTGCTCCGACTATGATGGTAAATGAGGATGTTCATCCGAAGATGACACCTGACAAGGCAGTAAAATTAATCAGAGAATTGAGAGAGGAGAATAAGGCATGAGTATTACAAGCAAAGAAGATCTGTTAAAGAAACAGACAGAAGCTCAGGAAAAAATAGAATCCTATACCTGCCGTATTCTTGTCTGTTGCGGTACCGGATGTGTTGCTTCCGGTTCTATGAAGATCTATGAAGAGATGAAAAGACTCTGTGCGGATCTGGACGGAGTGGAAGTTGTAGCTCAGAAAGATGTTCCCCATATCGGTATTGCAAAAACCGGATGTCAGGGACTTTGTGAACTGGGACCTCTGGTTCGTATAGAACCACAGCATCTCCAGTATGTACATGTACAGATCGAAGACTGTAAAGAGATTGTAGAAAAGACTGTATTAAGGGGAGAGCCGATCGAAAGACTGTTCTACAAACATGATGAAAAGCCATGTGAACATCCGGAAGATATTCCTTTCCTGAATCAGCAGACCAGAATTGTTCTGGAGCATTGCGGTAATATTGATGCAGAATCCATTGACGAATACATTGCAGCAGGTGGATTCCAGGGTGTTGTGAAGGCATTTTTTGAGATGACACCGGAAGAAGTGGTAGAAGAGATTACAAAGTCTGGTATTCGTGGTCGAGGCGGTGCTGGTTTCCCAATGGGAAAGAAGTGGAGCCAGGTAGCCCGTATACAGTCCGATGTCAAATATGTCGTATGTAACGGTGATGAAGGTGACCCGGGTGCATTCATGGATGGTTCTGTTATGGAAGGAGATCCATATAAGCTGATGGAAGGTATGATCATCGCCGCTTATGCAGTAGGCGCAAAAGATGGTTATATCTATGTACGTGCCGAGTATCCGTTATCTGTTGCAAGATTAAAGCTGGCCATTTCTCAGGCAGAAGCATATGGCTTGTTGGGTGATAATATTCTGGGATCCGGTATAGATTTCCATTTACATATCAATCGCGGTGCAGGAGCTTTCGTATGTGGGGAAGGTTCAGCGCTGACAGCATCCATTGAAGGTAAACGTGGTATGCCTCGTGTAAAACCACCTCGTACCGTTGAAAAAGGTCTGTGGGAGAAACCAACGGTATTGAATAACGTAGAGACTTATGCGAATGTGGCACGTATTATTCTGGACGGAGCAGACTGGTACCGTACCATTGGTACAGAAGGAAGTACCGGAACGAAGACATTCTCGTTGACAGGTGCTATCGAAAATACCGGACTGATTGAGGTTCCGATGGGAACGACGCTGCGTCATATTATTTACGATATCGGCGGTGGTATTAAGAAAGGTGCAGCATTTAAAGCGGTACAGATCGGTGGACCATCCGGTGGATGTCTGGTAGAAAAGCATCTGGACGAACCATTGGATTTTGACTCTGTTAAGAAGTTTAATGCCATCATCGGTTCCGGTGGACTGGTAGTTATGGATGAGAATACCTGTATGGTAGATGTTGCGAAGTTCTTCATGGGATTTACTCAGAGAGAATCCTGTGGTAAATGTGGCCCATGCCGTATCGGTACCAAGCGTATGCTGGAACTCCTTCAGAAGATTACCGAAGGAAAAGGAGAAATGGCAGATATTGATAAGCTGGAAGAAACAGCAAAATTTATTCAGTCCCGTTCTTTGTGTGGCCTGGGTAAAAGTGCACCGCTTCCTGTTATCAGTACACTTCAGAACTTCCGTCATGAATATGAAGAACATATTCTGGAAAATAAATGTCGTGCACATGTCTGCGAGGCTATGAAGATATACAGTATTGATCCGGATAAGTGTAAGGGATGTACCAAGTGTGCAAGAAACTGTCCGGTCAGTGCAATTACGGGTAATAAGAAAGAGCCGCATGAGATTGATCAGACCAAGTGTATCAAGTGCGGTACCTGTATGGATAACTGTTCATTTGGAGCAATTACAATCAAATAAAATACCAGGATCAGAAAGGCCTGAAAACACGCCGTATCGATACAGAGGTGTTTTCAGGGCTTATGATCCTTAAAGTATTATAAAAAAGAAGGAGGCACGTATGGTTCGATTAACAATTGACGGCTTTCCCGTTGAAGTCGAAAAAGGTACGACCATACTTCATGCGGCAGAAAAGCTCGGAATCAAGATTCCTACTCTTTGTTATATAGAGGATCTTCTTCCGGACGGCTCATGTCGTATGTGTGTGGTAGAAGTAAAAAACAACGGCAGAACAAAAATAGATACGGCCTGTACGCTTCAGGTATCAGAAGGCGATGAAGTACTGACCATGTCTGAAAAGGTAATAGAATCCAGAAGAATGACACTGGATCTGCTCTTATCAGATCATAATGTACATTGTTTCTCCTGTGAAGCAAACGGCAACTGTAAGCTTCAGGATTATGCTTACGAATATGGCGTATCAGAAACCAGCTATGAAGGCGCAAAAAGCGGTGGAGAAATTGATGACAGTAATAAGTTTTTCCGCTATGATCCAAATCTTTGTATTCTTTGTCACAGATGTGTCAACACCTGTACTCAGCTGGTAGGACGTGGTGCCATTGATACAATGGAACGTGGATTCCAGTCCATTATCGGAAATGGGGAAGGTCTCTGGGCAGACGGAACCTGTGAATCTTGCGGTAACTGCGTGCAGGCATGTCCGACCGGTGCATTGGTAATGAAACGTACAAACAAGTATCGTCCTTATCAGGCACAGAAGAGAGTGCGTACAACCTGTCCGCATTGTGCAACCGGATGTCAGATGGATCTGATTGTAAAAGATGGAAAGATCGTGGATGTGGAAGGTGCAGATGGACCATCCAATCATGGATTACTTTGTGTAAAGGGCAGAAGCGGATCTTTTGACTTTGTAGATCATAAGACAAGAATCCGTCAGCCATTAATTAAGAATCACGAAACCGGAGAATTCGAGGAAGCATCCTGGGATGACGCTCTGGATCTGGTAGCAAATAAATTCACAGAACTGAAAAATCAATACGGAGGTGACGCGCTGGCCGGTTTTGCCTGCTCACGTTCTACCAATGAAGATATTTATATGCTTCAGAAAATGGTAAGAACGGTGTTTGGAAGCAACAATACCGATAACTGCGCGCGCGTTTGACACGCTCCTACTGTTGCCGGTTTGGCAACCACTTTAGGCTCAGGAGCCATGACAAATACGATTTACGATATAACCCGTGAATCGGATGCTATTTTATTAGTAGGATCCAATCCGGAAGAAGCTCATCCGGTACTTGGAATGCAGCTGCGTCAGGCAGTACAGCGCGGAGCAAGACTGATTGTGGTAGATCCGCGAGATATTGATATTGCAAAGAAGGCAGAAATTCATCTGAAATTGAAGCCTGGAACAAATGTGGCATTTGCCAATGGCATGATGCACATATTTATTGAAGAAAATCTGATTGACCAGAAGTTTATTGAAGAACGTACAGAGAACTTTGAGGCTATGAAGGAAATGGTGAAAGATTATACACCGGAACGAGTAGCCGAGATCTGTAACATTGATGCTGATGATCTGCGTAAAGCTGCAAGAATCTATGCGACAGCAGAGCGCGCACCGATCATGTATTGTCTGGGCGTTACGGAACATCATACCGGTACCGAGGGCGTTATGTCCATGGCGAACATGGCTATGATGGTTGGAAAGCTTGGAAAACGCGGATGTGGTGTGAACCCGATTCGTGGTCAGAACAATGTACAGGGTGCCTGTGATATGGGTGCATCACCAAACCAGTTCCCTGGTTACCAGAATATTGATAAACCTGGTATACTTGAAAAATTTGAAAAGGCATGGGGCGTGAAACTGAATCCGAAGATCGGAACCAAAGCCACCGATTGTTTCCCGAAGATGATCACCGGTGAGATCAAAGGTTTGTTTATTTTCGGAGAAGACCCGGTTCGTACCGATCCGAATACTCATCATGTCATCAAATGTCTGTCTTCCCTGGATTTTCTTGTTGTGGATGAATTGTTCATGACAGAGACTGCGAAACTTGCAGACGTGATCTTACCGGGAAGATCTTATGCAGAAAAAGAAGGAACCTTTACCAATACCGAACGTCGTGTACAGCGCGTGCGTAAGGCGGTAGAGATCAAAGGTAATACCAAACCGGATACCTGGATCTTTACAGAGATCATGAGAAGAATGGGATATCCGCAGCCATATCTGACACCAGCTCAGATCATGGATGAGATCGCATCTGTGACACCATCCTTTGCAGGAATCAGTCATGAAAGACTGGACAGCGAAGAAGTGGCAGGAAGAGGATTGCAGTGGCCATGTACTTCCAAGGATCATCCTGGAACAGAGATCATGCATGTAGGCAAGTTCGCAAGAGGTCTTGGATACTTCCGTCCGGCAGCTTATACACCATCTATGGAACTGCCAGATGATGATTATCCACTGATCATGATGACAGGACGTATTCTGTATCATTACAATGCATGTGCAATGACAGATAAGACAGAGGAGATCAATGAGATCGCTCATACTTCTTTCATTGAAATCAACACAGAAGATGCAGAGAAACTTGGTATTGCAGACAGAGAAGTGGTATCTGTTGCTTCCAGAAGAGGAGAGATCCAGGCAGAAGCTCGTGTATCCGAAAAGACAAATCCGGGTGAATGCTGGATGCCATTCCATTATCTGGGTGGTGCCAACTGGATCACCAGTGATGCTCTGGACTCTATTTCCAGTACTCCGGAATATAAAGTCTGTGCTGTAAAGGTGAAGAAAATAAATGAATGCGCAGGATGCTCAGAGTGTTGCTGCGAATAAAAAGAAAAAGTAACTGATCAGTTACGCTAAAAGTACATAACTGCCGCATTGAGAAGATTTCAGATGGAAGATCATCCTGAAAGTATCGATACGGCAGTTTGTCTTAATTGGAGAAGACTTTTGAAATTGGAAAAGTAAAGTTTCCTCCAATTCAGACAAAGGAAAAAAGAAAGCGGAGAAAAAAGATGGATAAAAGGGTGATTCTTCGAAGTATCCCCAATATGAATGAATTATTGGAAGATGAAAAGATTCATAAGTTCCAGGAACAGCTTGGAAGTGAGCAGTTAAAAAAAGTGATTCGAAATGTTCTGGAACAGGTACGTTCTGAGATTATAGAAGAAAAAACAGAAAGTGTGCCAGATGAGAAGTATTTAAAAGAGAGGATCAGAAAGCAGCTGGAAAAACTGACTGAGCCTGATATGAAAAAAGTAATCAATGCCACCGGGACAATTTTGCACACAAATCTGGGGCGTGCCCCGATCAGCAAAGAGCATATCCGGCAGCTTCTATATATGGTATCTGGTTATTCGAATCTGGAGTATGATCTGGAAGAGGGGCACAGAGGAGAGCGGTACTCTCATTTTGATGAGTTGTTGTGCAGACTGACCGGTGCGGAGGCGGCGATGGCTGTAAACAATAATGCAGCAGCGGTATTATTAATGCTCAGTGCTCTCGGCAGAGAAAAAGAAGCGATTGTATCCCGCGGTGAATTGGTGGAAATCGGAGGAAAATTTCGCATTCCGGATGTAATGGAACAAAGTGGAACCATTTTGAAAGAAGTGGGAACCACCAATAAGACACATCTGGAAGATTATGAGAAGGCAATTTCCGAAGAGACAGGTATGATTTTAAAAGTACATACCAGTAATTACCAGATAGTAGGATTCACAGAATCGGTTGAGATGGAGCATCTGGCATTATTGGGGAAAAAATATGGAATTCCTGTTCTGGCAGATCTGGGAAGCGGTGTATTGCTTCCGATGGAAGCATATGGACTGCCTCATGAGCCAACAGTTCAGGAAATGATTCAGGCAGGTGCAGATCTGGTATCTTTCAGCGGAGATAAACTGCTTGGGGGTCCTCAGGCAGGCATGATTGTTGGCAGGAAAAAATATATGAATATACTAAAAAAACATCCATTGACGAGAGCATTAAGGATTGATAAATTTACAGCTGCAGCATTGGAACTGACGCTGCGGGAGTATCTGAATCCGGAAAATGCGTTAAGAAATCTTCCGGCACTGAAAATGATTGCAAAGACAGCAGAAGATACCAGAAAGGATGCAAATACACTGCGTCAGATGCTTCAGGAGAAAAAAATGCCTTTTGAAGTCAGTGTGGAACCATGTGAGTCTCAGGTTGGAGGAGGTGCTTTTCCGACGGAACACCTTCAGGGATATGGAGTGGTTCTGACCAGCAGACAGAAAAAATGCCAGGATATCATAGATGCGATGGAACATCTTCCGGTTCCTGTTATATGCAGATGCCAGAAAGATCAGATCATCCTGGATGTGCGGACGCTGGAAAAAGAAGACATGGACATGATTGTGAAAGAATTGGAGCTTTTATGAAACATATTATCATTGGAACAGCAGGTCATATCGACCATGGAAAGACAACATTAATCAAAGCATTGACCGGATGCAATACGGACCGTTGGAAGGAAGAACAGGAACGGGGGATTACCATTGACCTGGGGTTTGCCTTTTTTGATCTTCCAAACGGAGATCGAGCAGGTATTGTAGATGTGCCGGGACATGAAAAGTTTATACATAATATGGTGACCGGAGTATGCGGTATGGATATGGTACTTCTGGTTATCGCTGCGGATGAGGGAATTATGCCTCAGACGAAGGAGCATATGGATATTTTACATCTTCTGGGTATTCAGAAATGTATCGTAGTTTTGAATAAGATGGATCTGGTAGATCCGGAATGGTTGGAACTGATGGAAGAAGAAGTGAGAGATCAGCTGCAGGATACGTTTTTAAAGGATGCACCTGTCGTAAAAGTATCTGCTGTAACAGGAGAAGGATTAAAAGAACTGACAGATGAGATTGTAAAAATGGAAACGTCAGAAGTGCAGGAAAAAGAGATTCATACGATTCCAAGACTTCCGATTGACCGAGTTTTTACCATTTCGGGATTTGGGACAATTGTCACCGGAACTTTGATTTCTGGCATAATCCGCAAAGACGATACTTTGCAGCTTTACCCATGGAATGCCCCATGCAAAGTACGGAATATCCAGGTACATGGGAAAAATGTAGATGAATGCAGCGCTGGACAGCGTGTGGCTGTGAATCTGACTGGTATAAAAAAGGAAGATATCAGCCGCGGAGATGTACTGGCATCACCGAACAGCATGAAGGGTACGACCTTGCTGGATGTAAAGCTGAAGATCTTAAAAGACAGTAATCGAATTGTAAAGAATCGGAGCCGGCTGCATTTATTTACCGGAACCAGCGAAGTGCTCTGCCGCGCAATTTTATTGGATCGGGATGAAGTAAAAGCAGGAGAAGAATGCTTTGCACAGCTGCGCCTGGAACAGGAACTGGCACTTCGAAAAGGAGACAGATTTGTAGTTCGTTTTTATTCTCCGATGGAGACCATTGGGGGCGGCGAAGTGCTGGAACCGAATCCAAAGGCCAAGAGAAGATTCAAAGAAGAGGCATTGGAAGAACTGCGGCGTAAAGAAGCCGGTTCTTCTGTGGATGTGGTACAGATGCATGTGAAATCACACAGAGACACGCTGATTACCATAACGGAACTGGCAAAATTAACTGCCCTGTCGGAAGAGGAAATTCGTCAGGACGTATCGGAACTGGAAGATGGATCAGAAGCTTTCGTATTCCCAATGAAAAAGGATACCTATGTCTGGATGCGGGACGATGAGTTATATCTTCAGGAACAGATTAAGGCAGAGCTGAAAAAATACCATCATAAATATCCATATCGTCATGGTATAAAAAAGGCCGAGATTCAGACAAAATACATGAAAAAAATCAAACCGGTGGTTGCAGCTAAAATATTTGAACACTGGGAGACAGAAGAGAGTATAATTTCCAGCGGCGAGTATCTGCACTTGCCGGAATTTGAGATTTTGAAAGATGCAAGATATGAAGGATGCAGAAAACTGCTGCTAAATTCTTTCGAAAAAGCAGAATATCAATTTGTAAAACTCTCAGAAACCGATGTCGAGAAAGAGTATGCGGATATGGCAGAAGATATCCTTTTACTCCTGCGAGAAGAGAATCAGCTTGTTCGTTTAAGTGAAGATGCGTATACGGTAAAACCTCTGTTGGAAACAGCAGCAGAGAAAATACGAGAAGTAGTTCATCAACAGCCGGTTATTACTATCTCAGAAGTGCGAGATCTGTTCTCGACCAGTCGAAAAAATGCAAAACTGATACTGGAATATACGGATGGTCAGAGAATCACCAGGAATACAGGGGCAGAGAGTGAGTGGAAGGCATACTGAGTAGATATTATATGAGCTTCTCAGAAGATTACACCTGATTTTTTTGAAACCTATGTCAGGAGATAGCGGGAAGAACATTGGATCAGCGGGACGGATGCAGAAAAAATGATTGAATGGTTGTATGAGGCGATAAAAAAGTAAAATAGAAATGGGACTGGGTAATAAGTTTATATGCCCAGTCCTGTTTTGTTAATCTCTAATCTTATTCAATAACATGAAGTTCCAGAAAATCAAATTCGATTTTCAGAATAATAAATAAAGATGGGTATTATTCCAAAATGGAATAAAAAATAATTGCATTGGATTTGTTGAAGTATGTATGTCTGCGTATAATAAAAGTAGAAAAGGAGGTATACAACATGACACCTACAGAACAGAAAAAATATGATGCCCGGTTAAAACGTCTGCAGGATGCGTTGGCGCTAAAAGAACCAGACCGTGTGCCAATTGACATTACTGGAGGCTGTTATATGATACAGCGACTGGGATATACTATGGCAGAATCAAATTATGACGAAACTATGGAGATAGGAAAAGAAGCCGCCAGACGTTTTATGCTGGATTATGAACCAGATGTAATGACTGGGCTGAATCTGACTTATGCAGGTGAGGGACGTGGTCATGAGATGCAGGGAAGTAGAACGCTTTACATATCTGGTATGGCCAATGCACCAATCGGAAATGATTCTATGCCACAGTTTATAGAGTTTCCAACGTTGTATGATGATGAATTTGAAGAGTTCTTTTATGATTATACAAGGTGGTCACTAAATAAATTTCTTCCTCGCGTGTCAAGTGTCATGGAACCGTTTCGGGATTTTCAGCTGAATCTGAGTCATAGAGGAATTGGTGAAGTGGCGGCCGCTTTTTCAAAACCGGAAATTCGTAAAGCCATTCAGAAATTATGGGAGATTGACGATTTTTATCAGGTGTATCGGAAAAAGCTGGCAGCAGCAAATGAAGAACTGGCAGAACTAGGGTTTCCATCTATGATGGGTGGAAGGGCAGTTGTGCCGTTTGATAAATATAGTGATACCTATCGAGGCATGGAATTGACATTTGTGGATATTTTTGAAGATGAGAATCTGGTAATGAAATTTTGTAACAAGTTTCATAAAGAGCAGATTGAACAGTTACGACATGGGAATCCAGATGGTAAAAAAACAGGAAAACAGATTGTTATGGCACTGCATAAAGGCAGTGATGATATGATGAGTAATGCATTTTATGAAAAGTTTTATTGGAACCATCTGAAAGAGATTATTGCAGCTTGCAGAGAGGCTGGTATGATGGCAAATGTATTTTGCGAAGGTATGTATAATGATAAATTAAAATATCTTGCGGAGGTGGAGAAAGGTTCCGCATATTTTACCTTTGATAAAGTAAATATGCAGAAAGCAAAAAAAACAGTTGGCAGTGTATGCTGTATAGGTGGTGGTTTCCCGACACCGCTTCTGGTTTATGAAACGCCGGAAAAAGTAAGAGAAGCGGTAAAACGCCATTTGGATGTAGCAATGCCGGATGGAGGTTATATTTTCAGAATGTCAGCAGGACTGGATGGCGCAAAGGCAGAAAATGTGGAAGCAATGTTTGAAACTGTCCATGAGTATGGAAAATATCGCTAAAAGAGTGAGAATATGAAGAAGTGGCTCAACAGAGCCACTTTTCATGTTCAGAAGAATGGTTTTATTTTTTAGGTACCAGAGTAATAAAATCTCCATTATTAATGATATAATTACCTTCCTGTTCTCTTAGTTCAGCCCAATAGCCATCACACGGTTTATCCAGTTCTACACCCTCATTGATCAGCATTTTACGAAGTTCAATACCGCTAAGTTCGCGCGGAAAAACATGACGGTCTATTGCCACGCAGACAGCCAATCCGGCAGCTTGACCAGTACTCATGGCAGGACCAATGATACGCATGGCACCCTGTGCATGGAATTCTGCAGAACAGCATCTTCCGGCACATAAAAGATTATCAACACCACGTGGAATTAGAGAACCATAAGGAATATCACAATAATCCTGCGGATTTGGACGCACTGGGAAACCTTCAGGAATACCGAACGGATGCATTTGTGCATCGCAGTCTTTACCCAGGGTTTCTTTTTCCATGATAGCTGAACCAGTGATTTCGGATTCCTTTATATGACAGTGACGCATAAATACCCAATCTGGAGAGGTTGGATGATGGGTGTCGAACATTTCTGGAAATCTGGCAATACCGTCTTCAAATTTTCTGCCACAGGCAACATCAGCAGCTTTCAGCATATATTCGCCGAAAATTCTTCGACTATCACGTACTCCGGGAACATTGCCAAGCCCTACCAAGCGGAGATTTTCAAAACCCGGTACATGATTTTTCAGGAATGCATGGAACTGTTTCATCAGTTGATGCTGTTCCAGAATCTGACGTGTGAGATCTTCTGCATCAGTATTGTGACAGTAATAGCTGTGGAATGAGAAGGTAACAAAAGAGGCATTATCTTCTGGAGTGTTTGGAAGCAGAACTCTGAAAAATCCGGAGTTACGGTTGCATACATGACGGCTCATTTCTCCACGGGCAATGGCTTCTGTTTCAAGATAATAGACCAGTGGAAGAGGGTTTTCCACACCTTTGTCCTGTTGTTCTTTTTTCCATGCTGCTTCCGCAGCAAGATATTTGGTCAGGTTGGCCCCGGCCCAGCGAGAACCCTGAGTGGAGGAAATATTCAGTCCGGCAAAATCCTGTCCACCGACTTCATAGGGAACACCGGAAAGGGCAGACAGATCACCGTCACCGGTGGCATCAATATACATGGATGCTTTTACCTGCATATATCCGCCTTTGGTGTAAAAAATCAGACTTTTTATCATACGATCAGTATCCATTTCCACATAAAATAAAGTGGAATCATAAAGAATGCGAGAACCAGCAGAAAATACCATATCCTCAAGTAGCAGTTTGCCATATTCCGGTTCGAAAGAAGGATTACGATAATAAGGTTTGTCATATAATCGGCGAAGTTGTCCGGCATCATCTAACTTCCGGGCAAACTCCAGACAGATGCCTTCGATATTGCCTGCGATTTGAGGAACATAACCGTTTGTGGCAATACCGCCAAGTGTAGTGCCTTTTTCGAAAAGAATGGTATGCTTTCCATGTCTTGCAGCTTCAATAGCAGCGGCAGTGCCCGCCACTCCACCGCCGACAACAGCGACATCACAGTAAAGAGTTTTGTAAATATTAAATTCCATATACATCATCCTTTCTATTATATAATTTGGAGTGACAGTAACGTCACAGTTCTTGATTTTATTATAACGAAATATGAAACGTTGACAAATCCATTTCACTGCATTATTATTCTGATATAGAATAATAAAATTGTCAGAAAAGTGAACGATGACAATAAAACAAGGGGACAGTATGATGAATTCAGATATACAAAAATTGAGAACCATATTGATGGTTTCAAAAACTCTAAATTTTTCAGAGGCTGCCTATGAATTAAATTTCACACCTTCAGCTATCTCAAAGCAGGTACTTTCCATAGAAAAAAGTCTTGGTGTAATTCTGTTTGACCGTCACAGCAGGAATGGTGTAACATTGACACTGGAAATGCAAATGCTTCTCCCGGCACTTCAGAAGGTGGTTTCATCCTTTGATGAATTTGAAGGCGTTTTACGCACCATTTCTCCAGAACCAGTATTTAATATTGGAACGCCTCCTCTATTTCCGTCTCAGGTTGCATCACAGATTATTGCTGAAATGGTACAGCAGATGCCATCACTGGATGTGGAACTGATGCGCCATGACAATCGTACTTTACTGAAGCTTGTACGTTTGGGAAAAATCGATGCGGCAGTTACTGTGATTCTTGGAAAAGCTGAGGATAATCCAGAATTTTTTAAAGAAAGACACAGAGAGCTGGAGATTAAAAAGCTTCGCAAGACACAGGATATGGTATTCCTAAATGAAAATCATCCACTGGCGTCCAGAAATACATTTTCGACAAAAGATATGTTGGAAGTAGAAGGATCCCGTTTTTTGTTTATTAATCCAAGACCTCATACAGCGTCTCACAGGGAACAAATTTTTATGCGTTACTGCGAAAAATATGGTGTGGTACGTGAAGTTAAAGAAGTGAATCTTGAGTCAAGCGTAGCTATTCGTACCATACTGCGTAATATATCGTCTAATCCACAGTATATTGCATTTGGACCGGCAGGACTTAGCAAGGGAGTAAAAGGCGTTGTGGAAAGAGTATGCGAGGATTCTATGTATCCCAGTCAGGAAGTTATCTGTTACAGGAAAGATAGTAAATCAAAAGCATTCCGGATATTTTTAGATGCAGTAAAAAAAGTAGCCGATGGAGAACTGTAGAGTACGTAGTTTTCCATCGGCTGTTTTGCCAAGAATAGACATGGCTCTATTACGTATCATAGAATGTAACACAATCCTAATGTGAGAATATAGTTGATCAGGAAGATGATAATACCTGCAAATAGACCTTTTGAATAAAGCCATTTCAAGTCATTCGAAATACATTTATTACCAAAGAGCAGCGGAGCTGCGCCGCAGGCGGCCTGTGTGGCAAATGCAAACATGACAGAGATCATGAATCCCGCTGCATATGCAGTAGGATTAATACCGGACTGCTGAATGTGCACAGTCAGAAACGGTGATGCCAGGGAGGCCATGATAACGCCAACTGCTGTGTTTGACAGGAAGTTGGTTAGGATCCAGGAAATTAAAACTACCAGCAGCAGGAAGACAGGAAATCCAGAATTTACAAAAATACCTGAAAGAACATCCTGAAGCCATGTTTTGATGCCGGCATCATCCATGGTCAGTACAGCACCTGCCTGTGTAAAGCCGATCATTGCATAAATCACATTCCAGTCTACGCCATCTTTTAATACGGTAAACGGATTGGCTGCTGGTTTGCCATCAATTTTAACCAGACACATAATAGCCAGACAGATAGAAAACCATCCGGCTTGTGTGATGCCATTGAAAGCATCACCAAAAGGAGTTCCTTTTTTAATAAACAAAATCAAGATGGTATAGATCAGGGAAATTGCAAAAACGATGGTAACAAAAACCTGTTGCCGGTTCATCTTAACATGGTCCATACCGTCCATTTTGGTGATATCGAGATTTTTCAATCTATCCAGATCAACTTTAAACAGAACCATAATAAAATAGTAAACAACTGCAATAATGACGCCCAAAAGAGCTATGATGCCCATAAACAGTAAGTCGTTTGTAGTAATTCCGACTTCTCCCAGAGCCTGTTTTAATGGAGAAAAGATCAGCAGAGGAAGTCCCTTAAATGGTAGCATGGACATACCAACCATAGCCTCCGCATAGACTCCGAATACATTGAATTTCATCCATGAGGAATTTTCATCGTAACCCAACTCTTTTCGGATGGAATCCAGAACACTGTAATAGAAAACGAGTCCGCCAAGCCCAATAAATGCGCCAGCAAAAACAGATGCAATCATCAGCATAAAAGTGAAAGCAAAAGGTTTCCCTTTGGCGAATTTTCGTGTGATGAGCCAGCGAGCGATGACATCACCGGCACCACAGTCAAGTAACGCCCTGCAGAGACCATAGATGACAATCAGCTGAAAGATCATGGTACCGCCCAGACTGGCAGCAATCATATCAGCAATTGTAAATGCTCCGGACAGCTGTATTGCAAGAATTGCAAAAGTAGAGATTGCCAGATATGGATATCCACTTGCTGCCAGAAGAACCAGACCGATAAAGATACAGATGCCCTGTACACCAATCCGTGTGACAGACCCCCATGTAGGAATAAAACGTCCCAAAATGAACATGAGAAGTAATCCAATGATAAGTATAGCAGGATTTTTATTTTTTTTAGCTTTTGTCATAAAAGCCCCCTTTCCAGGCGACAGGAAACAGTTCGCCTAATCTCCGCAATTTATTAGGTGCGGAATATCTACATACTTAAATTATACTGTTTGGGCGCAGTGGAATCAATGTTTATACAAATCCGTTCTGTATATATACTTTGCCAAAATGGAACAATATATAAATAGAATAAGAGCGTTAAAAATTACAGTCAGGATTCGAAAAACCTGGTTGTTAGTGTAAAATATAAAGATGAGGGAACTTTAGGTTGTCATTTAATTTTGCCTGTGATAGAATAATAAAGATAAAAATGGGAGTAGATAGGTGCTGGTGTGCCTCCTGGTCTTCAAAACCTGTGATAGCGGTTAACTCCCGCTTAGGTGGGTTCGATTCCCACATACTTCCGCCAGAAAGTGATCGGTCTCTTATAAAAGAGACCGTTTTTTGAATAGAAAGAAGGTGACAGCTATGAATCATCAGTATGAATTGACAGCGATGACAGCAAAGGGAGGCTGAGCGTCCAAACAGGGACCTGAGGTTCTCAGGCAAATATTAGGAAAGCTTCCGGAACAGTATTGTGATCAGCTTTTGGTTGGCTTTGGTTCCAGTGATGATGCGGCTGTTTATCAGATGAATAAGGATCAGGCCCTGATTCAGACGATTGATTTTTTCCCGCCACCAGTAGATGATCCGTATCTTTTTGGACAGATTGCAGCAGCGAATGCTTTGAGTGATGTCTATGCCATGGGCGGAAGACCGGTGCTGGCACTAAACCTTCTTGCATTTCCATCCTGTTTGGATCCAAAATGTATACAGGAAATTTTGAGAGGTGGTTATGAAAAAGTAGCTGAGTCCGGAGCGGTAGTGGCAGGAGGACATACCATCGAAGACAATGAACCAAAGTACGGTCTGTCGGTATCCGGTGTAGTACATCCGGCGAAAATCTGGAGAAACGATACAGCTCAGGAAGGCGATATATTGATTCTGACCAAGCCAATAGGAACAGGAATCTATGCACTGGCATCCAGAGGCGGTCTGTTAAATGAAGCAGAAGAATCGGAAATGCTGAAATGGATGACTTTGCTAAATCGTCAGGCATGTGAAGTGTTTAGCCAGTTTACCGTTCATGCTTGTACCGATATTACAGGGTTTGGGCTTCTTGGACATGTCTGCGAGATGGCAGAAGGAAGTAAAAAAGTGATTCATCTTTATGCAGATCAGATCCCGTTTCTTCCAAAGACGGAAGAGATGGCTGCTATGGGAATATTACCATCCGGAGTGTATCAGAATCAGGAATATCTGAAGACTAAAGTGCGTTTTTCATCCACGATAGCACAATGGAAGCGAGACGCGGTGATGGATCCACAGACGTCAGGGGGATTGCTGGCGGCAATTCCGGCAGAAGAAAAAGACGAATGTTTGCGGATGATGAAAGAAAGAGGCTGTTTTGCCAGAACAGTAGGAAACATAACAGGGGAATTAGATACTGTTTTGACAGAAGTGAGATAGGAGCCTTTGCAAATCTTTTGCCTTGCGGAGTCTCTTACAGGTGTCAAGCCCAATGCAATTCGCTTGAAAGATGGAACACTACGAAATGAGTATTCAATAATTCGAGTATTCTGAGTTCACATGCAATTACACTTGTTGGAGCGAAAGCGATTATTGAAGCAACAGGCAATACATTACCAATAGGCTATATTACACATTTACCAGAACAAGATGAAATGTATCGTATAGCATTCTCGAACTAACAATTCCAGTTGTGAAGGGATGATAAAGAGTGGATAGCCAAGTCAGCGGCTGTCCACTTTGCATATAGAATTGAAATTATAAAATTTGAAAATGTCTATTGACTCTACAACCGATATAGAGTTTATGATATGCTTATATCAGATAAGAAAGAGGAAAATGTTATGGAAAAAAATCTAACAACCGGAAGTGTATTCAGAAATGTAATTTTGTTTTCACTTCCGTATCTGCTTTCCTATTTTTTACAGACACTCTATGGAATGGCAGATTTATTTATGATTGGGCAGTATGATGGTGTAGCAAGCACAACTGCGGTATCTGTCGGTTCGCAGATCATGCATATGATTACTGTTATGATTGTAGGTCTTGCGATGGGAACAACAGTAAGTATTGCACAGGCAGTTGGAGCTGATAATAAAAAACAGGCATCGAAGGCTGTTGGTAATACCATAGTTTTATTCATGGGAGTTGCTTTCGTTGGAATGGCATTGTTGCTTATGCTGGTACACCCCATTGTATCAGTAATGTCTACCCCTGCGGAGGCTGTAAATGGTACGGTCACATATCTGACAATCTGTTTTATTGGTATTCCGTTTATCACAGCGTATAACATCATCAGCTCCATTTTCAGAGGTATGGGAGACAGTAAAAGTCCGATGTATTTTATAGCTGTGGCATGTATTGCGAATATTGGATTGGATTATCTCTTTATGGGAGCATTTAAACTTGGCCCTGCGGGTGCTGCACTTGGAACAACCATTTCACAGGCAATCAGTGTGCTGGTATCAGTGATTGTTATTATAAAAAGAAAAAGTGTCGTACTAAGTAAGACAGATTTCAAACCTCAGCGTGATGTAATGGGAAAAATATTATATATCGGTATTCCAATCGCTGTGCAGGATGGTCTGATTCAGGTTGCTTTTATTGTGATAACGATTATTGCAAACCAGAGAGGATTAAACGATGCAGCTGCCGTTGGCATTGTAGAGAAAATTATAAGCTTTCTGTTTCTGGTTCCGTCTTCTATGTTATCAACTGTTTCAGCTCTTGGGGCACAGAATATCGGAGCAAATAAACCAGAAAGAGCAATTGCAACACTGCGGTATGCTGTGTTGATTGCAGTTGGATTCGGAATATTGGCAACTATTACAATTCAATTTACAGCCGGATCAATAGTCGCTTTATTTACCGATGGAAATACATCAGCTGGAGCAGATGTGATAAGGCTTGGCAGTCAGTATTTGCGAGGCTATATTTTTGACTGCATTTTTGCAGGTATTCATTTTAGCTGCAGCGGTTATTTCTGTGCTTGTGGAAAATCCGGATTGTCATTCTTACATAACATTCTGGCAATTGTACTGGTTCGTATTCCAGGAGTTTATCTGACATCAAGGATATTTAAGACAACATTGTTTCCGATGGGACTTGCAACAGCAGCCGGTTCGTTGTTATCAGTGATAATCTGTATGATTGCGTTTTATGTCATATATCATAAAGAACCGATAAGGAAGGGAGCGTGATGCTATGGACAGAAAAGGGTTATTTTCTATAGGCGAGGTATCAAAACTTTTTCACATAAGTGTCAGCAGTCTGCGGCATTATGAGAATGTTGGACTGCTTCACCCAGAATATACTTCCCCAGATACAGGGTATCGTTATTATGGACCAGAACAGTTTGAAGTACTTAATACCATCAGATATTTAAGAGCATTAGATATGCCATTAGCTGAAATAGAGGACTTTCTGAAAAACAAGGATATAAGTAACATAGAAGAAAAGCTGATGCAGCAAAAAAAGATTGTTCTGGAAAAGCAGCTGGAATTAAAACGCATGGAACAAAAAATAAATCATCGTTTAAATGTTTTATCAGAAGCACAGAATACACCATTGGATACGGTGACATTGGTACAGCTTCCAGCAAGCCGGGTTGTGTGGGTGGAAGCACCTTTGAAAATAGAAGAATCGCAGGATATGGAAGCTCCTATCAGAAAGTTGGATCAGTCAAAGGCAGAGGCAGTTGTATTTCTCGGTAAAGTGGGACTTGGAATTTCCTCAGAGCATTTGAAGAATTCAGAATATAAGAAATATGACGGCATCTTTTTAATACTGGATGATGAAGATATCTATGATGGAGAGACAATGCCTGTTACAGAATCATTATGTGTCCGTCTGTGTTTCCGAGGAAGTCATGCAGAAGCACCAGGTCAGTATAAAAAATTACTGGATTATATAAAAAAACATCAGATGCAGATTGTCGGATTTTCCCGTGAAATTACGCTGATTGATTATGGCATCACAAATGATCCGGAAAAATTTGTGACGGAGATCTGTATTCCTGTAAAATAGGTATCAACAAAATATTACAAGTGCATTGTCATAAATGAATGCCATTATTTATCAGGGACATCCCTATTAGGAAAAGGATATGCTGAGTATCCAGGATCTTCAGGACCGGCAGCTGATTTCCATGAACCATTGTTCTTTGCACAATGGAAAATCCATTAATCTACCGTTTTTGTCAAAGAAAAGATTGGAATTGGCATTGACGTAGATATTCATTAAGAAAAAGAACTGCCGGCAGGTCTTCGCAAGATTCCAGACTTCAGGAAATCTGCTGCAATCTGGATTAATTTTCAGCAATCAAAAAATTTCCCTTGGGTAATTCGAGTATTCGGAGAAGCAACAAAGAATTGCTCATCCCATTTTCCAGATACCAGCTTTTCAAGAAGAATATTACTTCCGGGTACAAAATCCAGTTCAGCATGAATCCTGTCGGCATCTGCCTGTGCACGTTCCACAAAATCCAGGTCATAGCAGTCGTACAGACCATTGTCGATAATATCCAGATGGTGATAATGCTCAAAATACATGTTGAAGACAATATCTGCCATTTCTTTATCATATTCCTTCAGAAGACTTTCATAAATAGCATGAACAGAAAATCCATTTTCTCCATTTCCAAACAGGTACATATGTCCCTGTTCTTTCAAATCTGGGGCATATTGTTCCGTTGTGGTTAATGTAAGCGCAACACAGTCAGCAACTCTGGGAATTACCAGGGTTTTAGAGCAGGATACATCCTGCCATGATCCGCCACAGAAACCCATAGCCACAAGAATAGTATCAACATCTGACGACAAGCTGGAGAGTGTCTGAAGAATGTGGTTTTTCATTTTTGATGGCTCTATATGGTATTGCCGATTTAATTCAATGATGGGAAAGTCCGTATTGCAGGTCTTCTGAGCCTGCTGCACATATTCCAGAAGTGCGGTGCAGGAAAGAATTACAGTACTCATAAAAGTTCCTTTCAGATTCCATGAAATGTCCGGTACTCCCGGTACGTTTCAATCATATTTTTTCTTGCATTTTTCAAATAAGAAGTATCGTCGCTGATTCGTCCAAGAAGAAGATATCCCTGATAAATAGAAAACATGCGCTGAGAAAGAATCTTTGCATGATCTGGAGACAATCCGGAGTATAACAATACTTCCTGAAAAATCTGCTCGAATTTTTTTAGTCCTTCCATAAATACAAATCCTGAGGTAGAAGTATCAGTATCTTCTCCTGAATACGCATGGATTCGTCTTCATGGTAAAGCAGTATTTGAGGACAACATGAGCGTAAAGGAAAGATTTATCAAGAATTGCTGAAATTTTTGTATTCAATAACAGAATCAATTATCTGCCAATATTCAAAGATGAATCCTATTCCTTCGGAGAATTGCGGGTAGTATCGTTCATAGAGCAGTATCTGAAAAAGAAAGAATTCACTGATGAACTGGTCCATTTAGATACCAACATGGAGTGTCACCAGGGACAGTAAAAAAGCCATAAACACCGTCCCCATCATCCCACAGGAATATGTACCTTTGGTGAAGTTCGTGGATGTTCCGGCTTTGGACCGTATTTTTCACGGATCACTTCAACAAAAGATCTGGCAGCAGGAGTCAGTACCCGGTTTTTGTGATAAACCAGATAGATGGAACGCTTCAGCAGTTCAGAGTCCAGATCAAAACTCAAAAGGTATCCGAATTTTTCATAATCTTTTGCAGCAATTTTACTGATAATCGATACGCCCAGACCGTGACAGACAGCCTGTTTGATGCTTTCGGTAGAAGGCAGTTCTGTCAGAATATGAAGCTTCTGATCGTCGAGGCCGATGCTTTGAAAATAAGCGTCGGCTTCTTTGCGTGTTCCGCTTCCCTTTTCACGGAAAATAAATGGAAGATAGCGAAGCTGGCTGACAGGAAGCTTTCCTTTATAGATCTGATAAGCAGGGGTGTTGGGGGTGATCAGAACCAGTTGATCATCCAGCAAAGGTTCAAAAATACACTTGGAATCAGGATTTTGCATACCGGTAAAGCCTAATTCTGCATCATAGTTTTCAATTTGATTTATTACTGCGGAGCTGTCTGCTTGGCGGACCGATATTTTCAGATCCGGATAGCGCACATACATTTCAGTCAGTAGTTGCGGCAGCAGATATTGAGACGGAACAGTAGAAGCAGCTACCGGAAGTTCTCCCTTAATTTCGGTGGCATAAGACTGCATCATCAAGGCAGCCACATCCCTGGTATGCAGAAGTTCTTTGGCATAATCATAGAAAATCTGCCCGGCCTCAGAAAGCAGAACTTCTTTCGTGGTACGTGAAATAAGTGGGACACCAAGTTCCGATTCCAGACTTTTGATATGTGCACTGACAGTAGGCTGAGACAGATACATGGCTTTGGCAGCTTTAGAAAAACTCTTATTCTCTGCTACCTGGACAAAAGCTTCCAGTTGATGAAAATACATAGAACACCTCTTTTTCGTGCAGGTAGAACAGAAAAAATAACCTGCCACTGTTTTGAATTGTATATATCGTATCATAATTCATAGAAAAAAGCGAGACTATTTATAGATATAATCTATAAATATAAAGAAATTATCAGGCATTTGAATTAGACAAAAATACGGTAAATGTTATACTTTTCTTAGAGAAAGCAGGTGAAAAGATGGTGACATTAGGACTGGATTCCGGTTCTGCAACGACGAAAGCAGCAGTATTTGATGGAGAGAAGATCCAGAAAATTTATTTAGAAAAAACATCTGATCGTCCCGGTAAAGTGATTCGTGATATGTACAGCCAGTTATATTCTCAGGAGATTGCGATGACGGTAACGACTGGGTATGGCAGAGGGCTTCTTGAACAGGCGGACAGGAAGATTACAGAGATCACCTGTCATGGTGCAGGAGCCGCATACCTGATGCCACAGTGCAGTGCAGTGATTGACATCGGAGGACAGGATTGTAAAGTGATGCTTCTGGATGAGCATGGAAAAGTGACAGATTTTCTGATGAACGATAAATGTGCCGCAGGAACAGGAAGATTCATTGAGATGACACTGGGGCGAGTTGGAGCCAAAGTGGAAGAACTGGATGAATTTGTCCGAGGTGCCACACCGGAGAAGATCAACAGCATGTGTGCGGTATTTGCGGAAAGTGAGATCGTAGGTCTCCTGGCGCAGGAGAAAAAGGCAGGAGACATTTTACTTGGGTGCCTTCATTCGATCTGTAAGAGAACTGCCATTTTTGCACAGAAGCTGATCCGGGAAGAACAGGAAGTTTTCTTTTCCGGGGGTCTGGCACAGGCTGAAGTGATCCGAAGTATACTGGAATTTTATATGAAACCAGCCCACATCGTGACGCATGAACTGGCTCAGTATACAGGAGCCATCGGCGCGGCCGTATTAGGGTATGAGAAAGCAGGGGGAAAGAAAACGTGGAATTAAGAAAAGAATTACCGGAAGTATTTGAAGAATTTGCAGAGGCAAGAAAAAATTCATTTCTGGCAATTAAGAAAATTAAGGATGCTGGAACACCGATCGTAGGTGTGTTCTGTACCTATCTGCCAAGAGAGATCGCCAATGCCATGGGTGCAGCAGTGGTTGGACTATGTTCCGTATCCGATGAGACCATTCCGGATGCAGAGAAGGATCTGCCAAGAAACCTCTGTCCACTGATCAAATCCAGCTATGGATTTGCCAGGACAGATAAATGTCCATTCTTTTATTTTTCTGATCTGGTTGTGGGTGAGACTACCTGTGACGGAAAGAAAAAGATGTATGAAATGCTGGCAGAGTTTAAATCGGTACATGTGGTACAGCTTCCAAATAGCCAGACGGAAGATGGATATGAATTATACCGCAAAGAACTGATCCGTTTCAAAGAAGTACTGGAAGAAAAATTCGAAATAAAGATCACGGAAGAAGCCATTGCAAAAGAAATCAAAAAGAGAAACGGTATCAACCGTGCACTGACCAGACTGCAGTATACAATGGCACAGGATCCGGCTCCGGTCATGGGACTGGATATCATTAATACCGTATATGGATCCGGTTTCCAGATGAACACGGATACACTGGAAGAGACCATTGATGCAGTGACCGATAAAATTGAAAAAGAATATCAGGAAGGAAAAAATATAGGAAAGAGGCCACGAATTCTGGTGACCGGTTCTCCGTCCGGTGGAGCTGCACTGAAGGTTATCCGTGCCATTGAAGAAAATGGTGGTGTAGTAGTTTGTTTTGAAAACTGTACCGGTATGAAGCCGCTGGCAGAAGTAGATGAAGAAAATCCAGATGTGTACGATGCACTTTCTAGAAAATATTTAAGTATCGGATGTTCCTGTATGTCTCCGAATAAAGCAAGAATGGAACTTCTGGAGAAACTGATCAAAGATTTTAAGGTAGATGCAGTGGTAGATCTGGTACTGCAGGCCTGTCATACCTACAATGTAGAGACAGCCATGGTGAAGAAGTTGGTAAAAGATAAGATGGGAATTCCATATACCGTTGTTGAAACAGATTATTCCCAGGCAGATGTGGGACAGATTCAGACAAGAATGGCAGCATTTATTGAAATGCTATAAGTAATAGTCAGATTTTGAAATAAAAGGAGATACAAGTATTATGGTAACAATTAACGCAATGGGTGATACCTGCCCGATCCCGGTCATCAAGACACAGAATGCCATTAAGGCACTGACAAAAGCAGAAGAAGTAGAGGTACTGGTAGACAATGAAGTGGCAGTACAGAATCTGACGAAACTGGCAGGAAGCCTTGGCTGTGAAGTGAAATCTGAGAAAAAAGCAGAAAAAGAATACCGTGTTGTGATCACAGTAACAGAAGATAAGTTACAGGGACAGGCAGATGAGAAGAAAGAAGAAACAGCAGAAGCGGCCTGCGTTCCAGATGCCAGAGATAACACAGTGGTTGTGATTTCATCTGACAGGATGGGTGAGGGAGAAGAAGAACTGGGTAAAGTCCTGATCAAAGGTTATATCTATGCACTGACTCAACTGGAAACTTTGCCAAAGACTATTTTATTCTATAACAAAGGTGCTTATCTGACCTGCGAAGGATCTGCTTCACTGGAAGATCTGAAGTCACTGGAAGCTCAGGGCGTGGAGATCTTTACCTGCGGTACCTGTCTGAATTATTATGGATTGTCTGAGAAACTTCAGGTAGGCAGTATTACGAACATGTATGTGATAGCAGATACCATGGCAAAAGCAAATAAGGTTGTGAAACCATGATTTATCTGGATAATGCGGCAACGACTCTTCACAAACCAGAGGGCGTTGCTGAGGCTATGATAACAGCACTGACTTCCATGGGGAACTCTGGAAGAGGCGCCCATGAGGCTACCCTGGATGCATCAAGAATGATCTACGGTACCAGAGAAAAGCTGGCAGAGCTGTTTCACATTTCAGATCCTATGCGGATAGCTTTTACCTGCAATGCAACAGAAAGCCTGAATATTGCCATACAGGGCATCTTACAACCAGGAGATCATGTGATCACCAGTGTCTGTGAACACAATTCCGTACTGCGGCCGGTGTATCGGATGGCGAAGAGGGGAGTTACTTACAATATGCTTCCTGCAGATAAAAAAGGGGTCATACAGTACGATCAGCTGACCAGCCTCCTGAAAAAAGAGACGAAAGCGATTGTCATCACCCATGCGTCTAACCTGACAGGCAATGTGACCGATCTGAAGAAGGTATCAGATTTTGCAAAGAAAAACGGACTGCTGCTGATCGTGGATGCGTCCCAGACGGCCGGATGTATTCCGATTGATGTACAGGAACTGGGGATCGATGTCCTTTGCTTTACCGGACACAAAGGTCTGATGGGACCACAGGGAACCGGCGGCATCTATGTGCGGGAAGGTATAAAGATTGCGCCTCTGAAGGTCGGGGGAAGCGGTGTGAAGAGTTTCGCTAAGGAACATCCGGATACCATGCCGACCGCATTGGAAGCCGGGACTCTAAATGGACCGGGGATTGCAGGCCTTGGGGCTTCCGTATCCTGGCTGCTGAAGCAGGGCGTAGAGCAGATCCATGAAAAGGATTTAGCTCTGTCCAGACGCTTTTTAAAGGGCATTGCAGAGATTCCGGACATTACCATATATGGAGATATGGATTCGCAGATGCGAACAGCCATTGTATCCCTGAATCTGGGGGATGTGGATTCTGCAGAAATGAGTGACTGGCTCTGGGAAGATTATGGAATTGCAGTACGTGCAGGTGCACATTGTGCGCCTCTGATGCACAAGGCTCTGGGAACGGAGCAGCAGGGAGCAGTACGGTTCAGCTTTTCCTGCTTTAATACAGAAGAAGAAGTGGATGCAGCAATTCAGGCATTAAAGGAATTACAGGAATAAATTTATGAGAACAAAGAAACCACAACTGGTGATTACATTTTCCAATACACCAGAAGCAATCAAAATGGAAAAATATTGTCAGGAGCATCAGCTTCCGGGGAGGTTAATTCCGATTCCATCTCAGATTACCGCAGGATGCGGGCTGGCCTGGAAGGCAGAACCAGATGCGAAGGAGCAGTTTATAGAACAGCTAAAGCAGGGAGGAATTTCCTGGGAACAGATGCAGATAGTTGAGTTGTAACTGCCAGTCATTCAGAAAATGACAGCAGTAATTGGGGGGAGCGAGCTTTCCCGGATATAAAATAAGAAAATGAAGTGAAGTTTGGAAGGAGGACATTATGGTTCATGTAATGATTGACGGTATTCCGGTGGAAGTGGAGAAGGGGACGACCGTTCTTCATGCGGCAAAAAAAGCAGGGATTGAGATCCCTACTCTGTGTTATATCGAGGATCTGATCCCAGATGGTTCCTGCCGTCTGTGTGTGGTAGAAGTAAAAAATAACGGCAGAACCAAGATCGACACATCCTGTACCCTGCAGGTGTCAGAAGGGGATGAGATCTTTACCAGATCAGAAAAGGTAAGACAGTCCAGAAAACAGACACTGGATCTGCTGTTATCCGATCACAATGTACACTGTTTCTCCTGTGAAGCTAACGGAGACTGTAAGCTTCAGGAATATGCATTTGAGTACGGACTGGAGACCACCAGCTATGAAGGTCAGAAGAGCGGTGGCGAGGTAGATGATACGAATAAATTCTTTACCTATGACCCAAGTCTTTGTATTCTGTGCCACAGATGCGTGAATACCTGTAATTATATTGTAGGACGCGGTGCCATTGAGACAATGGAACGTGGATTCCAGTCAGTAATCGGCAATGGAGAAGGTCAGTGGAAAGATGGCATCTGTGAATCCTGCGGTAACTGTGTACAGGCCTGTCCAACCGGTGCGCTGTCCATGAAGCGCAGAAAGAAATACCGTACATATCAGGTAGAAAAAAAGGTACTGACCACCTGTCCACATTGTGCAACCGGATGTCAGTATTACCTTCTGGTAAAAGATGGCAAGATTGTGGATACAGAAGCTTATAATGGACCATCCAACAAAGGTCTGCTTTGTGTAAAGGGACGAAGCGGAAGCTTTGACTTTGTACATCATCCATCCAGAATCACAGATCCATTGATTAAGAATAAAGAAACCGGTGAATTTGAGAAAGCTACCTGGGATGAAGCACTGGATCTGGTTGCATCTAAATTCATGGAGATTAAGAAAAAATACGGCAGTGAATCACTGGCTGGTTTTGCATGTTCCAGATCACCAAACGAAGATATCTATATGGTTCAGAAGATGGTTCGAACCTGTTTCGGTACAAATAATACCGATAACTGTGCTCGTGTATGTCACTCTGCATCGGTAGCAGGTCTGGCTATGACACTGGGATCCGGTGCCATGACCAATCCAATCGAAGATATCACAAAGAAACCAGATGTGATCATGCTGGTAGGTTCCAATCCGGAAGAAGCACATCCGGTAGTGGGCATGCAGATTCGTCAGGCGGTACAGCGTGGATGTAAGCTGATCGTGGTGGATCCGCGTGATATTGGCCTTGCAAAACATGCAGATATCCATCTGAAGTTAAAACCAGGTACCAACGTTGCGTTTGCAAATGGTATCATGAATGTGATCATTTCCGAGGGGCTGCAGGATGAAAAGTTCATTGCAGAGAGAACGGAAGGATACGAGAAGATCAAAGAGATCGTAAAAGATTATACACCTGAAAAAGTAGCAGAGATCTGTCATATTGATGCAGAAGATCTGAAGAAAGCTGCTATCATGTATGCAAAAGCAAAGATGGCTCCAATTATCTATTGTCTGGGTGTTACGGAGCATTCTACCGGTACGGAAGGTGTGATGTCCATGTCTAATATGGCCCTTCTGGTTGGTAAGCTGGGAAGAGAAGGATGTGGTGTCAATCCACTTCGTGGACAGAACAACGTACAGGGTGCCTGTGATATGGGTGCATCACCGACAGATTTCCCTGGATATCAGAAAGTAGCCAATCCAGAAGTGGTTGCCAAGTTTGAAAAGGCATGGAATACGAAGCTGAATCCAAATCCTGGACTTCACGCAACCGATGTATTCCCGGCAGCGATCAAGGGAGACATCAAGGGTCTGTATATTTATGGTGAAGATCCGGTGGTTACCGATCCGGATACCCATCATATTATCAAAGCGCTGGAAAGCCTGGACTTCTTTGTCATTCAGGAGCTGTTTATGACAGAGACTGCTCAGTATGCGGATGTTATCCTTCCAGGTGTCAGCTATGCAGAAAAAGAGGGAACCTTTACCAACACGGAACGTCGTGTACAGCGTGTGCGTAAGGCAGTGACTATTCCTGGCAATGCAAGACTGGATACGGATATTATTATTGATCTGATGAATCGTATGGGATATCCACAGCCACACCTGACTGCAGCAGAGATTATGGACGAGATCGCATCTGTCACACCATCCTTTGGTGGTATCAGCCATGCACGTCTTGATAGCGAAGAAGTAGGAGGAAGAGGTCTTCAGTGGCCATGTCCGACCAAGGATCATCCTGGTACACCGATCATGCACGTAGGCAAGTTTGCAAGAGGTCTTGGCTGGTTCTATCCGGCAGAATATGTTCCGTCTGCAGAACTTCCAGATGAAGAATATCCAATCATTCTGATGACCGGACGTATCCTGTATCATTACACCACCCGTGCCATGACAGGAAAGACCGAAGAACTGATGGAGATCGAAGGACATTCCTTTATCGAGATCAATGAGGAGGATGCAGCAGAGCTTGGTATCCAGAATGGCGATAAAGTACGTCTGACATCCAGAAGAGGACAGATCGAATCCACCGCCCGCGTGGGAACTAAGGTATCCAAAGGCGAATCCTGGATGCCGTTCCACTTCCCAGATGGAAATGCAAACTGGCTGACGAATGCAGCACTGGATAAATATGCAAGAATTCCGGAATATAAAGTTTGCGCAATCAGAATTGAGAAAGCATAAATAGATAGCTCAGTTGCGATAAGAGATAGCCGTTCCTGTTTTTTGACAGGACGGCTATTTCTGATGTATCGTCTGGAAGAGAATGGGGTCGAACTAAGTATTCTTCCGGCGGATTCCAAAGGCGTACCGATGTATGGAGAACTGGAACAACTGATACAGAAAAATACCAGAGCCATTGTGATCACGCATGCTTTGAATCTGAGTGGAAATATAACAGATCTGGGCAGGGTATCTGCGATAGCTCAAAAATATAAGCTGCTGCTGGTTGTAGATGCCTCTCAGAGCGCAGGATGTATTCCGATTGATGTAGAGAAAATGGGAATTGATGTGTTGTGTTTTACAGGACATAAAGGTCTGATGGGACCACAGGGGACCGGTGGCATTTATGTACGGGAAGGGCTTAAGATTCGACCGTTAAAAGTAGGAGGAAGCGGCGTGCACAGCTATGACAGAGAGCATCCGAAAGAGATGCCGACGGCACTGGAAGCAGGAACCTTAAATGGAACTGGAATTGCCGGTCTTTTTTCCTCTTTGGATTTTATTCTGGATACAGGGGTGGAAGTTATTCATAAAAAAGAAATGAAACTGGCAAAAAGATTTTTTGATGGAATCAAAGATCTTCCGGAGGTGACTGTTTATGGAGACTGGCAGAAAAGTGAGCGTACAGCAATCGTCTCTGTCAATCTGGGAATAGAAGAATCCGGACAGGTCAGTGACTGGCTATGGGAAGATTATGGAATTGCAGTCCGTGCAGGCGCTCATTGTGCACCACTGATGCATAAAGCGCTTGGAACAGAAAAACAGGGAGCAGTACGGTTCAGTTTTTCGTATTTCAATACGGAGGAAGAAATGGATGCAGCAATCCAGGCATTAAAAGAAATATTAGAATTATAAAATTGTTCCAATGAATTGAAAAATCATGTATAATTATTATAACGTTATAAAATGGAGGCGCATGATATGGCAACGATATTGGACGTAGCAAAAAAAGCTGGTGTTTCACAGGGAACCGTGTCAAACGTATTGAATGGAAAAGGCAACGTAAGCAGTGAAAAGATACGTGCGGTAGAAGAAGCTGCCAGGGAGCTGGGGTACACAATAAATGAACGGGCAAAAATGCTTCGAAAGGGAAGCGGAAACGTAATATGTGTTATTTTGCCCACAATTGAGTTTAAACAATACAGGGAATTATATAACAGTATTAAGTTTTGCGCAGAGCAAAAGGGAGTTTTTACCGAACTGCTGATATCAAATGATAATGCGGAAACGGAAATAGAATTGGT
Source organism: Muricoprocola aceti (assembly GCF_025567005.1). Taxonomy (NCBI): domain Bacteria; kingdom Bacillati; phylum Bacillota; class Clostridia; order Lachnospirales; family Lachnospiraceae; genus Muricoprocola; species Muricoprocola aceti. The sequence goes on from NZ_JAOQKE010000018.1 coordinate 29,421, forward strand.
GCAGCATGCGCAGTCGATCATGGCATTGGGAGTCGTGACGATTTCTTGTTTGAAAAAACATGAAAATCCCTATCAGACAGCCAATTTGAAAAAAGTATGTTTTGTTGAACGCAAACCGTTATTTGCATCAGACTATTATGGATTTAATTATACAAAAGCAGGAAGCGACATGGCAGAAATGATATTAAATAAACAATATCGTGACGTTATTGTGGTGACAGGCCGGGAGTCGTTTTCAAATGAATCAGAATATCTTCAGGGATTCAAGAAAGTTATGAATCAGGAGAATGAATACTTTTGTAATGTGGAGTATATATCAACGGATTTATTCAGGATCTCTAACTCCATGTTACATGTGATTTCCCAGGGGCGAAAGATTGATAGTATTGTAGTTAGCAACGCCGGATACGCAGAAAGAATTATAGAACTTGTGAAAACATTTATTCCGGATCACAAAATTGATGTATATTCAATGGCTCAGATCACTTCGCTTCCGGATCATGAGTTTATCAGTTATGAATTGAACTATTCCAGATTGGGGAAGGAAATTGCAGAAAAACTGATAGACACAGATGAAGAAACATTTGTAGACGAACAACATATTTTTGAAAACGACGGTATCAGAAAATGGGGAGATGAGAAACCAAAAAAAGATACTTCAAAAACAATCAATGTGTTAGCACTGGATGGACCGGAGGCTGTAATCATTCAGAATCTGGCGAGATTGTATACGAATCATACAGGAATCAATGTCAAAGTTGCGATTTTTTCATATGAGGATATTTATACACAATTTTTAAATGCGGAAGTATTGGATTTGTATGATGTCATCCGAATTGATGTAAACTGGCTTTCCTGGTTTGCGGGACGACTTTTAATGCCGCTTGAGGAAATCGATGCTGATATTACAGCTGTTTTTGAAGAGTATATTCCGGCTTTGCTGGATAAATATGCTTATATCAGAGGCAAAGTATATGCTCTACCGATTACGCCCAGTGTACAGCTGCTGTTTTACAGGAAAGATCTGTTTGAAAATACAGGAATCAAGCGTTTGTATCAGGAAAAATATAAAGAAGAGTTAAAAATACCGGATTCATTTGAAAAATACAATCAAATAGCTGAATTTTTTACGAATTTAGATAGTGCAGAATATAATGTAAAGTATGGGGCAGGCGTCACATTAGGAAATTTTGGCGTGGCTGCATCAGAGTTTCTGGCACGATTTTTCAGTTATAAAGAGCATTTGTATGATGAAAACGGAAAAATAATTATAAACAATGAGTACGGGAAGAAAGCCATGCAGGAATTAATTGATGGGTATAAAAATTCATCAGGTAAAGAATCCAGATGGTGGACAACAACTGCAAAAGAATTTTCGGACGGACAGACGGCTATGATGATTACATTTAGTAATTTTGCATCTGAGATATTGGGAGTGCAATCGAAAATAGCAGATAAAGTAGGATGTGCAATGGTTCCTGGAGGAAATCCGATATATGGAGGAGGATCTCTGGGCATATCAAAGAACAGCAAACATAAAAAAGAAGCGATGGAATTTATAAAATGGCTTACGCGGGAACCGGTCTCTTCAGCGATGGCGGCGCTGGGAAGCGTCTCTCCCTGCCGGAAAACCTATGACAGGTACGATATTATCCGATCATTTCCGTGGCTGGAATTGTCAAAAGAATGCTTTCAGCTTTCCCGGACAAAAAGAACAAGGGATGAAGGAAGCAGTTTTGATGAAAAGAAGTTTGTAAATATTGTTGGAGCGGCGGTAAAAGAAACAGTTATGGAGATTTCGGATATCGATGTTGCACTTGAAAGAGCACAGATGCTTATTGACATGGAATTTAATAATGAATCAGAATGAAATGAAAAAAACTGTACAAAAAACACAAAATAAAACTGTTTACAACTTACAAAATATGAAAAATGATGAAAAATAAGATTGACACGATTCAAAAATAATGTTATATATTAGATACAAAGAAAAATACATGAAACGTTACAAAAACAGGAGGGAGTTTTCATGAAAAAGAAATTATTAGCAGCATTAGTTGGTACAATGGCATTAACAATGGGAGGACCTGTATCAGCAGATGAGGTGATCGATCTTACGTTATTCTTTCCGGTAAACGTAGGTGGAGATGCAGCAAATCTGATCGATGAGATGACAGCAGAATATAATGAGCAGAATCCAGATGTAAATGTAACAGCTGTTTATACTGGAAACTATGATGATACAGTAACTGCAATTCAGACAGCATTACAGGGCGGAAGCGATACAAAACCAGATTTATTCGTATCATTAGCGACTCAGCGTTTTACAATGGACTATACCGGAATGGCAATGAAATTAGATGATATCATCGCTGCTGATCCGGAAGGACAGGATTTTATAGATGATTTTATCGACGGATTTATGCTGGATTCTTATGTAGAAGATGGCTCAATCATTTCCATCCCATTCCAGAGATCTACAGAAGTATTATTCTACAACAAAGATGCATTTGCTGAAGTAGGACTTGATCCGGAAGCACCGCCAACAACATGGGATGAACTGGCTGAGTATGCTGTGAAATTAACAAACGATGACAGATACGGAGTAGGAATTGCATTGAATTCAGGTTCAGCACAGTGGACATTTACAGGATTCTCATTGCAGAACTGTACAAATGAGTATGGCTTGATGAATCCAAACGGAAAAGAAGTATACTTTGATACACCAGAAAACGTGGAAGCACTTCAGTTCTGGCTGGATCTTCAGAACAAATATAAATGTATGGCACCTGGCATTGTGCAGTGGACAGATCTTCCTACCCAGTTCTTAAGTGGTCAGGTTGCAATGATCTATCATACAACAGGAAACCTTGCAAATATCAAAGAAAATGCAACATTTGATTTTGGTGTTGCTTTCCAGCCACAGAGTAAACAGTACGGAGCTCCGACAGGTGGTGGAAACTTCTATATTACATCTGGTATTTCTGAAGAACGTCAGCAGGCAGCATGGGATTACATTAAATTTATGTGTTCTCCAGAAAATGCTACAAAATGGTCTATTAATACCGGATACGTGGCAACAAGAAACAGCTGCTATGAGACAGATGAATTAAAAGAGTACTATGAATCTTATCCGGCTGCTAAAATAGCATACGAACAGCTTGAATATGCTCAGCCAGAACTTACTACTTACAATGCTGCTGAAATATGGCGAATCTTAAATGATAATATTCAGGCAGCTGTGACAGGAGAGCTTACTGCAGAAGAAGCAATGGCTGCTGCGCAGGAACAGGCAGACGATGTTTTATACGATTTCCAATAGAAGAGAATAGTAAGATAGAAAAGGGGTTCTCTTGTGGAACCCCTTTTATTAATGAAATGACGAAAGGGAGAATAATATGAACCAATCTTCATCTGTAAAAAGAAGAACGAGACGTGAAGCGTTTCTGGGATGGCTGCTTCTGGCTCCTGCATTGATAATTATGATTATATTTACAGTATATCCTGTGATTCGAAGCCTTGTCTTGTCTTTTACCAAATATAATATGGGAATGGCTGCACCGGAATTTGTCGGGATAGAAAATTATGCGCGTCTTGCATCTCAGGATCTGTTTTGGAAAGTAATGGGAAATACCATATTTTTTGCTTTGATTACAGTAATTCCAAGTATGATAATCGGCTTGGGACTTGCGATGTTAGTAAACAGAAAAGGAAAGCATATCGGATTTATCAGAACAACATTCTTTTATCCATCTGTTATGCCGATGATCGCAATTGCAAGTATCTGGCTCTTTATCTATATGGCAAATAATGGATTATTTGACCAGCTGTTACAGCGTTTTGGTTTTCCGGCAATGAACGTTTTATCAAATAAAAAGACAGTATTGCCATCCATGGCAGTTATGTATGTCTGGAGAGAAGCAGGTTATCTGATGATATTTTTCCTTTCAGGACTTCAGAGCATCAATCAGGATGTACTGGAAGCAGCATCGATTGATGGCGCAACAGGCTGGGCAACATTCAGACACATTACGGTACCGCTGCTTGCTCCGACTACCTTGTTTGTCTCTACCATTGCCTTTACAAACTGTTTTAAATTAGCGGATCAGGTTATCATTATGACAGAAGGTGCTCCGAATAATGCTTCTACATTATTGCTGTATTACATTTATCAGCAAGGATTTACAAATATGAGGTATGGTTTGTCCTCAGCACTGACGATCATTATGCTGTTGCTGTTGTTGGTTGTTTCCTTACCTAGATTCTTTAGTCAGGATAAAAAGATTCATTATTCATAGAGGGAGGTCTTAACAATGACAGCAGGAGAAAAGAATACAAATTTTTCATTGGGAAAGACATTATTGACTGTTTTTTCAATTGTATTAGGTTTGATATGGCTTGCGCCATTGGTATGGATGCTTGGAACAGCATTTAGTGTTCCTAGTTTTAATATGTCTTTTTTACCAACCGGAGCATTTACACTTGACAATTTTAAATATGTCTGGAATGCAGTTCCGTTTGCACAATATTATAGAAATACCATTGTGCTGGTAGTAGTTACGTTTGTTATTCAGTTTATTACATCAACATTGGCAGCTTATTCACTGGCATTTATGAATTATCGTGGCAAGAGTATTGTAATGTTAATCATTTTCATGCAGATTATCATTCCAAATGATGTATTGATTATTCCAAACTTTATGACATTGTCAGATATCGGACTGATTGATACAAAAATTGGTATTATGCTTCCGTTCTTAGGAAGTGCAACTGCCATCTTTTTGCTTCGCCAGCATTTTAAAACAGTTCCAAAAGCCTTTGGTGAAGCGGCACGTATAGATGGTGCCAATTTATGGCAGATCATCTGGAAGGTATATATGCCATGTGCAAAACCGGCATACATGTCCTTTGCGATTATTTCAGTCAGTTATCACTGGAATAATTATCTGTGGCCATTGATCGTTACACAGTCACCGAAAAATCGACCGTTAACAGTCGGATTAGCAATTTTTGCAAAATCAAAAGAAGCCGATATGCAGTGGGCAAATGTCTGTGCTGCGACAGCTATCATTATTGCACCATTGATGATCGCATTCCTGCTCATGCAGAAACAATTTATGAATAGTATTGTAAGTGCGGGGGTAAAGGAGTAGGATACGATGTTTGAATTATCTTTTTTAGGAAAAGGTGCAGCTTATTTTCCACAGTATGGAAATACAAATGCATGGTTTGAATATGAAGGTGATTTGTATTGCCTTGACTGTGGAGAAGAAGCATATGGGAAATTAGCAAGAACTTTAGATATAGGAAAATATACAAATGTATATGTTTTATTAACGCATTTGCATGCGGACCATTCCGGATCTCTGGCTTCTTTGTGTTCATATGTATATTTTGTATTACATAAAAAAGTGACAATTATCCATCCGGAGGACAAAGTAGTGACCTTATTAGAGTGCCAGGGCATAAAACGTGATCAGTACCAGCTCTTAAGAGAACTGCCGGCGGATAAAGCTATTAAGGTAGAATTTAAAGAAGTTCAGCATGCAGATGATATGAAGGCATATGGTATGATATTAAGTAGTCCTGATGAGAAAATATACTACAGTGGTGATGCAGCTTACTTATTAGAAGAGATTGCAATGGATTATTTAAGTGGAAAGATTTCACGTATATATCATGATACTTCCAGTAAAGAGAGTACATCACATTGTTATTACAAAAGACTGGAGAAACAGATTCCTGTGGAAAATAGAAAGCATGTGTATTGTATGCACCTGGATGGAGAATACGATGAGATGCTTAAGGAAAGCGGCTTTTCCGTTGTAGAAGTAGGATAAGGTATCAAAAGGAGTAGAACAGGATTCTGCTCCTTAATTCTTTTTATGGGGGTAAGAAAATGGTTTTAGATTGGACTAAATTCGGAGAAACATTGACGGTAGAAATGGTGTTGTATCGTATGATGGCGGCGGTAATTCTCGGCGCAATCATAGGGATTGATCGTGAAGTGAAAAACAGACCTGCCGGAATGAGGACTTATGTACTTGTATGTGTGGGAGCAACGTTGATCGCACTTGTCGAGCAGCAGACGATATATTATGTTTCGCATCTGGGAAATCAACAAATAACGATGAGTATAGGCAGAATTACGGCTACGATTGTTTCGGGAGTGAGTTTCCTTGGTGCGGGGACGATTGTAAGATCAGAACGGAAAATCAAAGGACTTACCACGGCAGCATCGTTGTGGTGTACAGCTTGTCTTGGTGTGGCAATAGGAGCCGGTTATGTGACGATGGCGTTAATTGCCGGTATCATTGTGATTGTTGTTCTGAAATTTTTACAAAAAGTAATTCCGATTAATACGTATAAAAAGCTGGAAGTCCAGTTTATACATCGCACAGAAACTTTGAATTATTTGAATCATTATTTTGAAGAAATGAATGTGGTAATTCTGGATGTTGATTTTCATGCTGAGGTAGTAAAAACAGGAAATACCATCTATACGAATATATATTCTTTGAGTTTAAAGGATAAAAAAGGTTATACTGAAATAATCGGCGCTTTGTCTGAATATCCGAATGTTATGGCTGTACGGACCACGAATGTGTAGAGCAAAGCTGCCTGAAGAAATGAGGGGGAAAAATGTATAAAAAATTAATAGAGAAAGTAAAAACAATTGTTTATGAAGCGGCAGATATCATCGATGATATCAAAAAACCGCGGGTGAATGAAAAAGGGATAAATGACTTTGTTACAGAAGTTGATATAAAAATCAGTCAGTTTTTGTGCGATAAATTGCCGATGCTGGTAAAAGAGTCTGTGGCACTTTCGGAAGAAGGAAGTATTGTCAACCCTGAAAAGGGTTATTATTGGGTGATTGATCCGATCGATGGAACCAGCAATTTTATTTATGGGATTCCGGATTATGGGATTTCTGTTGCGTTGCTAAAAAATGGGAAACCGGTGTTAGGGGTAGTATATGCACCAAAAAAGCAGGAAATGTATTATGCAGCAGAAGGATTGGGAGCTTTTTGTAATGGAAAGCCGATACGGGTTTGCAAAGATGAGCATATTAAATCAACACTGATCCTTTCAGAAACAAATCCATATAGTGACAGGGAGACCAATATGTATGCTGCTGTATTTGGTGAACTGTTTAAAGATTGTATAGATTATAGAATCACAGGATCTGCGGCATTGGACTGCTGTTATATTGCATGTGGCAGAGGAGGAGTATTTGTTTCTGAAAACCTCAAACCGTGGGATTATGCGGCAGGTGTGATCATCATTCAAGAGGCAGGAGGAGCTATGACACAGTGGGACGGAGAGGCACTGCGTTATTTTGGCGGCAGTACATTTCTGGCCACGAATGGACAATTGCATAAAGAAGTACTGGAGAGAATAAAAGAAGCATATGCGAAGAAGAGGCGTTGATTAGGGCGATTTATGAAAGTTGTGTTTTTGTTGGCAATATGTTACAATTACTCCATATATATTTATAACTTTTCTGGACAGAAAGTAAAAGGAGAACGTCATGAAGTGTATTAAGACAACGGATGCGGTAGGACATGTGCTTTGCCATGATATTACAAGGATCGTGAAGGATGTGGTGAAGGATACTGCATTCCGTAAGGGACATATTGTGCAGGAAGAGGATATCCCGGTACTGTTATCTCTGGGAAAAGATAACCTGTATGTATGGGAGAAGGATGAGAATACCCTGCATGAGAACGAAGCAGCGCAGATTCTCTGTGATGTCTGTATGAATGAGAATATGCATCCGACCGCAGTAAAAGAGGGAAAGATTGAGCTGATTGCAGACTGTGACGGAGTATTTCAGGTGGATGTGCCAAGGCTGGATGCTATCAATGAGATTGATGAGATTATGATTGCCACCAGACATACGAATTTTCCGGTGAAAAAAGATGACCGTCTTCTGGGAACCCGTGTGATCCCGCTGGTGATTGCCAAAGAAAAAATGGATCTGGTGAAAAAGACAGCGGGAGATCAGCCTTTGGTTTCCCTGACTCCATATAAGAAGAGAAAAGTAGGTATTGTAACTACCGGAAACGAAGTATTTTACGGAAGAATCAAAGATACTTTCACTCCGGTTGTTATCAACAAGCTGGAATCCTACGGTGCAGAGATTCACGGACATATCCTCTGTAACGATGATATGGAAAAGATCACAAAGGCCATTCTGAAGTTAAAAGAAGAAGGGGCAGATATGATTATCTGTACCGGTGGCATGAGCGTAGATCCAGATGACAAGACTCCTGGAGCCATCAAGAATACAGGAGCAAGAATTGTATCTTATGGAGCTCCGGTTCTTCCGGGAGCCATGTTCCTGCTATCCTATCTGGAAGACGGCACACCGGTTATGGGACTGCCGGGATGCGTCATGTATGCAAAAGCAACTGTTTTTGATCTGGTATTGCCACGAATCATTGCAGGAATCGAAGTGACAAAGAAAGATCTGGCACATATGGGAAATGGTGGATTCTGTCTGGGATGTAAGGAATGTCATTATCCGAATTGCAGCTTTGGAAAAGGGGTGTGATTATGGATAACCTTACCGTGGAGCAGGCACTGGAAGCATTGCTTGCTCATTCAAAGATGATAGAAGAGACAGAAAAAGTACCGGTACTTCAGGCACGGGGAAAGGTGCTTGCAGAAGATATGGTGGCAGAATTGGACAACCCGCCCTTTGATAAGTCACCGATTGACGGATATGCATGCAAAGCAGAGGACATTGCAGATGTATCAGAGGAACGTCCGGCAGAGTTAAAGGTTCTGGAAGAGATTGACGCAGGGCAATATTCTAATATTACCGTGGAAAAAGGACAGGCGGTACGGATTATGACCGGAGCAGCCGTTCCAAAGGGCTGTGACTGCTGTGTCCGTCAGGAAGATACCGATTATGGTGAAGATACTGTAAAGATCTTCCATCCGACCAGACAGTGGCAGAATTATTGCTATCAGGGAGAAGATTTTAAAAGAGGAACCGTGCTTCTGAAAAAAGGAACCAGAATCGGATTCGTAGAAGCTGGCATTCTGGCAAGTATGGGAAAAACGGAGGCAAATGTTTACCGTAGAGCAAGAGTAGCTATTTTAACCACCGGAGATGAAGTGATGGCACCGGGACAAAAGCTGCTTCCTGGCAAGATCTATGACTGTAATCAGAATCTTCTGGCAGCACGTATGGAAGATTTTGGCGTGGAACTGGTAAAATTGGACTCTATCGAAGACCGGCCACAGGCAATGACAAAAGCTATTCAGGATATTGCTCCATCTGTGGATCTGATTATTACCACAGGCTCTGTATCAGTTGGAAAAAAGGATATTATGCACGAAGCACTGGAACTGGCAGGTGCACAGCGCATTTTCTGGCATATTCAGATGAAGCCGGGTATGCCAACTCTGTTTTCTGTGTATCAGGATACCCCGGTAATCAGTCTGTCCGGTAATCCATTCGGTGTGGCGGTATCCGTGGATCTGCTGATTCGCCCAATGCTCCAGAAGATGATGCAGGATGAAGCATTAAAGACCAGAAGGAAAAAATGTGTGTTAAAGAATGAATTTGTAAAAGAAGTTCGTGGGCGCAGATATATCCGTGCCGTTACAGATGGAGAGTCTGTGACCATACCGACAGGATTACATTCCAATGGTGTGCTGGCTACCATGGCAGGCTGTAACTGCCTGATTGAGATGCAGGGTGGAAAGCCGGGAACCAAAGTGGGAGAACTTGCAGAGGTGATTTTGCTGTGAAACAATATGTCTTTGCTGTCAGCGGTGTAAAGAATTCGGGGAAGACAACCTTGATTACGAAGCTTCTGCCGGAACTGAAAAGAAGAGGTCTGCGTGTGGCTGTCATCAAGCATGACGGACATGACTTTGAAGCTGATGTGCCTGGTACGGACAGCTGGAAATATGCACAGGCAGGAGCAGATGGAACCTGTGTTTTTTCATCCGGAAAGCATATGATCATCAAATATGCATCGGTGCCATCGGTGGTAGAACTGATTGGAGCATTTCCAGAAGCAGATCTGATTTTGCTGGAAGGGTTCAAATATTCCGAATATCCAAAGATTGAAGTGGTTCGAAAAGGCAATTCTTCAGAATCAGTATGTGATCCAAAGAACTTACTGGGAATTGTGACAGATCTGACGAAGGAAGAATTGGACGTGAACGGGGAAACGCTGGATATTCCACTTTTTGGATTGGAAGAGACGGAGCGTCTTACAGACTATTTTCTCAGTAAAATGGTGATAGACAGTAAATAACAGAAAAACATAGAACTGCCGGAAAATAGCAGAAAATACGCAGGATAATCCGGACAGCTAAGACGACACAGGATAAGAAAGGAGTAACCGAAATCATGAATGTGGGGGCAGTGATTGTGGCAGCCCAGGATTTGGCACAGGACAAAACAGGAAATGAAGAACTGGAGACCTTTCTTCCCATGCTTCCGGTGGAAGGCACCACAGTAATCAAGCGGGAGATCTATACCTTACGAAAAGCCGGGATATCACCGATCATCGTGGTGGGCGGATATCAGGCTTCGGTTCTGAAAAATCATATCAGCCATAACGGTGTGATTTTTCTGGAGGATCCAGAGTATGTCTGTCATGACTGGCTGTCATCTGCCAGAATCGGAATGAAAGCGGCAACAGAACTTTGTGATAAAGCAATATTGATTCCGGTAGAATGCCCTGCATTTAAGGTGGAAACACTGGAGGTGCTCAAGGAATGTAATCATGACACTTGTCTATGCTATGATGGTCAGCCAGGAAAACTACATCTGAGAATCAGTAGTCGTTTTAAAAGAAATGAAATATTGGAAGAGATAAATCCGGATTCGAAATCAGAAGATGGCAAGGATCTTATGCACAGAGAACAGAGTATGACAAAGCTGGACACAGATGACGTTGGTATCTTATATGATATTACTGAGCCGAAACAGATCGAAAAGGTGCGAGCCTATATCCGCCAGCTTCGTGATGCCAGAGCTCTGAGCCTGAAGACAAAAATTGTATTATCCAAGAACGAAGACTTCTTTGGTCCTGGTATTTTCCATCTGCTTCAGCATGTGGATGAAACAGGCTCTATACAGGCAGCAGCCAAGAAAATGGGAATGTCGTATTCTAAGTGCTGGAAGTTGTTGAACCGGGCAGAAGAGCAGATGGGATTTCCTTTTCTGAATCGGTACAATGGAGGAAAGAACGGTGGAAATTCTACGATTACCGAAGAAGGAAGAGAATTCATGAATCGTTATCATGCCATGCTGGAAGACATGAAGCGGATCAGTCAGAATTTTTTTGACATCTATTTTCAGGATTATCAGTAAATGTATATAAAAAACAGATCCCTGTTTGTCAGTACATTGACAAAACTGACATGCAGGGATATAATTTTACTAGCGAGTATTTTTTGAAAAAATAACGTGAAGGAGGAAGTTAACATGAATACTTGGAAAAAAGCCGGAGCATTACTTTTAACTGGAGTAATGGCTTCTGGAATGTGTATGGGAGTTTCCGCTGAAGATCAGACAGACGTTGTTGTATTCGCAGCAGCATCTATGACAGAGACTCTGACAGAGATTCAGGAAATGTATAAAGAGGTGGAACCAAATGTCAATCTGGTATTTACTTTTGATTCTTCAGGAACATTAAAGACACAGATCGAAGAAGGTGCAGACTGTGACCTGTTCATCTCAGCAGCACAGAAGCAGATGAATCAGCTGGATATCACAGCAGATCCGTCTGTTAATGAAGATGGGCTCGATTTCATCGATGACACAACCAGAATGGACCTTCTGGAGAATAAAGTCGTTCTGGCGGTACCAGAAGATAATCAGGCAGATATCCAGTCTTTTGAAGATCTGGGAACTGATAAGCTGAACCTGCTTTGCCTTGGCAACGAGGACGTACCAGTAGGTGCTTACTCAGAAGAGATCCTGACCAACCTGGGTATCCTGGATCAGCTGGAAGCAGACAAGAAGATTACCTATGGATCGAACGTAAAGGAAGTTACCACACAGGTCAGCGAAGGCAGCGTTGATGCAGGTATCATCTACGCTACAGATGCTTACTCAGCAGGGCTGACAGTTGTAGATCAGGCTGACGGCACACTGTGCAAACAGGTTATCTACCCTGCAGCAGTATTAAAAAATGCTGCTCATGCTGACGAAGCAAAAGCATTCCTGGATTATCTGACAACAGAGACCAGCGCTGAAGTATTCGAATCTGTTGGATTTACTATGGTAAAAGCAGATGATGAAGAAGAAACAGAAGCAGTATCTGAAGCAGAATCTGAGACAGCTACAGAGACAGAGTCCGAAACAGAAGCTTAAGAAAAGATATGGAGGGAAGAATAGATGGATTGGTTTCCTCTGTATAATTCACTTCGTATTGCAGTGATTTCCAGCGTACTGGTATTTTTCTCCGGAATCTTTGCAGCCTACTATATCGCAAAGCTCCATCCGGTAGTGAAAGGTGTGCTGGATGTGATTCTCACCCTTCCAATGGTATTACCACCCACAGTAGTAGGATATTTTATCCTGCTGCTTCTGGGCTCTAAAAGACCGTTTGGAATATGGTTCTACAATACTTTTGGGACTAAGCTGGTTATGAACTGGTATTCAGGCATTTTTGCTGCCACCATCGTGGCATTTCCACTGATGTATCGTACCGCACGTGGTGCTTTTGAGAGTTTTGATGAGACCTTAAGCTATTCAGGACAGACTCTGGGATTATCTAACAGTTATATTTTCTGGAAGGTACGTATGCCGGCATGCCGTCAGGGAATTATGGCAGGAACCGTTCTTGCCTTTGCAAGGGCACTGGGAGAGTATGGCGCAACCAGTATGGTAGCTGGATATACACCGGGAAAGACGGCAACCATTTCTACTACGGTATATCAGTTGTGGCGAACCAATGACGATTTGCTGGCATTTAAATGGGTTATGGTAAATATAGCTATCTCAGCAGTTGTGCTTCTGGCGGTAAATATGCTGGAAAAGAAAAATACTGCCGGGAAAAGATCGGCGGGATAGGAGCGGACGAAATGAGACTTTATGTAAAAATAAAAAAGGATTTCGGAAGCTTTATTCTGGATACGGAATTTGAAGCAGATAAGGAAGTGCTGGGAATCCTGGGAGAATCCGGCTGCGGAAAAAGTATGACCCTTCGTTGTATTGCCGGTGTGGTGACACCGGATGAAGGACACATTGAACTGGATGGAACCGTCTTTTTTGACAGTGAGAAAAAGATCAATCTGAAGCCTCAGGAGCGTCATGTGGGGCTGCTGTTTCAGAATTACGCCTTATTTCCGAATATGAATGTAGTACAGAATCTTCAGGCAGGACTTCGGGGACAGAAGCTGGGAAAGGAAGAACAGCAGAAGCGCATTGCAGAGATGATCAATAAGTTTTATCTTCAGGGACTGGAACGTCACAAGCCGTCACAGTTGTCAGGCGGACAGCAGCAGAGAGCAGCACTTGCCAGAATCCTTCTGACCAGACCGAAGCTGCTCATGCTGGATGAACCTTTTGCAGCATTGGATGAGTTCCTGAGATGGAAACTGGAACTAGAATTGGAAGATGTACTGAAAGAATTCGGTTCTACCACGCTTTTTGTATCGCACAATCGGGATGAGATCTATCGGATCTGCGACCGGGTATGTGTAATGAATCAGGGAAAATCTAGTGAACCGGTACCGGTAAAAGAATTGTTTACGACACCGATATCAAGAGAAGCAGCGTATCTCTCAGGATGTAAGAACTTTTCAGATGCAGCCGTAGCAGAAAAAGGAGAAGTTATGGCGCTGGACTGGGGGATTACACTGAAGTGTGATACGACAGGAAAAGAAGATTCCACCAGCGTTGGCGTGCGCAGTCATTTTATACATCCTGTGTGTGCTGATAAAAAGGATAGTATGTCAAATGTATTTTCCTGCAAAATAAAACGAATCATAGAAGATGTATTTTCTTATATTTTAATTGTGTCACCCAAAGAAGGTGCACAGATTCGTGTGGATGTATCCAAGGAAGAATGGCTGGATTATCGGAAACGGATGGACGGAGACGAGATATTCATCGGAATCGAAGAGAAAGATATTATGTTGTTAAAATAAGCAAAAGACTAAATCATAACAGATGGTTTAGTCTTTTTTGCCTATTATTTGATATCCAGTTCCGGTGGTTCATCCAGATGTTCAGATACATATTTCCCATTTTTCTTCCGCTGTCGGACACATTCGGTCAGCAAGTACTCGATCTGTCCGTTGACGGAGCGGAAGTCATCTTCTGCCCAGGCAGCGATAGCATCATATAACTTGGCAGAGAGACGTAAGGGAACCTGTTTTTTCTTATTGTCTTTTTCAGCCATTAATACAGACTTCCTGAATTGACTACCGGCTGGGCGTCATGATTTCCGCAGAGAACGACCAGAAGATTCGATACCATGGCTGCCTTACGTTCTTCGTCCAGTTCTACCACGTCTTTTTCGCTTAACTGTTCCAGTGCCATTTCAACCATGCCCACGGCACCGTCTACGATCATTTTTCTGGCATCGATAATAGCAGAAGCCTGCTGTCTCTGAAGCATCACGGCTGCGATCTCAGGCGCATAAGCCAGATAAGTAATACGGGCTTCGATGATCTTCAGACCTGCATCGGCGACCTTTTCCTGAATTTCATTACGGATTCGCTCTGCCACAATCTCGCTGGAGCCTCTCAGGCTTCCTTCGTCTGCAATGCCGTCACCGGTGGTGTCTACATCCGGTGCAGTGTCATATGGATAGAGACGGACAATATTACGCAGAGCGCTGTCACATTGAAGCGACAGATATTCCTTGTAGTTATCTACATGGAAAACGGCCTTTGCAGTATCTACCACCCGCCAAGTAACAGCAATGCCGATTTCCACCGGATTTCCCAGACAGTCATTGATCTTCTGACGGGAATTGTTCAGAGTCATAACCTTCAGAGAAATTTTCTTATTACTCAGTGAGGCGTCAGAAGAACTGCTTCCACTTAGAAGTAATGTGGAAAGAGAAAGATTTTTCTGTGCACTGGTATCTACATCCCCACTCTGACTGAGCTTTGTCTTAGAAGCTGGGTTCACACTGACACAGAAGGGATTCACAAAGTAGAATCCAGGCTCTTTCAGGGTGCCAATATACTTTCCGAATAAAGTCAGTACCAGTGCTTCCTGCGGTTTTAAGATACGAAGACCTAAAAACAGGATCCATCCCAGTGCCATCCAAGCACAACAGATTACCAGACCCACAACTGGAAAGACCGGAACGGCACCTTTTGCCAGTGCGATGCCACATCCGATACAGCCACCGATAGCAAGAGCATAGAGAAAGATGGTAAGAATCATTACCAACATGCCATTCTTTTTGGTTGATAAAATTTTTTCTGTCATTGTACGTTCCTCCTTTGGAATCACAAAACTATTTGATATCAGAATGATATCACTATAATATTTACCAGTCAAGGAAAAGTTTGACAGTAAAAAAAGATTTCTATATAATAAATCCCTGTGAATAACTACACGACAACAAAAGGAAGTGACTACATGGAAATTGTTAAGACTTATGGACAGACAATTGAAAAATTAAGTGAAAAAAATCCAGATCGTGCACAGAAGCTTTTGAAGCTGGGGTGGCAGGTGCAGAACCTGAAGTTCCGTTTTTTCCCCAATAAGCAGCTCCTGCCAGCAGACCGATATCTGGCAGAACTGATGATGGATACCATGATTGCCCCGTTAAAGGATCCGGAGCATTCAGCTATTGTCAGTATTTTTACGCCCTGTGAACTGCTACAGGAAGTGGGATTGCATCCTTACAATGTGGAAGGATTTTCCTGTTATCTGACAGCCTCAGCGGCGGAACGTGCCTGTCTGCAGCAGGCAGAGAATCAGGGCATTTCTGAGACACTTTGCAGCTATCACAAGGCTTTCCTGGGAGCGGCGCAGAAAGGAATCCTGCCAAAGCCAAAGTGCATTGTATACACGAATCTGACCTGTGATGCTAATCAGCTGACCTTCCGGACACTGGCAGATCTTTATCAGGTTCCGGCATTTGCCATTGATGTACCGATGGAATCAACAGAAGAGAATATAAAATATGTGGCTGATCAGCTGCGGGAATTATGTGTTTTTCTGGAAAAACATACAGGAAAACGAATCGAGGAAGCGGAGCTGAGAAAACGGACGGAGCGAAGCAAAGAGACTCTGGAAAAATATCGAAAGTTTCAGGAGGAGCGGGCCGGGAAGTATGTGCCGGCTGATCTGGTGACACCGCTGTATGCCGGAATGACCAATAACCTTCTGCTTGGAACTCCAGAAGAAGCAAGATACGTAGATCGGCTCTTAAAAGACATCAAACAGGCAAAGCCGAAAAAGGGAACACGTATTTATTGGATGCATACGATACCGTTCTGGTCAGAATCAGTAAAAAATGCTTTATTGTTAAAAGAGGAAGCGCAGATTGTAGGATGCGAGCTGGCGGAAGTCTGCGAACCGGACTTTGATCCGTCTTATCCATATGAAGCCATGGCAAGACGAATGGTTTTTCACAGTTTAAATGGCAGCGCTTTTCGAAGAATCGAAAATGGCATCCGCAATGCCAGAAGAGCAGGAGCCGATGGTGTGGTCTGGTTCGGACACTGGGGGTGCAAGCATACTCTGGGAGCGGCTCAGCTGGCAAAGAAGAAGTTTGAAGAAGCAGGCATCCCACTGTTAATCTTAGATGGGGACGGATGTGACCGCAGCCACGGAGGAGAGGGGCAGACCGCTACCCGTCTGGAGGCATTCTTAGAAATGCTGGGAGGTGAAGCACATGAATAAGACTTATTATGTATGTAAATATACTCCGATAGAGTTGCTTCAGGCTTTTGGCGGAGAGTGTGAGATCTTTAATCATATGCCGGAAGGATTTGACCTGGCAGATCAGGTGGCTCATCCGAATATCTGTGGATTTGGAAAGGCATTGCTGGAAGCAGTGCTGTCTTCCGGAATTCGGGAGCTGGTACTGGTGAACTGTTGCGATACCATCCGCAGTGTCTATGATATCCTGTTGGACAGTGGAAAACTGGACTTTCTGTATCTGCTGGACCTGCTTCACTGTGACAGTGCCTGCAGTCAGGAACGGATGGCACTGCAGCTGAAGAATCTGGCAAAGGCCTATGGCGCCTATAAAGGAACTGAATTTGATGAACAGGTATTTCGAGCTTCATTTCAGGAAAAAGAGAAAGTGTTGACACCTCATATCGGAGTCTTCGGTGCCAGAATGGGCGCAGAACTTTTCGAGATGACGCAAAGTGCAATGCCTCTGCCTGTAGAAAATGAGACCTGTGTTCACAATCGCTCTGTTGGATATGCCCGGCTGCCGGAGGATGGAGACTTTGATGCTTTGATGAGCTGGTATGCAAAAGAACTGATGGGGCAGATGCCATGTATGCGTATGAATGACCCGACAGGAAGAAAGAAGCTGTATCAGGATCCGTCATTGAAAGGTATCATTTATCATACGGTAAAGTTTTGTGATTTTTACAGCTTTGAATATGCAGATATAAAGAATCACACAGATGTGCCGATTCTGAAGATCGAATCGGATTACACGATTCAGAGCAGCGGGCAGTTGCTAACCCGTCTGGAGGCGTTTGCGGAGAGCCTGGATACCGGAAGCCTGACAGAGAAAGAAGACAGAAAAGAGGAACATAGAATGGGAAAAGGATATTTTGCTGGAATTGACAGTGGTTCTACCAGTACAGATGTAGTGATTCTGAATAAAGAGAAACAGATTGTGGCAGATATCATTCTGCCGACCGGGGCAGGCGCAGCCATCGGGGCTGAGCGTGCTCTGGAAGAGGCACTCAAGAAAGCCGGGCTGAACAGGGAAGATATTGATGCTATGGTCACCACGGGATATGGAAGAACTGCGATCCAGGATGGGGATAAGAGTATCACAGAGATCACCTGTCATGCCAGGGGAGCGCATTTCCTGGATCCTTCTGTGAGGACAGTTATCGATATCGGCGGACAGGACAGCAAGGTCATCCGTCTGGACGAACAGGGAAATGTAGTAAACTTTGTCATGAATGATAAATGTGCGGCAGGTACCGGGCGCTTCCTGGAAATGATGGCCAGAACCATGGAGATGGGACTGGATGAATTAAGCAAACGTGGACTGGAATATCAGGAGGATATCACCATATCCAGTATGTGCACGGTATTTGCAGAGTCTGAAGTAGTGTCTCTGATTGCACAGAATAAGGCAACGGATGATATCGTGCATGGCCTGAATAAGGCAGTAGCAGCCAAGACAGCGGCACTTTCCAAACGTGTCAAAGGAGAAGAACGTTATATGATGACTGGCGGCGTGTCAAAGAATGAAGGTCTGGTGAAGACACTGGAAGAAAAGCTGGGGACGAAGCTGGTGATCAGTGAAAAAGCGCAGCTGTGTGGTGCACTGGGGGCCGCACTTTTTGCAGCTGATCTTGGTTAGACGAAGACTTTCATACGGTCTCTTCTGGCAGCACAGATCAGGGTCAGGTGATATTCTTTTGCCAGTTCAATGGCTTCGAAAGTAGGAGATGCTTTACTGGCCAGTATCGGTATACCTGCCTGGATAACTTTCATGGCCATATCTGTAGGAATACGGCCGCTGGAATAGACCATACACTGATGCAGGTCAATGTTATGGCGAAGTGCATAACCGATGACCTTGTCCAGAGCATTGTGACGACCGATATCCTCGCAGGAAAACAGAATCTGATCTTCTCTGGCAAGAAGACAGCTATGGGTAGCAAACGTAATGCTGTGAAGAGGAGAACCATCTGCAAAAGCATCGGCCATATGGAAGATCCATTCTGGTTCCCAGTGGATCGGTGCAAGAACCTCTGGCTCTCTGGCAGAGATAAAATAATCGTTCAAAATATGATTACCGGTACAGCAGGTCGGTGTGATCTCCACATAAGAATCAGAGGTGGACACATCCGCACCTGCTGTTTGCTTCAGGTAGACTTTGGTACGTTTTCCATATTCACAGATATAGATGTGCTCAACATCCTCTGCGGAAGTGATGATTTGCTCGGTCAGAAGCCTCCCCAGAACCAGTTCAGCCAGGTGCTGTGGCAGGCAGATCAGCTTCATGGTCAGGCGGTCATTGACATAGACATCCATCACATGTTCTTTTAGAATCTGTTCCGTTTCTGTACAGATTTTGCCATCTCTTCCGATAAACTGATATTCTTTGGTTTCCAGTAAAGCCAAATCCTGGTATTGTTCGTTAATATACATAATTTCTCCAATCGAAAAAACTATTCTTTTATTCATGTTTACTATGTGATATGATAGATACAGTATAACAGACATCTTTCTGTTCCGGAAGAGGGAATCAGAGGATGAAGGAGGAAAATCAAATGGGAAAGATTATGGCGGTCAATATCAGTGAAAAGAAGGGCACGCAGAAGAAAAATATACATAGTGCCAGGCTGATTGAAGACTTTGGAATTGAAAAGGATGCCCATGCAGGAAAGTGGCACCGTCAGGTGAGTCTTCTTTCTTATGAAAAGATTGAAGAGTTCAAGGCAAAGGGAGCACCCATTGATGATGGAGCATTTGGAGAGAATCTGATCGTAAGCGGATATGATCTGAAGGCTTTGCCGGTAGGAACCAGACTGCGCAGCGGGGAAGTGCTTCTGGAAGTAACACAGATCGGCAAGCAGTGTCACAGCGGATGTGAGATTTACAAGATCATGGGAGACTGCATTATGCCAAGAGAGGGGATTTTTACCAGAGTACTTCATGGCGGCGTTCTGACAGAAGGTGATGAGATTCATGTAGAAGAGCAGGCAGGTGAGACCGATGGAGAATAAGCTGAATCATTTTGATCAGAAGGGGAATGCAGTGATGGTGGATGTATCTGGAAAAATACCCACTTCCAGAACTGCCATAGCAAAGGGAAAGATTCGTGTCTGTCAGGAAGTCATGGATGCAGTGAAGCAGGGAACTGTGAAAAAGGGAGATGTGCTGGGAGTAGCCAGAGTGGCAGGCATCATGGCAGTGAAGCAGACGTCTCATCTGATTCCTATGTGCCATCCACTGATGATCCAGAAATGTTCGGTAGATTTTGAACTGGATGAGGAACGCCTGGAGATCACTGCAATTTGTACGGCGAAGACGGAAGGACAAACCGGAGTAGAGATGGAGGCACTGACCGGTGTGAATGTGGCCCTTCTGACGATTTACGATATGTGTAAGGCAATTGATAAGTCTATGGAGATGACCGGAATTCATCTGGTTGAAAAAAGTGGAGGAAAAAGCGGGCTTTATCGAAACCCGAAGGAATAGTATGAAGGATAGATTTGGAAGAGAGATTGATTACCTGCGGATATCCATTACAGATCGGTGCAATCTCAGATGCGTGTATTGTATGCCGGAAAACGGCATCGTGCAGATTCCTCATAAGGAGATTCTGACCTATGATGAGATTATCAGAATCTGCCGGTGTATGACGGATCTTGGTATCAGAAAGATCAAACTGACCGGTGGAGAGCCTTTGACCCGCAAGGGCTGCGCGACGCTGGTGCAGATGTTAAAAGGACTGGATGGGATCAATAAAGTGACACTGACAACGAATGGAGTGTTATTAAAGGATCAGATTCGGAGTCTTTTCGAAGCAGGAATCGATGATATTAATATTAGCCTGGATACGCTGGATGCATCCAGATTCGCACAGGTGACCAGAAGAGAGAGTCTGAATCAGGTGCTGGAAGGGATCGAAGCGGCACTTCAGTACCCGGCGATTGGACTGAAGATCAACTGTGTGCCAGTGCTGGAGGAGCCGGAGAATCTGGCTGCGTTAGCCGGGCTGGCGAGACAGTATCCGATCCATGTACGGTTTATTGAGATGATGCCGATCGGGTATGGCAGGGAATTTCAGTTCCGGGGAGAAGAAGAGATCTGTAGGATACTGGAAAGAGCTTATGGTATCATGACCCCGGTGACGGAGCGTTATGGTAACGGACCGTGTCATTATTATAAAATAGAAGGATTTCAGGGAAAGATCGGATTTATCAGTGCCATGACCCACAAGTTCTGTGATCAGTGTAACCGTGTGCGGATGACAGCAGAAGGATATCTGAAGGCCTGTCTGCAGTATCAGACAGGAACAGACTTAAAGAGCCTGATGCGGTCAGGATGTACGGATGAAGAACTTACAGAAGCAATACAGAAAGTGATATGGGAAAAACCGGTGAGCCATCATTTTACTTCTGTGGAAGCAGAGGCTGATGAAGAGAGGCTGATGTCCCAGATTGGAGGATAAAAGTATGAAAGCAGCAATTATTACATCCAGTGATTCTGGATATGCAGGAGAACGAGAAGATAAAAGTGGCCCGGTGATCCGGGAGATCCTGGAGGCCAATGGTTATGAAGTGGTTCATACCATTTTGCTTCCAGATGACAGAAAGATGCTGGCAGATGAAATGGCAAGAATCGCAGATGCCAAAATGGCTGAATTGATTGTGACCACCGGAGGAACCGGATTTTCTCCAAGGGACTGCATGCCGGAAGCAACCAAAGATATCATAGAGCGGGAAGTGCCGGGGATTCCGGAAGCTATGCGTGCTTATAGTATGACGATTACACCAAGAGCTATGTTAAGCCGCGCAGCAGCAGGGATCAGGAAAGGAACACTGATTGTGAATCTTCCAGGCAGTCCAAAGGCGGTCAGGGAAAGTCTGGAATATATCATTCCGGCGCTGGAGCATGGCCTTCAGATTCTGACAGGGGAGGCTGACAACTGTGCCAGAAAATAATTTCACCATGGTCGTGCTGGCAGGTGGCACCAGCAGCCGAATGGGACAGGAGAAGTCAGATCTTCTTTTTGGCAGACAGACATTTCTGGAGACACAAATCGAAAAAGGACGGAAACTGGGCGCCAGGCAGATTCTGATCTCCGGTTATCGTGGAACACATTGCAGGGAAGAGATCGTACCAGACCGGATTCCGGGGCAGGGACCTCTGGGGGGACTGGAGAGCTGCTTTCGAAAGGCAGAGACAGAAAAATGTCTGGTGCTTGGTGTAGATACGCCACTGGTGCCATTAGAGGAACTGCACAGGCTTCTGCGCTATGCTATGGAAGAAACGGATAAACCGGTGACTATGCTGTGCCATAACGGAAAAGAAGAATCCCTGATGGCAGTATATGATGCCAGACTTTATAAAGAAATAACAGATTTTCTGGAGTCAGGAAGATCATCCGTGTATCGCTTCCTAAATACAGTGGGATATTCCCTGTATCATACCAGTGCACCAGAAAAGTATTTTCAAAATATCAATGATCCGGATACCTATGTGAAAGTATGCAAAGAATTTCATAATATATCTTCATAAAATCATCATGAAGTAAACACAGAATGAACATATTTTAGAATTATAGTTGTTTCCAGAACCAAAGAAAGGAAGCAAACAATTATGAAAAACAAATATATGAAATCTATGATGGGTCTGATGCTTAGTGTATCACTGATTGCAGGAGGAACCATTGGCGTATATGCATCTGATACAACAAAAACCGCAACCGAAAGCACAAGAGAAGCAGCTGAAACTGATTCAGAAAAGACATCTGAGAAGACAGATGCAAAAGAAGATGTAGCAGAAGAAGATGCGGTATACGGAGAAGTGAAGAGCGTGGATGGAGATACCATTACGTTTACGGTAGGTACCAGAAATGAAGCATCTGGCATGGAAAAACCAGATGGACAGGAACCTGACAGCAAAGATTTCCTGACACTGACATCTGAAGAACGGGAAGTAACGGTCAATGATGATACCGAGATTGTCAAAGGAATGATGTTTGACGGCGAACAGACAGATGGAAAAGTACCAGATGGCGAGAAACCAATGGCAGAAGAAGCGGATCAGAAAGATACAGAAGCAGTTTCTGAGGAAGTTGCAACGGAAGATATGTCGGAAGAAGAGACAACAGAAGATATAAAAGCAGCACCAGAAAAAGAAACGCTGACCATTGATGATATTAAAGAAGGTGATATCATCAAAGTTACTTATGATAAAGATAACAATGTGACAAGAATCGAAATTATGAGTACACCGGAAGAAAAAACTGGTGATACAGAAGAAAAGGCATCAGAACAGGAAGAGGGTTCTGAGGAAGAGACAACAGAAACTGCGACTGAAGAGACAACAGAATCATAAAGGCGACCTCCCGGAGAGAAAACTCCGGGAGGTTTTGTGGTTTGTACTGCTTTCTTGTAAATTGTTGACAATTGACAATGCCGGTAATTGATTATATAATAGCCTTAATTCGTATGAAAAGTTACGATTTAGGGATGATATGAGCAGAGTGAAGTACAGAGAAAAGGGAATTCAGGCAAATTGTGGAGCATGCCAGAACAGATCAGGCATGCTTTTTCTAACATCTGAATTCTTTTTGTAGTATATTTCACAATAAAACAGATTGTTGGACACAAAGTGGACAGGGATCTTTCTGCGCTTTCATCCTCCCTGAATTCTAACAAAGAGTAAGAGAGGAAGAAGAAGATGAGAAAGTATACGATTAGAAGAATTTTCATGGCAGTCGTTACCCTGCTCGTTGTGGCCTGTCTCACATTCCTGTTGATGAATGCGATACCGGGCAATCCATGGCTGTCTGAAAAATCGCCTTCTCAGGCGACCATTGATGCATTGAATGCAAAGTACGGACTGGATCAGCCGGTTACGGTACAGATGGTGAAGTATCTTGGCAATATCCTTCATGGAGATTTTGGTACTTCTATCAAGATGCAGAAGAACAGAGCAGTGTTATCTATTATTCTGGAGATGTTCCCGGTATCTGCCAAGATCGGTATTATTGCACTTTTATGGGCGATTCTGGTTGGAGTGCCACTGGGCTGTCTGGCAGCATTTAAGCGTGGTACCTGGGTAGACAGTCTCCTTCGTATTATCTGTACCCTTGGTATTTCCATGCCAGGATTCGTAGTGGCAACGATTTTGCTGCATACTTTATGTGGAGGTATTCCGGGGGTGAAGGTATTCCCGGCACTGTTTGACGGTACAGCGAAGAGCTACGTACTGCCATGTCTGGCATTGGGATTTTATCCGATGTGTTATCTGTCAAGACAGACCAGAACAGCTATGCTGGATTCGATTAATCAGGAATATATCAAGACAGCAAGAGCAAAAGGTCTGAAAAATGGCAAGATTATTTTCAAACATGCGCTTCGTAATGCGCTGATTCCGGTAATTACCTATCTTGGACCACAGATTGCATTTACCCTGTGTGGTGGTCTGGTAGTGGAACAGGTATTCTCGATTCCGGGACTTGGAAGATATTTTATTCAGTCAATACAGAACCGTGATTATCCACTGATTATGGGAACAACGATCTTCCTGGCTACCTTTATCATCATCATGAACCTGGTAGTCGATCTTTGCTATAAACTGGTGGACCCGCGTATCAATCTGGCGAATGGAGGTCACTAGAGATGGCAGAGAATAAGAAATACAATAAGTTTGGCTCACTTCAGCTGAACGCAGATGATATCATGAAGTGGAACGAGGAACTGCCGGAGAATGCCTTTGAACCGGCGTCTTCAGAAGAAAAAGAGAACTTTATTCAGGATCGTAAGAGTGTTTCTTACTGGAAGGATGCATGGAGACGTCTTCGAAAGAATACCGTTGCCATGGTAGCTCTTGGGATTATTATTTTGCTGACAATATTTGCATTTGTCGGACCGATGATTGTGCCGTATACTTACAAGCAGCAGATCCGTGGATCTGAGGCACTGGGACTTTCCCATTATTCACTGGAAGACAAGCAGGCTATTCATGCATATATCGAAGAACATACCGGTACCGGTGTGCTTTCCCCAGATGAAGCCGTTGAACAGGCCAGAGCAGAGGCAGAGGCAAGCGGTAAGAAGCTTTCCCGTGTAGAAGAAGCAAGAATCCGTGCACAGGCATCTGTGAATGCGGATAATACCCAGGCAGAAGAAGAGACTATTACAGAAAGTCAGGCTGCAAAAGAACTTGGCCTGAAGAAGAAGCCATTTGGGTATTCTGATAAAGAACTGGAACGTAAAGCAGCAGGGGAAAAGGTATTCCCACACATTTTCGGAACGGACGATCAGGGACGTGACATCATGGTACGTGTTATGGTAGGTACCCGTGTTTCCATTACCGTTGGTATCTGTGCAGCGCTGCTGGTACTGGTGATCGGTGCTTTGTACGGATCTATTTCCGGTTATTGTGGCGGTGTAGTCGATACTGTGATGCAGCGAATTGTAGAGATCATTTATTCCATTCCGGAGATGCTGATCATCCTGCTGTTATCTGCAACGTTAAAGCCGGCACTGGAGCAGTTCCAGAATTCTGGTAATGGTATTTTCCAGAAGCTGGTTACGATTCTGGGACCGAACCTGATTTCCATGTTCATCGCTTTCGGTCTGTTATACTGGGTAACCATGAGCCGTATTATCCGTGGACAGATTCTGCAGTTAAAGCAGCAGGAATATGTAACAGCAGCCAGAGCACTGGGAGCAAAAGGCGGAAGAATTATCCGCAGACATCTGCTTCCGAACTGTATCGGACAGATCGTTACTACCACATTCCTTCAGATTCCGTCTGCGATCTTCCTGGAGTCATTCCTTTCTTTCGTAGGTGTAGGTGTATCTGCACCACTGACCAGCCTGGGATCCATGTGTTCAGAAGCATTAAGTGGACTGAATACTTATCCATACAGACTGTTTATTCCGGCTGTGATCCTGAGTCTGATGATTCTTTCACTGAACCTGTTCGGTGACGGACTTCGTGATGCACTGGATCCAAGATTGAAGAAGTAAGAGAGGAGACACCATGAGCGAAGATAATAATAAGAAACAGAAATTATTAGAAGTAAAAAATCTGCATGTCTCCTTCTTTACACCGGCAGGAGAAGTAAAAGCAGTGAACGGCATCAGCTATGATGTAGATTATGATGAAGTAATGGGTATTGTAGGAGAGTCAGGATCAGGAAAGTCCGTAGAGGCGTATTCCATTATCGGACTTCTGCAGTCCCCTGGTAAAGTAATGGAGGGCTCCATTACACTGGAAGGGGAAGATATGCTGGCAAAGTCCCCTTCCGAGATGATCGATTACCGGGGAAGTCAGGTGGCTATGATTTTCCAGAATCCAATGACCTGTCTGAATCCGGTATACACGATTGGCAACCAGCTGACAGAAGCACTTTGTGCCCATGATAAGAGCATTTCCAAAGAAGAAGCAGATAAGCGTGCTATGGAGATGCTGGAGCAGGTTGGTATTAATAATGTAGAAAAGCGTATGAAGCAGTATCCGCATGAACTTTCCGGTGGTATGAGACAGCGTGTGATGATCGCTATGGGACTGATCTGTCATCCAAAGCTTCTGATTGCAGATGAACCGACCACAGCGCTGGATGTAACGATTCAGGCACAGATTCTGGAACTGATGAAAGAACTTCAGAAAAAGAATCACATGGGTATTATCTTTATCACCCATAACCTCGGTGTGGTAGCAGAAGTATGTGATAAAGTATCGGTTATGTATGCCGGTAAGATGGTAGAGCAGGGACCGGTAGATGATATTTTCTACCAGCCAGGACATCCATATACCATGGGACTGCTCCGGTCTATGCCTCGTGTGGATGCAGAAAGCTACGAGCGTCTGATTCCGATTGAGGGTACACCGGTCGATATGCTGAATCCGCCGGAAGGATGTCCGTTTGCACCACGTTGTGAACATGCTATGAAGGTGTGTCTGCAAAAGATGCCTCCATATGTAGAACTGGGAGACAATCACCGTGCTGCATGCTGGCTGAGAGTGCAGGACGCCATCAATACACAGAAAGAGGCACAGAAAAAAGAAGGAACGGAGGGAAAAGAAAATGAGTAATCAGAACGATATCCTCGTTTCCGTAGATCATCTGAAAAAGTACTTTCCGGTAAAGGGATTAAAAGGACCGGGAGTTCGTGCAGTGGAAGATATTTCCCTGTTTATCCGAAGAGGAGAGACACTGGGACTGGTAGGTGAGTCCGGATGTGGAAAGACAACACTGGGACGTACGATTTTACAGCTTCATGATCCGACATCCGGAAAGATTGTCTATGATGGAAAGACGATTTTTGAAGGACAGAATCCATGGGTAACAGAAGCAGATGGAAGTCTGAAACAGATCAGGGTACCGAAGGCGAAGCAGGTGAATATGCTTCCATACCGCCGGAAGATGCAGATCATCTTCCAGGATCCTTCTGCAAGTCTGGATCCTCGAATGACCGTTGGGGAGATTATTGGAGAGGCACTGGATATTCACAGGCTTTATACTTCCAAGACTGACCGCAGTGACCGGATCAAGGAACTGCTGGGAAAAGTCGGATTAAATACAGAGCATGCCAACCGTTATCCACATGAATTTTCCGGTGGTCAGCAGCAGCGTGTAGGTATCGCCAGAGCGCTGGCGGTAAATCCGGAATTCATTGTCTGCGATGAGCCGATTTCCGCATTGGACGTGTCGATTCAGTCACAGGTGGTAAATATGCTGGAAGATATGCAGGAGGAGATGGGACTGACCTATCTGTTCATTGCCCATGACCTTTCTGTTGTACGTCATATTTCCAACCGTATCGGTGTTATGTATCTGGGAAATATGATGGAGCTTGCCGAGAGCTATGAGCTGAACCGCAATCCAATTCACCCATATACCAAGACACTGCTGTCAGCAGTACCGGTACCGGATCCGGAACTGAGCAGAACCAGACAGCGTATCATGCTGGAGGGAGATATTCCTTCTCCGATGAATCCTCCAACAGGATGTAAGTTCCATACCAGATGTCCGTATGCGACAGATAAGTGCCGCAAAGAGGTGCCGGAATTCAAAGAGCATGCACCAGAGCATTGGGCTGCATGCCACATGCTTGGATAATACAGCAAAGGGCTGTTTATCAATCATATATCATATTTCATAAAAGAAAATGGAGGAAGAGACTATGAAAATGAGAAAACTGTTGCCATTCGTAGCTACAACAGCGATCGCAGCTTCCATGTTCGGTTTTGCAGCAAATGCTGAAGACTTTAATCTTACAGTAAACCTTGCTTCTGAACCACAGACCATGGATCCACAGATGAATACCACATTGGATGGAGGTACCATGTTGCAGCACCTGTTTGAAGGTCTGATGAAATGGGAAACCACAGGAGAAGAACAGGAAGGTTCTGACGGAACATGTGATTCATCCAGAATTACCTATGGACAGGCAGAAAGCTATGACAGAGAAGAAAATGAAGATGGTACTGTAAGCTATACCTTCCACCTCCGTGATGACATTTACTGGTCAGATGGAGAGCCTGTAACAGCCAATGACTTTGTTTATGGATGGAGAAGACTGGTTGATCCTGCTACAGCAGCTGATTACAGCTACATGATCGAATCTGTCGTAAATGCACCGGCAATCATTGACGGTGAAAAAGATCCATCCGAACTTGGTGTAGAAGCAGTGGATGATAAGACATTTAAGGTAACTCTTTCCACAGACCTTACTTACTTTGAAGAGCTTTGCGCATTCCCGGCACTGCTTCCGGTACGTGAAGATATCATCGAAGAAAAAGGTGATCAGTGGACATTTGATGTAGACAGTTATGTAACCAACGGTGCATACAAGATGACCGAATGGACACACAACTCTGAAATCGTAGTTGCTAAGAACGATAAATATTATGATGTTGACAATCTGGGACCAGATACCATTACTTTCAAGTTAATGGATGACCAGAACGCTATGTTATCTGGATTCAATTCTGGAGAACTGGATTTCATCGAAGATGTTCCTCAGGCAGAAATCACCAGCCTGGTAGCATCCGGCGATCTGAAGATCCTGGACTACATCGGAACTTACTATGTATGCTTCAACAATGAACAGGAACCATTCAACGATCCTCGCGTCAGAGAAGCGTTCACACTGGCTGTAGACCGTACTTATATCGTAGAAAAGGTTACACAGCAGGGTCAGATTGAAGCGGGCGGATATGTACCTTACGGTGTATATGACGCAGAAGGTGCAACAGGTGATGACTTCCGTACTGTTGGTGGAGACTATTATGGACCAACAGATGCTGATTACGAAGCAAACTGCGAAAAAGCAAAAGAACTGCTGGCAGAAGCTGGATATCCAGATGGAGAAGGATTCCCTGTAGTAGAATATCTGTACAATACAAGTGATGCTCACAAAGCAGTTGCAGAAGCTCTGCAGTATATGTGGGAAGATGTACTTGGTGTAACCGTTACTCTGAACAACCAGGAATGGGCTGCATTCGTAGAGACACGTAAGAATGGAGATTACTCCATCGCACGTAACGGATGGATTGCAGACTACAACGATCCTATGACATTCCTTGATATGTTCGAAACAGGCGGCGGAAACAACGATGCAAAATACAGCAACGCTGATTACGATGCACTGCTTGACCAGATCAGAGGAACTTTCGATCAGACAGAACGTATGGATCTGATGCACCAGGCAGAAGATCTGCTGATGGGACAGGATTATGGCGTTTGCCCACTGTACTTCTATACACAGAAATACATGCTGGCTGACGGAATCAAGGGTATGTCCTACACACCACTTGGATACTTCTTCTTCGGTTATACACACGCTGAATAAGATATGAGATAAAAAAGTCCGGATGATCAGACAAAAAGTTCATCCGGACTTTTTGTAAATGAGGAAAATTATGGGAAAAATTACTTATCAGACGTTAAGAGAGCGCGTATCAGAAGCAATCCGGACAAAGATACGAAAAAATGAGTATCAGCCGGGAGACCGGATTGTGGAACAGGAACTGGCAGCGGAATTCGGTGTAAGCCGGGGACCGATCCGGGAGGCACTCCGGGAGCTGGAAAATGAAGGTATTGTTCGTTATTCCAGAAATGTCGGATGTTCAGTAAGAAAAGTGACAGTAAAAGAGCTGTATGAACTTTATTTTATGCGTACCAGCTATGAAGTTCTGTCAGTGAAGGTAGTAAACGGAAAAATCCCGGAAGCAACAATAAAAAGGCTGGAACAGGTTTTGAACAAAATGCAGAATCTGACACCGGAGGATACAGAAAATTGTATTGCTCTTGATAATGAATTTCACAAAGAACTGGTGAAGATGGCAGGTTTTGATACTTTGCAGAAAATGTGGGAAGAACTGGATTATGTAACGATTCTTGGCGGATATCCCAATGAGGGAGATATGGCGAAGGTGGCACAGAAGCAGTATCCATCCCATAAAAGGATCGTGGATGCCTGTCAGAAACAGGACTGCAAAGAAATCTGTAAAGAGATTTCTTTTCATTACTGGAAGACGATATTTCGCTGTATGAGGGAAGACGGACTGTCTGAAAAAGAAGTAGGACAGAACTGGGAAAATATTCTGGTATAAATAACGCAAATAAAACAAAATCACATGGTTGAAATCATTTCTGACTTCAGCGCATGTGATTTTTATGATTACAACTTAGATTCCAAGATATACACTCATCAACTTCAGTGCAGCCATCATTCCGGACAGATGCGTCCGTTCCATTCCATGAGAAGCATGGACCCCAGGACCGATCAGGGCAGCTTTGGTATCCTTACCAGATCGCCACATTGGACCGGCATCGGAACCGTAGTGCGGATAAATGTCTACAGCATAATCAATGCCATGTTCAGCAGACAGATCAATCAGCCTGGAAGTCATTTCGTAATCATACGGTCCAAGATTGTCTTTTGCACAGATACTCACCTGCTGTTCGGTACAGTTCAGATCATCTCCGATACATCCCATATCTACCACCAGAAGTTCATCCAGAGCATCCGGAAGGGTAGCTCCGCCATAGCCGATTTCTTCATGGGTAGAAAAACAAATATACGTGGTATGAGCAGGTGTCAGAGACTGCTCTCTCATCAATGCAAGTAAAGTCAGTTCCAGAGCGGCACATGCCTTATCATCGATAAAACGAGATTTCAGGAAGCCGCTTTCTGTAAATATGGTTTTCGGATCATAACAGATAAAGTCACCGGTCTGGATCCCAAGAGCCAGCACATCTTCTTTGGAATGCACTTCTTCATCCAGACGTATCGCCATATTTTTTTCATCTCTTGGGCGGGTATTGGCATCATCAAAGACATGAACTGCAGGAGAAAGCGACAGTACTGTTCCGGTAAATACTTTTCCGGAGCGAGAGTAGATCCGGCAGTATTCGCCATCGAGAGAAGGAAGCACCGGACCGCCAATTGTGGTAAACATCAGATATCCTTCGCTGGTGATGGAACGAACCATCAGTCCAAGGGTATCTACATGAGCACTTAAGGCTACACTGTGTGCACGGTCTTTTCCCGGAACCGGAACGATGACATTGCCAAGACGATTGCGATAGGAGTCATAGCCAAGTTCTCTGGTATAGTGGATCAGCCAGTCAGAAATACGGTCAGTAAATCCGGTAGGGCTGTCAATGGAATAAAGCTTATGACATAGTTCTTTTATTGTTTCTTCTGCGTTTGAAAAATTCATAATGATTGATCTCCTGTAAAAATAACTTCTGCTTTACTGTAACGTAAATAAATAGAAACGTCAAGTTCTTGTAAATTTCATAATCCTGTCTTTGACAGCTAAATCAACATAAAAGTCCTACACTCCGCATAAACAACGGCTTGTAGGACTTTTTTATATTTTATGATTGGCTGATATCCTTTTCCTTCATACCTGATAAAATTCATTTCTCTAAGAAAGATTTTATTTTCTTTTCATAGAAATGAAAGAAAGGTTATGGTATAGTTAAAATAAAGAACAGGAGGGCAGGTTAATATGTGCAGTGCTTTGGAAGAATTAGAACAGCAGGGAATCCAGAAGGGAATGCAGCAAGGAATTTTGGCAAATATACGAACCTGCAAGACATTCCATATCAGTAAAGAGGCGACAGTAAAGAATATCATGAAAGAATTCGGGCTGTCAGAAGAAGCAAACGAATATATGGAAAAATATTGGTAAAATAAAGTATTTGTAAAAAAATTGGGTGAAGTCAATACGATTTCGCCCTTTTCATTAATATGGATAATTTGTAGCTATTCAGAACCAATTGACATTGGTACTGAACAGTTACGATAATTAAAAAAAGAACGGAGCGAATATAGTGGAATCTAATTACGAAAAACAGGTGTATACAGGGAGAGAATATTTTTTGAAATATGATCAGAATATGCTGACAGAAAAATATGGTTTGGAGTATGATAAAGAATATCTGTATCTGAACTATATTGGAACAAAATATCGGATCAGGCGGGCAGATGGGGCAATTGAATATGAAGATCAGCGGGAATGGAGACTGTGCAAAGAGTATACGATTGTCATGACGATTTACGACCTTCTCTGCTATTCTGGTGAGAAATCATTGCCATTGTTTACCGGGCAGTGGCAGCCGGTGGCAGGATTTGCGGCAGCCGGAAGCAGCCCTTCCGCAGAAGTATTTGCCCATAAATATGAAAAAGTTTTCTCTGGAAGAGTGGAAGAGATCAGACAGGCCTGCCTTAGCCTGGGGGGAATCCAGAAGCCGAGACTGGCCGGAGCAGACCTGACCATGGAGATGCCGGTGGTGCCATATTTTTCAGTACTTTTTCAGTTCTGGGATGCGGATGAGGAATTTCCAGCCAAGATCTTAATCTTGTGGGATAAAGTATCTATGTCTTATCTGCATTTTGAGACCACCTATTATCTTCAGGGAGACCTGCTGGAGACCATTGCCCGGCAGGCTGGACTGGAGGTGCTTAGCTGATCCGTGCCAGAGTATGCAGATAGGTACGCAGCAGATGATACAGTTCCGTTGGAGTTTCCCGTTTGTCATGGTGAATCCAGACAGAGATGATGCCGGCCACCAGAGAACTGAACAGACTGCAGGCATAATCCTCCGTGATGGAGAGAAAGTTGTCATTTCCCAATTCTTCCCGAATATAGACAGGAATATATTTATTATGAACCTTTTGCATGGGCCGGATCAGGTTGTTTCTGATCAGTACCTCCAGAACAGAGGAATTGGCATATAGATCATTCAGGATATAAAGTGTGAAAGACGGTCGTTTGTCTTCGGATAGCAGATGATATCCATTGTAGATTTCCTGGATACGCTGCTCATACAGATATTCCAGAACGTCTTCCGTACGGTCGAACAGACGATAAAAAGTAGAACGTCCTACAGTAGATTCTTTTTGCAGATCTACGATGGTGATCTCAG
This sequence comes from Muricoprocola aceti, assembly GCF_025567005.1. Lineage (NCBI taxonomy): Bacteria > Bacillati > Bacillota > Clostridia > Lachnospirales > Lachnospiraceae > Muricoprocola > Muricoprocola aceti. The sequence goes on from NZ_JAOQKE010000018.1 coordinate 62,717, forward strand.
AAAAAGGTTTCTCGTCAAGACAGCGCAGCATGGCATCACAGATTAGCTTTGCAGAAGTCTGGGAACGTTTATCAGATTTAATATGGTACATTTTTGACTCCTTTGTTTTGTTTTTCAAAAACTATTGTAACATATTTTTTTTGGTGATATAATCCCCAATAATGAAATATGATACATATGTATTACAAAAAGAATGGAATGGAAGGGAATTGATTATGAACACTGCATTGGATAAAGCATCACATGCCATTCAGAGAAAGGCAGTCGGAGCAATTGTTGATGTTATGTTGAACAAATTTGATAAGGATCGGGAGAAGGCTTATAAAGAGATCCTGGATATTATTAAACAGTTCTGGGGCAATAACTTTACAGACGAAGCATATGAGAAAGTATTAAATGCAATGAAAGATCCGGAGAACAAATGGATGCGTTATATCAACAGGATTCTGGATGAGACAGATAAACATGTCGCAAAAGTGACATTGATGAATCTGGGATTTGAGGCATTTATTCGCGGAACAAAGACTATTCGTAAGAATCGTGAGATTTACAACTGTAATATTCCATGGCTGATCTTGTTTGATCCAACCAGCGCATGCAATATGCACTGTCAGGGATGCTGGTCAGGTACCTATGGACATAAATACAGTCTGAGCTTTGAAGATATGGATAAGATCGTGACAGAAGGAAAAGAACTGGGCACGTATCTGTATATGCTGACCGGTGGGGAACCGACCGTTCGTATGAAGGATATTTTCCGTCTGGCAGAAAAGCATCACGATGCATATTTTGCTCTGTATACCAATTCCACACTGATCAATGAGGAGATGTGTCAGGAAGTAGTCAGACTTGGTAATATTACCTTTATGCTGTCTATTGAAGGTACACCGGAGACCAATGATGCCAGAAGAGGAGAAGGTCATTATGCCGCAGTTATGAATGCTATGGATCTTCTGAAGAAATATGGCATCATCTTTGGTACCTCTATCTGTTACACCAGAAATAATATCGAAGCTGTCACCAGTGATGAATTCTTTAAGATGATTTCAGAAAAAGGTGCCCGTTTTGGATTCTATTTCCATTATATGCCAGTTGGAAATAATGCGGTACCGGAACTGATGCCGACAGTGGAACAGAGAAAGTACATGATTGATCGTATTCGTTATGTACGTTCTATGGAATCAGATATTGAGTTTTATCCAATGGACTTCCAGAACGATGGAGAATACGTAGGAGGCTGTATTGCCGGAGGAAGAAACTACTTCCACATCAATTCAGCCGGAGATGCAGAACCATGTGTATTCATTCATTTTTCTAATGCGAATATTCATGATGCTTCTATTCTGGAGATTCTGCAGAGCCCATTGTTCATGGCTTACCATAAGGGACAGCCGTTTAACCGCAATCATTTAAGACCGTGCCCGATGCTGGAGAATCCAGAGCTGCTGCAGAAGATGGTACATGAGACAGGAGCACATGGAACAAATCTGGAGTCACCAGAGAGCGTAGAGCATCTGTGTGAAAAATGTAAGGCATATGCAGATACCTGGAAACCGGAAGCAGAAGCAGTATGGGCCAGTGAGACACATAAAGTTCCAAAATATGAGAACTATGTACCGGAAAACAGAACCGTAAAATAATAAAAACAGAAAGAGAATCCTGTAGCAGGGTTCTTTTTCTATGTGGTGTGTCCAGCGAAGCTGGACCACACTTGCCGGTGTAAGTCCGGTCACGGTAATCGCCAGTGAGCCGTGTAGCTAAACTCGG
>NZ_JAOQKE010000019.1:0-63427 GCF_025567005.1 Muricoprocola aceti
TTTATTTATTTTTCAATCTTTCGATTGAAGCTTTGTGTTTCTTGCTGTCTCTCTCAGACAGCTTCATTATATTATCATCCGTACCAGCATTTGTCAACAGTTTTTTTCATTTTTTTACAAAATTCCCATTCTTTTTATATCTTTGTCATTTACAAAGTTAAATTCTACTCTTCCATATAATCTGATTTTGCAAACAGACTTCGTAATTTTCGCTGTTTTCCATTCCTGATATGCCAGATCAGAATACAACAATACCCTCAGGCAGGAATAGCTATTCCTGCCTGAGGGTGTCATTTTATATTTTTGTAAAGTTCTGTCCGGTATCACACCAGCGATCCTGATACATTACATAAATGTTGTATTCATCTGGTTCCAGATTCTGCAATGGAACTGGCAGATGTTCATAATGTTGCAGATAATCCGCAACACGAAGCACAATCTGTGTGGTATCGTACACATAAGTATGTTCTGCTCCCCGGAATACAATCTGTGAAACCTGGTGATCAAGTGTTCCCACATAGAGTACACTTCCCGTCAAATGTAATGTCACGTTTTCCTGGCTGATCACAGCCTGTGGTGCAGTCACATTTTCCGGATCTGTCACTTTTACCGGCTGGATCAGTTCTCCACGGATGGTATTTTCTTCCAGTTTCATCGACGCGGCCAGATCATTGTAGTCGATCTGCATCTCACAGGCTCTGTAAAAGGTAGTCTTGATACTGAACTGATTCAGAATCTCTTCTGTATCATAGTCAAATTCGTAGGTCATGCCTTTTCTCTTGTCTTCTGCACGCGGTACCCATCCACACATACCAAATACATGTCCACTTTCTGAATCATATATCATAGATGATGTGATTTTTGAGTAAATCGTCGGAATTTTCTTAATCTGACGCACGGTACCTGCTGCCTCATCCACTGAATATACCAGCAGATAAGATGCATCATCATTATCATAATAATCCAGCTTGCTTTTTCGCTCTTTTACATAGTGGTTATCATACATGCTGATCTCTATGGTATCTGGATTGCCGTCCATATCTTCTTCCATCTCATATGCCGTATGCTGCTGAAAATGATAGACAAATTCCCCCTCTGGCTGAAGCACATAGGATTCATATTCCGTGCCCTCCCAGAATCTTGGATCGCAGAGAATCCACTGAATCTCTTTTGTATTCCAGTTCAGCTTGATCACGGATTCAAGATTACGGGCGCTGATCAGAATCGTATCGCTTTCCGGCTGATAGGATACTGTATTGACATGCACCCAGTCTGCCCTGTCCACATATTCACAGTCCAGAAGATCCTCCAGTACCAGTTCATTCACCACTTTTCCTGTCTGTCGGTCAATCTCCTGTATCACATTCTCATAATGTGATTGCAGAGAACTGGTGAGCACCAGAAGATTTCCTCCCGGCTCCTTTTCGATCACCTCATGATGGCTTCCGCCTGCCAGATAATACATGGTATAAGCCCGGCCCAGATAATCCATCTCATATAGATTGGTTGACTGCGGCTTCTCCATATTCGGTACATAGGCTGCTGTATCCTGCCAGATCATCCTGTTATTGGATAATAAATAAAGTCCATAGTTCGCAGTTTCAATATTCATATACCATCGGATATCACCCATGCAGTCATAAGCAAATGGCAAATGTGTCCGCTGACCGTATACCATGGTCAGTTCATAAGCCGATATCCCACTTGTCTTTACCGGATAAATGCTATCCGTCAGCTGATCTGGCAGTACTTCTGTGCTGATCTTCACTTCCTGACTGTCTGTTGCATTTCCATCTGCATCCAGAAGCTCCAGTACTACTGTATTTTCTATTCCTGGATACAGACCAATCACCGGCACTCGATGAGACACAGCTGCTTCTACTTCTCCAGTAATATCTGCTGCTTCCGTTTTTCCCTTTACCGTAAAACGCACAGCACACGCTTCCGGCGTATCAAATAAAATAACAGCTGTCAGCGGTGCAATCTGATACGGGTTCACAATTGTCATCGGTTCTTCCCAGCTATATCCATTCTCCTGTTCCGCCTGAAGCTGTTGATCGATGGCATAAGATGTGGCTACTCTTGTCTGTTCCACTGGTATTGTAGTCTCAATCTGTGCAGACGCTGCATCATTTTCCAGAACAGCTGCCCGGTTCTTCAAATCTCCAGACACGGTCACCTTCTGCCCATAATATCCGTATGTGTTTTTTCCTCTGTACTCACTGTACAGTGGCATCCGAAATGAGCGATATGTCAGCACATCATAGGAATTTCCGGATATGGTCAGTTCATAAGTCAGCTTGCCATTATCCACCTGATCAATATGGGTAGTTTTTGTCAGTCCTTCTTCAAACATATCCTTTGGATAATAATCACTTCTGTTTTCTGCTTCATTATGCAGATGAGAACCAGCCGTGATCCAGAGATGCTCCCAAGTTCCGTCCAATGATTCTACTCCGGAGATCCAGTCCGAATACCAGTCTGCTCCCCGTTCTTTCCCGTACTGAAATACCTGTGATACTGTCATGTTTTCCGTATCAATACGATAAATGACTGCTCTGGAATATACCTCATCCCCACTGACTCTTTTTTCTTTGTCTGCCCGTTTCACCTTCGCCGTTCCATTGTCAAACAAACAGATATCTCCATTATCCAACAAGGACACATTATGCTGTGCATAGAACCATTCAAACGTCTCTCCCTGTGGCGTGAAGAAACAGGACGCATCCACATTCTCCCATCCTGTTGGATCGCCCAGTATCCAGGCCAGTTCCTTTTCTTCTTTTTTCACTGCCACGATCGCATCTTTATGTCTGGCTGAAAGCAATACCAGATCATGTTCCGCATCATACCACAGACCATTATTATGAAACCAGTCTGTTTCCTCGCTGCCATCGCTATCCATAGATGCTGACTGTCCATCTTCCTCACTGATGAGATCCTTCATATCCAGCTCCCATACCACCTTGCCACTCTTCCGGTTAATCTCCACCACGTAATCTTCCACTGTGGAAAAATCTTCCCGATCCGAAGCAATCAGCAGATTACCATTTGGCAATTCTACAAAATCATGGTGTTGTCCACCCGGAACATCATACTTCTGATAAATTTTACCCATAAGATCAATTTCCAGCAATCCATCTTTATAATAGGTAGGATGCAGCACTTCCGATGACGGAATACACAAATGCCCGTTACGCAACAGATGTACGCCCAAGGCACCTCCCATATTGGTATAGAAGCGCATATCTCCGGCACCATCCAGTGCATACAGTGCCCCCATAACAGAACATACAAAAGTCAGCTCAGAATAGTCATAACTGCTCTCATCTATCATGTCTGCCTGAATGGTTCCAAGATCCACATTGACTGGTTCCGTTTCCACAGAAAATGTAGTTGTTGTTCCATCATCCAGGGTAATCACTACTTCTGTTGCCTGACCGCTGTATAGCCCATAGATCGGCACCATATGATCTGTTTCCGCTTCAAAGGTTCCGATAACATCATTTTCCTGTGATTTTCCTTTTACAGTCACTGTTCCCCCCAGCGCCTCTTCTGTGGAAAAAACAGCCATGGCACTTAACGGTGCCGTTCCGTAGGGATTAACCACAATCAGTGCATCCTCCAGTGTATATCCATTTTCCAGTTCCTGTTGCAGGGCTTCATCTACACCATTTTGTTTCTCGATCAGAGCATCATCTGCAGACATTTCACTTTCTGTTTCTGATTCCTCTTCTTCAGCCAGAACCATTCTTGATTCTGTAGCTTTCGTTTCTGCTGCACTTCCTGCTGCAAGCATGATTCCAAGTATGGCTGCCGCCCTCATAACTCTGCCTTTTCTCATCCCGTCCTCCTGCTTTTCTTTTTTGATATCAAAAGACTCCAGATTACTTATAACGCCTGCTGATAGCTTTCCGCCTCAAACGGATAGCACAGTTCCAGATTTTCTGCATTTTCATCAATTTCGAACGCAATCCAGCCTTCATTAGATCCGAAATTCAGTGTATTCCCTGTCATGCGTGTCATACCAAGGTCTGTCAGGAATTCATCCGACATTCTGGTATATTCCGTTCCGCTGCCATCTGTCAGCTTCAGCTTATCCCACTCGATGGTTTCTTTGCTTCCATCCTTCTCAACCAGCAGCTTGATCAGGCAAAATGTTTTTCCTGCATCCGCCTCTTTCTGATAGTCACTGGTTTCCACCCCGGTATATCCAAGTTCTACACTGACATTTTCCAGCGATGTATTTTTCTGCACATCTTCTACCGTAATCTTCCATCCTGCTACGGACACTGTCTCAGTCGCACTATCACCTGCTGTATCTGTTGCCGCTTCTTCTGCCTGGCTTTCTGCACTCTGCAGCTCTGTCGGCTGGATCTCAGTCGGTGCGCTCGATGTTCCTTCTGTACTCTGCTCTGTCGTCTGTGCTCCACAGCCGGTCAGTAACGCTGCTGCCAGCAGAATTCCTGCTATCTGTATTCCATTTTTCTTTCTCATCCTTTTTCTCCTTTCCTGCTTCAACTACGGTTCTTTCCTTTCTGGAAGTTCCATCCAGAATGTAACTCCGCATTCTTTATTTTCCACGCCACAACTGCCCTCATGGTTCTCCACAATCTTGCGAACCACAAACAGTCCAAGTCCAATATTCCCGACATCCTGTGCCGATGGCTTTTTCTTTCTGGATGACGTATAGAAACTGTCCCAGATATGATCCATGCGTTCTTCCGGTATCGTTTCTCCGTCATTATAGACTTCCAGCCTCAGGAACTGCCTTTCTCTCTTTAGCGTAACAGCGATTCCTTTTCCCTGTTGTGTATGCTGAAATGCATTCATCAGATAATTGTTCACAGCTCGTTCCAGATACATTCGATTGCCATACACATATCCATCTTTTACAAACTTCTGCTCCACCTTAATCCCATTCTTTTGAAACAAGGCATCATATCTGAGCATCAGATATTCCAGCATCTCTGATACATTTACCCGGCTTCGTTCCATGACGCTGAGCTGATTATCCAGCATGGAGAAATCCAGCAGTTCTCCTACCATCTTAGACATCTTATCCAGTTCTTCCCGAATGGATGCGTAATAATATGGACGATCTATTTTGTCTTCTGCAATCTCAAGCATCTCCACCTGACTGGATACCACGGCCAGTGGTGTCTTCAGTTCATGAGATATATTCGCCATAAACTCTCTCTGACTTTCCAGCAACTGATACTCTGACTGCCTGGACTGTTTCTTTCTGCTCTTCTCTTCTTTTTTCATGCATAGATACCAGCCAGCCACAATCAGCATTAATGCAATCGAAAAATAGGTTACCGTTCCCTGAATGATATCCAGCCCTGACTGTACATCTTTTTTCACATAAACATAAAATATCTGATCTCTCTGGATGACTTTTCCCCGCAAAATCAATACCTGACGCAATTCCAGATCTCTTCTCTCGACCGGAGCCTTTTCTGTATACTTGTCCAGTCGGGTTCCAAATTGTTTATTAATATAGTCTTTGGGCACTGCACTTTTGGAGGTATAGATCTGATCCAGCTTCTCATTGACAATCATGACTTCAAATTTTTCTTTCTGAAACTCATTCAGTGTTTCCAGATCATCATCATCCAGATCATTTAAATCCATTTCCTTCATTTCCCGGTACAGTCGCTTCATGGTTCTGGTCTTTTGTTCGGTATAAAGTGGGTAGCATCCCACAGCATACAGGCAGATCATCAGCACCAGCGCTGCAATCAGATACCAGATTTTGTTCCATGTTTTACATTTTTCCATCAGTTTCATGTGGATCCTCCCCGAAAATATATCCTATACCATAGACGGTACGAATATAGTTGCATTGCTCGCCCAGCTTTTTTCGAAGTTGTTTTACCAGTGTGTCAATCGTTCGCACATCGCCAGTATAGTCATACTCCCAGACTGCATCCAAAATCATATTTCGCGGAAGCACAATTCCCACATGTTCCATAAAATATACCAACAGATCAAACTCTTTTCTGGTCGTCTCCATCAACTGATCTCTGCAATATACCAGCTGCCCGGAGAGATCTGCCCGGAGTTCTTTGTATTCCAGCATACTGCGCATCTTTCCTGCTCTTTTCAGTACTGCTTCAATATGAAGTTTTACCAGCCCAAGGGTAAATGGTTTCGTAATATAATCATCTGCCCCTTTTTCGAATCCGCTCATCTGATCCACGACTGCCGATCTGGCTGATAAGATAATTACTGGCACTTCTGACAGCTTTCTGATCTCCTTCAGGACTGTATAACCAGAAATATCCGGAAGCATCAGATCCAGCAGCACCAGATCGATTTTCTTCTTATTTTCTCTGAAAATATCCAGTGCCTTTCCGCCAGCTATGGCATGGAGTACTTCATAATTCTGAATCCTGAGAAAATCTGTCAGAGTCTGAGCCAGCTTTGGTTCATCCTCTACGATAAGAATTTCTATTTTTTTCACGTTACTTTTCTCCCTTTTTATCCATGTGCATCATAGCACGAAAATTTGATACAATTATGAGGAAAACGGACTACACATATGCAGCCCGTTTTCCACTTTTCTATATTTCATATAGTTTTAACTGATGTAGTGCCCTGGTGGCATTGATATAAAGTGCCTGTTTTTCCAGTGGGGACTGATATTGCTGTACATTTGGTACATAGACTGCATCAAATTCCAGTCCTTTGGCCAGATAAAATGGCATCACCGAAATTCCCGTATGAAACTTCATACTGTCTTTCGTAAGAAGATCTGCTTCTATCCCTGATTTTTCAAGCATTCTATAGAACCGGTCAGCTTCCTCCTGTGTCAGACACAACACACCCTGCGTACGATATACTTTTCCTGCTCTCAAATCCTCTGTCATGCACTCTGCCATCTGTTCTTCTGATTTCACTTGTGCTATATGTGGTCTCTCACAATGACGGTCCACATACTCCGTATCACTGTCTTTGTTCAGAATCTGCTCTGCAAACTCCATAATCTCGCAGGTGGAACGATAAGACTTCTTCATATCAATATAGAACATCTCTTTTCCATAAATCTCCGGCAGGAACTTCATCACATTGGTCTGTTTTTCTCCCATCGTCTGCTTGCAGTCACCCAGAATGGTCATCGGACAGTCAAACATTTTCTGAAGAATCCGATACTGAATGTAGGAATAATCCTGCATCTCATCAATTACTACATGTTTTACCCGCCGTCTTTTTGGCAGCTCATCCATTGTATACTTCAGATAAAGAAGTGGGTACACATCTTCATATGGAATCTCCTGGCCATGGATCAGCTGTTCTTCCCGTCCACTTTCCACCAGAAATCTGTTATACAGCTCCAGTGGATCCCTGGTCACATACATCCGGTTCATCTTTTCCAAGAGTTTATCTTTTTCTTCGTCTTCCATATCCCGGTTCTGCAAAGTCTCCTGCTCATCAATCAGATATTCTGCGATTTTCTCCATGCGTGCCAGCATCGGCACGTCACAGCAGGTCTCATAAAAGAACTTTGAAATCTTCTCTTCCGGACAGACGATCTTCTTATATTGAAAGTCCTGAATATCCACATTTTCCCATTCCTGCTGCATTAAAAAAAGATCCAGTTCCTGTACAAATTCCCTGGACTGTTTATAATCTGCCTCTTCAGGCCGCTTACCATGCAATACCGCCTCCAGTTCATCATACTTATCCAGTGCCTCTCCATAACAACTCAGCTCCCGGTATGCATAATCATCCAGCGTCATCTCACAGATATTCTCTTCTCCCAGTTCTGGCAAAATTCTGGAAATATAATCACCAAAAATACTATTCGGCGACAACACCAGCACCTGGGCTGCATTTAGTGATTCTCTGTTGTGATATAGCAAATACGCAATTCGATGAAGAGCTACCGATGTCTTGCCACTGCCTGCACATCCCTGCACTACCAAAATCCGATGTTTCAGATCCCTGATGATGCTGTTCTGCTCCTTCTGTATAGTCGTGACAATACTTTTCAGCCGATTGTCTCCATTTTCTGACAATGCCTGCTGCAAAATTTCATCATCAATATTCATCTCTGTCTCCAGAGCGAACATCAGCTTTCCTTCCTGGATCTTATATTGGCGTTTTCTGGTAATTTCACCATGCATGATTCCCATAGGCGCAGTAAACTGTGCCTGGCCTTTATCATAATCATAAAACAATCCGGACACCGGTGCCCGCCAGTCGTATACATAAGCCCTCTGTCCATGGTCATCGGTCAGATTCCCTGCTCCCACATAATAGACTTCCGGTTCTTCTTCTCCTTCATAGCAAAAGTCCACCCGTCCAAAATATGGCGAATCCATCATTTTTTCGTACCGTTTCCGATCTCTCTGATATTCTTCCTGCTGGGTCAGTCTGGTCTTCAATGCCATTTTATTATCGAACATTTCATAACCAAACTCGTCAAATTCTGTATAGTTTTCCCAGAAATAGTCATTCATGCTCTCCATATCTTTTGCATTGTCTCCCAGCTTCTGCACGGTTTCTGCATACTTTTTTGCTGCTTTTTTCAACACCAGCTTCAGATAATTTTCCTCTTCTATTCTCATGTTCTGCCATACCTTTTAGTCATAATCTACTTTTATCAGGGTCAGTCCCTGAGCCGGTGCTGTCGGTCCGGCCAGCTTACGGTCTTTTTTCTCCATAATCTCAGCCACCTCTGCCGGCTGTATCTTTCCATATCCCACATCAAGTAATGTGCCTGTCAACACTCTGACCATATTCTGCAGGAATCCGGTTCCGTGGAACGTAAAATAAATATATCCTTTTCGCATTGTGATATCAATCTGATCCACGATCCGCACCGTAGACTTTTTCATTTTTGGATTGGTGCAGAAGCTGGCAAAATCATGTTTTCCCTTCAGATATTCTGCTGCCTCCTGCATTGCTTTCACATCCGGCATCTTTTCCAGTGAGGTCACATACTTCCGGTCAAAAATAGTCTTTACCTCACCTGCATAGCAGGTATACTGGTATGTTTTTCCTACTGCATTGTATCTGGCATGAAAACGTTCAGATGCCTCACGCACTTCATTCACTGCAATATCATCCGGCAGATAGCGGTTCATATAATCCCGGATCTCTAGCGGTGTCATTTCCACATCCAGGAAAATATTGGCCACCATGGCTCTCGCATGCACCCCTGCATCCGTCCGTCCTGCTCCATTTAACTTCAGTTCTGCGATCGGCACTTTCTCGTCGCACATACGGAACAGTACTTTTTCCAGTTTTCCCTGTATTGTTTCCCGGTCTGGCTGATGCTCCCATCCATAATATCGAGTACCATCGTAACTAATGATCATTTTATAATTTTTCTTCATATTTTATATTCCCGGTGGATTCTTTCTTTTATTATTTTAAATAATTTCTGTTCACATATCCATATTTGTTCAACTGTGGAGCATATACATACCAGTATGTGCTGTCACTGGTATCCTGTACATAAACATAATCTCCGTTATACAGTCTGCCAATCTCATTGGCTGCATCATAAGCCTTTGCATTTCTCAATGCCAGATAATAAGTGGTTCCTGTTACATAATACTTTGCACCACTGATGATATCTGGTGCAATCAGATAATCCTTATTCACATACCCATACTTATTCAGTTTGTCGGAATATACATACCAGTAACCACTATCACTTGCATCTAACACTTCTACCGTATCACCAGTATATAGCTTTCCAATCTCATTACGGTAGTCATATGCTTTTTCCGTTCTCAACGCCAGATAACCGCTCTGTACACTTACCGTATAATCCGTGTCATCTGTGATCCCACTGTAAAACAGATAGTTATTATTCACATATCCATACTTATTCAGTTTGGAAGAATATACATACCAGTAATCTCCTGAACCATACTCTTCTACCTCCACAGTATCTCCGGTATATAACTTTCCAATCTCATTGCGGTAATCATAGGCCTGTGCAGTGCGGAGAGCCAGATATCCTTTTTCCACTCGAACTGTATAGGTGTCCACTGTTGCCGCACTTCCAGAGCCTCCTGCAGCAATCCATATACCGAATATCAGCAATGCTGCCATCATCCATTTTCTAATATTTTTCATTTCCAGACTCCCCCATATTCCTGTCATAATGCACCTCCTTACCAGAATTTTACTGTTCATTTTTATTATACTAAACTATCTGATATACCGCAACCAGCTTCTTTATATATTTGCATGCATGAATATACAATATTCACAAATTTATTTTATAAATATACATTTCCAAAATTATTAGCTTTATTTAGCCGTAATTGTATGCTATAATGGCAAAATAAATAAGCCAAATCACTATATATAGGAAAGGAAGAGAAAAATGGAATGGTTTCAAACATGGTCAGCTGACTTCTGTGATACCTTTACCAGATGTTTCATCAAGGACAACCGTTATATGCTTCTGCTGGACGGTATTGGTGTAACAATCCGTGTATCATTGGTAGCTGTGCTGATCGGTATTGCGATAGGTCTTTTGATTGCCCTGTGCAACCTGTCCAGCAATAAATTATTAAAGCTGATCGGTGGTATTTATACCGATGTCATCCGAGGCACACCATCAGTTACTCAGCTGATGATCATTTATTTCGTTATTTTTGCATCTGTAAACTTAAGCAAGTGGATCATTGCTGCAATTGCTTTTGGTATCAACTCCGGTGCTTATGTATCTGAGATTATCCGTGCCGGTATTCTTTCTGTTGATAAGGGACAGACAGAGGCCGGACGTTCTCTGGGACTTAGTGCTTCCCAGACGATGACACGAATCGTCATCCCTCAGGCAGTAAAAAATATTTTCCCTGCTCTCTGCAATGAGTTCATTGTTCTGATCAAGGAGACTGCTATCGTTGGTTATGTCGGACTGATGGATATCCAGAAAGCCGGAGATTTTATCAAAAGTGCCACATTTGAAGCATTCATGCCTCTTATCGGCACAGCAATTATTTATTACGTACTGATCAAGATCCTGACTCTGGTTCTGAACCGTGTTGAGAGCCGTCTGAGAGCTTCAGAAGTACGTTAGAAGGGAGTAACGAACGCATGATCAAAGTAAAGAACTTACACAAGCAGTTCGGAGACCTGAAGGTATTAAATGGAATCAACGAACATATCGAGGCAGGAGAAGTGGTAGTTGTGATCGGACCTTCCGGTTCCGGTAAAAGTACTTTCCTGCGTTGTTTAAATCTTCTGGAAGATGTGACAGAAGGTGAAATTTACGTAGACGATGAGATGATTAATGCACCATCTGTTGATGTCAATCTGATCCGTCAGAAAATGGGAATGGTATTCCAGCATTTTAATCTGTTCCCACACTTAAGCATTATGGATAATATTACACTGGCTCCGGTTCTTTTAAAGAAAATGACCAAAGAAGAGGCCGTGAAGAAAGGTCAGGAGCTTCTGACTACTGTAGGTCTTCTGGATAAAGCCGATGCTTACCCGGCACAGTTATCCGGTGGGCAAAAGCAGCGTGTGGCTATCGCCAGAGCGCTGGCCATGAATCCGGAAATTATGCTTTTTGATGAGCCAACTTCTGCACTTGATCCTGAGATGGTCGGTGAAGTACTGGATGTTATGAAAGATCTGGCCAAAACCGGTATGACCATGGTGATCGTTACCCACGAGATGGGATTTGCCCGTGAGGTTGCTTCCCGTGTTCTGTTCATGGATCAGGGACAGATTCTGGAGAGCGGTACACCGGATGAGGTATTCAATCATCCAAAGAATGAACGTACTAAGAATTTTCTTAGCAAAGTATTGTAAGAATGTCTAATTTCTGTTTCAGAAATTTCACATATATTTTTCAAAAAGAAAAGGAGAAAAATTATGAGAAAAATGTTTAAAATCGTAGCTGCTACAGCTGCCGCAACCATGCTTTTAGGAGCTTCCGCCTGTGCAGAAGACGGAATGATCAAGTTTGGAACCAATCCAGAGTTCCCACCATTTGAATACATTTCCGCTAATGGCGTACTTGGTGAATACGATGGTATTGATATGGCTATTGCAGCAAAGATCGGTGAATTAACCGGTATGGATGTTGAAATGGAGTCTCTGGAATTTGATTCTCTTCTGATCGCTCTTCAGAATGGCCAGATCGATGCTACTATCGCTGGTATGACCATCACAGACGAAAGAAAAGAAGCCGTAAACTTCTCTACACCATACTACACTGCTACACAGGTTATGATCGTTCCTGAAGATTCTGATATCGAAAAAGCAGAAGATATGGCCGACAAGAAGATCTGTGTTATCCAGGGTTACACAGGTGAGACCTGCGTAAACGAAATGGGTTACAAATATGAAGCATTCAAAAAAGGTACCGAAGCAATCATGGAACTGGTAAATGGCAAATGTGATGTTGTTGTAATCGACTCCGCTACTGCTCAGAACTACGTAAATGATAACGAGGGACTGAAGATCGTAGAAGATCCGGATGCATTCGCTTCTGAAGAATATGCTATCGCAGTAAACAAAGACAACACAGAACTGCTTGACACTATCAACGAAGCAATCGATACTATGCTGGAAGACGGAACTATCTCCGAAATCGCTGCACAGTATGCAGAAGCTGATACTGAAGAAGAAACAGAAGTTGCTTCTGAAACAGAAACTGAAACAGAGACCGTTTCTGAATAATTCTGTCCAGACAGTCAGAGAGCCACCCAAAATGATATGATACCCTCAAGTAGAACACAAAAATATAAAAACCTACTTGGGGGTATTTTATGTCCAGAAAAAGTAAAATTGATGCAGTAAAAAAGGTAGAAATCGTAGAAAAGTACCTGAACGGAGAACTTAGCCAAAAAGGTGCCGCAAAAATGTGCGGTGTAAATAAGCGGAGTGTTCAGGATTGGATCAGGATCTATAAGACAGACGGACCAGAAAGTTTACTGTCCCCTAAGACAAATAAACGCTACTCAAAAGAATTGAAATTACAGGCAGTTCATGCGTACCTTTCCGGAGAGGGCTCGTTAGATGAAATATGTGTAAGATTCGGAATCCGACAGCACCCTCAACTTTCAAGTTGGATCAAGGCGTATAATGAAGGTAAGGAATTAAAAGAACTTACCGGAGGTAGCGCTATGAAGAAAGCAAGAAAAACAACACTGAAGGAACGAATCTGCATTGTAAAAGACTGTCTTGACCATGACCGGAATTATGGGTCAATGGCCTTGAAGTATGATTGCTCCTATCAACAGATCCGAAATTGGGTGGACCGGTATGAAAAAATGGGAAGTGCCGGTTTGGAGGATCGGAGAGGCAGGCGGATCGGCTCTAAGCCAAGCCGCACTCCAGAAGAAGAATTACGGGACCGTATCGCAGAGCTGAAACGTAAAAATAAAGACTTACAGATGGAGAATGACCTGTTAAAAAAAGTAAGGGAATTAGAAAGGAGGGATCGCTTTCTTTAATACATAAATTATGTGAATATCAGGCAATCAGGGAACTGTCCAAATCAAAGGGATATCCGGTCAGACAAATGGGCAGATACCTTGGAATTACTCGTTCTTCTTATTACCGATGGCTGAAACATCCAAAAAGTGACAATGAGATCAGGAATGAACAGATTGCCGATATTATCAGGAAAATACATCAGCTGCATCCAGATATGGGTTATCGGCGTATCCGTGATGAACTGGCTGTAAATTATGGGATTCCTGCCAATGATAAGAGGATCCTGAGAATCTGCCGGAAAATCGGAATACAGTCATCTATCAAATGGAAACCGAAGAGCTGTACGAAAGCAGACAGGAATCCTTCCCACATTGCGAAAAACTTTCTTCATCGGGAGTTTCACGCAGATAAACCGAATGAAAAATGGCTGACAGATGTAACAGAGTTCAAATATTATATAGGGGTAGAAGTACACAAAATATATTTAAGTGCGATTCTTGATCTGTGCGACCGCAGGATTGTTTCGTATAAAATCAGCGCGCATAATGATAATTCCCTTGTTATGGATACATTTGATCAGGCGGTAACGGCAGAGCCTGATGCGCATCCGCTTTTTCATTCGGACCGGGGATTCCAATATACCAGTCAGGCATTTTATAGTCGGCTGAAGAAACATCATATGAAACAAAGTATGTCCAGAGTTGCACACTGTATTGACAATGGACCAATGGAAGGATTTTGGGGAATCTTAAAACGGGAAATGTATTATGGGAAACGCTTTACATCAAAAGAAGAATTAATCCAAAGCATCCAAGACTATATTGAATACTATAACAACCGACGACTACAGCGTAAGTTGCATATAATGACACCGATGGCCTTTCATGAACTTACGTTGAAAGCAGCATAAAAATACCGCCAGCCGGTTAATAGGCTGACGGAGAAAAAATTATTATTTTTCATTGTTCTCTTGACGGGTAGCACACCACTATGCAATGGAATAGTATGTGGTTATTTTTTTGAACATATGCTAAATGATAAGTTGCTATAAATAACAAAATGAGATATAATGAAAAACATAATTGAACAGAAGTCAGGGGATAGATCTGATGATTTTCTTCGGAAATAAAAAACGGAGGAAAAGGAGATGAACACAATGGAAGTGTTGACACTGGTGTTGGTAATTTTTAATGTGTTGACATACATAGAAAATCATCAGAAACGAAAATAGCTATCCTCTATGACCGTAGAGGATAGCTGGTAACTATAAATTATTCATGCATCCGAAGCAAAATCACTAGACTCACGACTGTCTTTTGATTACTTCTAAGTAGATTATACATATGGCGCTTGATTTTTTCAAGTGTCATATGGCAAAAAAAATGCAAAATAATATAAAAAAGTGCTTGACGAATGGCATAATTCATTGTATACTAATGAAGTGTTCGAGAGAACCGATCGATGTGGGGTCTTAGCTCAGCTGGGAGAGCATCTGCCTTACAAGCAGAGGGTCACAGGTTCGAGCCCTGTAGGCCCCACTTATTTTTTCGGTATGGATCACAAAAATATGGCGGAATAGCTCAGTTGGCTAGAGCACACGGTTCATACCCGTGGTGTCGAGAGTTCAAATCTCCCTTCCGCTACTACACAGCCTGGACAGTTTGTCCAGGTTTTTTCGTTTCTTATTACACACAGATTTTACATAATCTTTTCATTTCCCTGATAGCAGATTTTACACACAACCCATAAAATCCCTTATAGAAGTTCCAACAAGGGAACTGACATGAGGAGGAAAATAAAACATGAAGAAAAAAACACTGGCAGCATTTCTGATGATGAGTACGGTTCTGGCATCTGCTTCTGTATGTTATGCAGACGATGCAGTGGATTTGAATGCAGCATCACTGGATGAGATTACGGAAAAAGCAAAAGAAGAAGGCACTGTTGAATCCGTAGGTATGCCGGATACATGGGCAAACTGGGGATTAAGCTGGAAGGCACTGGAAGAAGAATATGGAATCAGCCATGCAGATGCAGATATGTCATCAGCGGAAGAACTTCAGATGTTTGCCACAGAAGGCGATAAAGGAACAAAGGATATCGGTGACGTAGGACAGGCATTTGGTCCACAGGCAGTGGAGCAGGATCTGGTGCAGGGGTATAAAACTTCTTACTGGGACAGTGTTCCGGACTGGGCCAAAGGAGAAGATGGAAAATGGATGATTGCCTATACAGGTGCAACCACATTCCTGACGAATACTGATGAAGTGGAAAATGTACCAACATCCTGGGCAGATCTCAAGGATGGAGACTATACGGTAGCAATCGGAGATATCAATGGAGGAAATGCACAGGCTGCTGTGATAGCATCTGCGTATGCATTTGGCGGTGATCTGGATAATCTGGATCCGGCATTTGATTTCTGGACACAGATGGCAGAAGATGGACGAATTAATACACTGGATATTCTGCAGCAGAACTTTGAAACAGGAGAAGTACCGGTGGGCGTCATCTGGAGCTTTACAGCAATTCCATATAAGAATGCGATTAGCCAGTACAATATGGAAGCAACTATTCCTTCAGATGGTTCCATCATGAGTGGTTATGCTTCTGTAATCAATAAATATGCACCACATCCATATGCAGCTGCACTGGCCAGAGAATATATTTTCAGTGATGATGGACAGGCCAATCTGGCACTGGCCGGAGCAATTCCTACCAGAACAGATGTGGAAATTCCGGAGGACGTACAGGAAGCATCCTTTACCCCAGATGCTTATGCCAATGCGATTCCAATGGAAGATACCGATGCTTATGCAAAAGCTTGCGAAAATGTAGTGACAAGATGGCAGGAAGAGATCATTCCACTACTGGTACAGTAATATGAACAAAAAGAAGAACATTTATCTTATGGCGTTGCTCCCATTTCTGGTGGTAGCGCTTTTATATGAAATCGTTCCGTTGCTTATGGTGATTAGGAACAGCTTTCAGTCGGATACAGGGGCAGGAATCTCCCTGGAAAATTATCAGACGATTGCGGAAAAACTGCTTTATCAGAAAGCAGTCTTTAACAGTATACGAATATCTCTGATCTCTTCGCTGGGAGGAATTGTGGTGGCTTTTCTTGGAGCTAAAGCCATTGCGGAGAGCAAGGGGAAAATTGCTAATCTGTTTATGACCATATTGAACATGGTATCCAACTTTGCAGGTGTACCGCTGGCCTTTGCTTACATGGTATTGCTGGGAAATGCAGGATTTATGGTACATGTGGGACAAAAACTTGGAATTTCCGCATTGGCGGATTTTGATTTGTATACCTCAGATGGTATGAGCATGATCTATATTTATTTCCAGATACCATTGGCTACCTTGCTGCTGGTTCCGGCATTTGCGGGAATTCGAAAAGAATGGAAAGAGGCAGTGGCATTACTGGGTGGAAAAGAAGGAATATTCTGGAGAAAAGTAGGTATTCCAGTACTGATGCCGGAGATTCTGGGAACCTTTAGCGTACTGTTTGCCAATGCACTGGCTGCCTATGCAACAGTCTATGCACTGATGATGAATAACATCTCTCTGCTTCCGATCCAGATCGCAGGCAGCTATGTAGGGGAAGTGAAAACAAGACCGGGACTGGGAGGAGCATTGTCCGTCGTGATGATGGTACTGATGTGTCTGATGATTTTGGTGACCAACTGTTTGTCACGGCATTTTCGGAAAGGAGGGAATCCTTTATGAAGAAAAAGACGAAGGCAGCTACTTTTTTCAT
This sequence comes from Muricoprocola aceti, assembly GCF_025567005.1. Lineage (NCBI taxonomy): Bacteria > Bacillati > Bacillota > Clostridia > Lachnospirales > Lachnospiraceae > Muricoprocola > Muricoprocola aceti. The sequence continues at coordinate 17,189 of NZ_JAOQKE010000019.1, forward strand.
GATCTTCATTATGATGTATCTGTTACTGCCACTGGTGGTAACAATTATCTATTCCCTGTTTCAGAAATGGACCGATATTGTACCGGAACAGTTTTCACTGGAAAGTTATATGATTATTTTACAGGATAAGGAATTCCTGCTTTGCATCGTAAGAACGCTGGCAGCCTGTGTCATTCCTATTGGCATAACCGTGTGTATCATATTGCTGGCAATGTTTGTGACAACGGTGTACTTCCCATCTCTGGATAAATATGTGCAGATTATCTGTATGATTCCGTATACCATTCAGGGAGTGATTCTTTCCGTCAGTATTTTAACGGCATATATCCGGGCAGGAAGTGTTCTGGGAAACCGTCTGGTGATGCTTTTTGGAGCTTACAGTGTCATCATCATGCCATATATTTATCAGGGAATCAAAAATGGTATGAGTGCTATCAATGTAAAAGTTCTGACAGAGGCAGCAGAGATGCTGGGGGCTGCCAGAATGTATGCATTCTTTCGAATTATTGTACCGAATATTTTTTCGTCTATCATAGTGTCTGCGTTGCTGGCGACAGGTATTATTTTTGGAGATTATGTACTGGTGCGCAATCTGACCGGAACATCTTTCCAGAATATGCAGATTTATCTGTATCAGACTATGAAGTCAGACAGCACCAAAGCAAGTGCCGTATTTGTCATTATTATGTTGATTACATGTTTGATTACGGCAGTCACACTTTACCTGAAAAACAAAGAAAGAGAAAAATAAAATGGCATATATAGAAATGAAACAGATCGTAAAAAAATACGGCACCACCAGTGTATTAAAGCAAATCAATCTAGACATAGAGAAGGGACAGCTGGTTACTCTGCTGGGACCATCCGGATGTGGAAAAAGTACACTTTTACGTTGTCTGTCCGGTCTGGAAGAAGTGACATCCGGAAAAATTTTCCTGGATGGTCAGGATATTACCGAACTGGAACCACGAAAAAGAGAAATCGGGATGGTGTTCCAGCAGTATAGTCTGTTCCCCAATATGACGGTGGTTCAGAACGTTGCTTTTGGGCTGAAACTGAAAAAGAAGTCAGAAGGGGAGATCAGAGAAAAAGTAAAAAATATACTGGAGATCGTGGGACTTTCACAGCAGGCAGACCGTTATCCGACACAGATATCCGGTGGACAGCAGCAGCGTGCAGCACTGGCCCGTGCGATCATAACAGAGCCGAAAGTATTGCTTCTGGATGAACCTTTGTCTGCTATTGATGCACTTCTGAGACGTTCATTGCAGAACGAGATCCGAAGAATACAGCAGGAACTGAATATTACAGCAGTATTTGTAACTCATGATCAGAGTGAGGCTATGGTGATGTCAGATATGATTCATCTGCTGTATCAGGGACAGATCGAACAGTCAGCACCTCCTGCGGAAATGTATCTGCATCCGAAGACCAGATTTGCAGCGTCCTTTATTGGAAATTATAATATCTATACGGATGTCCAGTTTCATCAGATGACCGGGCTGAAGCTGGATCGGGAAATGCTGGTATTTCGGCCGGAGGCAGTCATGTTCTGTGCTCCTGACAGAACAGAAATGAATAATTATACCATGAAAGGAACTATAAAATCAATAATTGCCCATGGCAATGTACTGCGTTATACAGTGGATGTCAATGGGGTACCAGTCAATGTAGATACGTTATTCCAGGGCGAAGAAAGATATGAAAAGGGACAGGAATGTTATCTTAAAATCGCTGAGAAGGACTGTATTTCTTATTAAAAATGGGAGGAAAAAGAAATGATTCTGAATCTGGCACACAGAGGATTTTCGGACGAGTATCCGGAGAATACGATCCTGGCATTTGAAAAAGCAAAAGAAGCAGGGTTTGATGGAATTGAACTGGATGTACAGCTATCCAGAGATGGAGAACTGGTCGTGATCCATGATGAAGAATTGAAAAGGGTAACCGGTGAGCCTGGATTTGTCTGGGACTATACTCTGGAAGAGTTAAAACAGATGAAGGTGCTGGAATCTTGTGCGTGCGCAGTCCAGCGAATTCCTACTTTAAGGGAGTATTTCGAAGAGATCTATCCATCGGAAATGATCACGAATATAGAACTGAAGACCAGCTGGAATGAATACCGGGGAATAGAAGAAAAAGTGCTGGCTTTAATTGATGAATTTGATGTAAGGGAAAAGATCTGGATTTCTTCGTTTAATCATTTTTCTGCACTGCGTTTTAAGCGGCTTTCACCGAACATAAAATGTGGCTTGCTGGAAGAAAGCAGGATGGTGGGAATGGCGGAATATGCCCAGGGCCTGAATATGGATTTTCTCCATCCGGTGTATTACACTGTAACCGAACGTTATGCGCAGGAAGCATTGATGCGGGGACTGGAAATCCATGCATGGACCGTGAATGAGGGAGAAGAAGCGCATCGTCTGGAACGGATGGGGGTACAGGCGGTCATTGGAAACAGACCTGTTGTACGTTAAGACTATAGATTGAAACTATAGCAGGATATTTTTTCCATATATTAGACAGCATAAACCTACTGTGTTACTATGATTACATCAAAAAACGAAAACATACATCGAAATATCATATAGAGAACACGGAGGAGAACAATCATGGCAAACATTAACGATTCTAAAAACTGGGGATTTGAAACAAAACAGCTGCATATCGGACAGGAACAGGCTGATCCTGTCACCGATGCAAGAGCCGTTCCGATTTACGCAACAACTTCTTATGTATTCCATAATTCACAGCATGCAGCGGACAGATTTGGTTTAAGAGATGCAGGAAATATCTATGGAAGACTGACGAACCCGACCGAGAGCGTATTTGAAGAACGTATCGCAGCACTAGAAGGTGGAAGTGCAGCACTGGCTGTAGCATCTGGAGCAGCAGCAATTTCCTATACATTCCAGGCACTGGCAAAATCCGGTGAACATATCGTAGCAGCAAAGACGATCTACGGCGGAACATCCAATCTGCTGGCGCATACTCTGCCACTGACAGCCGGAATTACCACAACGTTTGTAGATCCGGAAGTAGAAGGTTCCTTTGAAGCAGCCATTCAGGAAAATACCAAAGCAATCTTTATCGAGACACTGGGAAATCCAAATTCCAACCTGATTGATATTGAAGCAGTTGCAAAAGTAGCCCATGCACACAATATTCCACTGGTAGTGGATTCCACATTTGCGACACCTTTCCTGATTCGTCCGCTGGAATACGGAGCAGATATCGTAGTACATTCTGCAACGAAATTCATCGGTGGACATGGAACTGCCATCGGTGGTGTGATCATCGACGGAGGAAGCTTTGACTGGAAAGCATCCGGCAAATATCCATGGATCTCAGATCCAAATCCAAGCTATCACGGAGTATCCTTCAGCGAAGCATCAGGACCGGCAGCATTTGTAACCTATATCCGTGCCGTACTCCTTCGTGATACCGGTGCTACACTTTCTCCATTCCATGCATTTATCTTCCTCCAGGGTCTGGAAACACTTTCTCTGAGAGTAGAAAGACATGTAAGCAATGCACTGAAGATTGTAGAATACCTGAACAATCATCCACAGGTAGAAGCAGTACATCATCCATCACTGCCAAGTGAACCAAGCCACGAACTATACAAAAAATACCTTCCAAATGGTGGTGGATCCATTTTCACATTTGAGATCAAAGGGGATGAAAAGACAGCACAGAAGTTCATCGATCATCTGTCCATTTTCTCACTGCTGGCCAATGTAGCTGATGTAAAATCGCTGGTTATTCATCCAGCTACTACTACACACAGTCAGTGCACCGAAGAAGAACTGTTAGATCAGGGCATCAAGCCAAATACCATCCGTCTTTCTATCGGTATTGAAAAAGTAGAAGACCTGATTGCAGCACTGGATGCAGCATTTGAAGCAGTAAAATAAGAGAAAGAATAATGGGCTGTTGCAAAATAGATGAGTAATCTATAGAGCAACGGCTCTTTTTTTGCGTTTAAATGAAAAAGCATGCTCCGAAGAACCTGCTTTTCATGGTATAATTCACTAGGGAAGTATCGAATTCAGTGCAGAGAAAAAGAGCGGTTCTAAGAAAAGACAAACTGCTCTGAATGTGATTCTTTCCGATATTTTAAGAAGAATGAAAATTTTAGAAAAAACAGTGGTTTCGTGTACTTAGGGCTAGCCGTCGCGCTAACGAATTGGTACAATCAGAAGAGAAGAAAATGCTGTCTGAAATTACGGAGGTTTGTGTTATGGCATGTACAATAAAAGATGTTGCTAAACTTGCGGGAACATCCATCGCAACGGTATCATTTGTGATTAATGAAAAAAAAGGAGTAAAACCGGAGACTCGTGAGAAGGTATTAAATGCCATTCAGCTTTTAAATTACCAGCCCAATATCAGTGCAAGAAATCTGGTAAAACAAAAGACAAACACCATAGCGTTTATTGTAACGGATATCAAGAATCCTTTTTACAGCTCCCTTGCCTATGAAATGCAGCAGGCAGCAACTCAGAATGGATACGGTCTTTTACTCGGAATCTCCAACAATGATATCAGAGAAGAACAAAGACTGGTAAAAATGATGATTGCCAGAGGCGCAGATGGAATATTACTGGTCGCCTGCCAGAAGAGTTCCCATGATCCGCAGGATATGGAGCACCTGTATGAGTGTAAACGAATGGGAATTCCGCTGCTATTTGTGACAAATAAATATTATGAGATTGTAGAAAATGGTGTAACCACAGATTACAAGGCAGCTATGTATGAACTGACTGCTTATCTGTTAAAACGAGGATGCAGGAAAATCGTATTTTTCTCAGATGGTTATGGTCCGTATTATTCCAGAACACGAATTGACGGGTTTAAAGAAGCGTATGAGGATGCCGGACTGTCATATGATGAAAGGTGGATTGTGAACGGAAAGACAGCAAATACCGTGACCGGAAAAGCCTATACCAAGGACAGTATTCTCGACATGAAGCCGGATGCGATTATCTGCATTAATGCGACCAGTGCTTTAGGTGTCATGGCATGTCTGAAAGAAGAGGGAATATCGGTACCGGAAGAAATCTCTGTGGCATGTTTTGATGAATTGGATTATAACAATGTACTGTATAAGCCATTGACTTACAGCAGACAGAATATAAAAGAAATATGTGAACAGTCACTAAAACGCTTTGAAGAAATAGAAAATGGAGAAACAGAAAAACAGGATATACTGATCCCTGGCGAACTTTGTGTCAGAGAGACTGTAAAATAGATCTAAACGTTTAGAATATGAAAACGGAACATAAAATATGACAGATCTGAAAGCAAATGAAAAAGATCTGTCATATTTTATGCTGTACATAATGAACAAAAAATAAGACAAAGAATTAAATAAATTGACGAAAAGGTCTATGCATTCCATATTTACGTTGACAAATGCAATAAACGATGATATTTTTAAATCAATCAAAACGTTTAGAAAATCAAAAATGAAAAACAAAACCATAAAATACAAATAAATATAAAAGACAGCATAAATAAAAACTAAACGTTTTGAAAAATGCAGGTGATAGTAGGGAGGAAGTAAAAAATGAAAAGACGGGTAGTGACAGCAGTAGCAATTGGAGTGCTTGGTGTAATGGCACTGGGAAGTGCAGTAAACGCAGAAGGTGAAACAAAAAAAATCGCATATACAACGATGACGCTTGCTTCTCCTTATTTTACTAAGGTATCACAAGGAATTCAGGCTGCCTGCGAAGAACGCGGATGGGAATGTACCGTACAGGATCCGGCTATGGATGCAGCCAGCCAGCTTTCAGCAATCGAAGACTTTATCAATCAGGGTTATGATGCAATCATTATTTCAGCAGTAGATTCAGCTGCATGCGTAGATGTAGTAAAAGAAGCTCAGGAAGCTGGAATCAAAGTAATCGGTTCTTCTACAGAAATTGAAGGCGAAGATGCATTTGTAAGTGCTGGTGAATATGATATGGGTGAAGTTCTCGGAACTGCTATCGGTGAATGGGCACAGGGAAATCTGGATGGTGATCTTACCGGAGTGACATTTGGAACCATCAATGACCCAAACGTAATGATCCGTGAACAGGGGATGCGAGAAAGCTTTGAAAAAGCATATACCAATGGAAGCATTTCCTGGATCAATGAGCCGGGAACCATCGGGGGTGTAGATTCTGATGATGGTATGAATAATATGGAAGCAATTCTTCAGTCCAATCCAGATATCAACATCATCATGGGATCAAATGATGCAGGTATCCTCGGAGCTTATGAAGCTGCAAAGGCTGCAGGAAAAGATCTTACAAAGATGGCATTTGGTGGTGTAGACGCAGTAGATCAGGCGTTGGATGAGATCAAAGCGGAAAAAGAAGCAGGTGAAGGCGCTTATCGTGCAACCTGTGATAATACACCATATGCACATGGAATGAAAGATGTGGATATCGCAGAACAGCTTTTTGATGGAGAAACATTTAATGAGCAGATTCTGATTCCTGCAAAAGCAGTTACATGGGACAACATTGATGACTATTTTACAGATGAAGTGACAACAGAAGAAGAGACTACAGAAGCAGCAAACTAAGATGGTTTAGAAAAATGCCTCCTCAGTGTTCAGCTGGGAAGGCATTTTTACAGGAGAGAGTAAATGGAGAATTACATACTCGAAATGAAAAATATTACCGTATCCTTTCCGGGTGTCAAGGCTCTTGACGGTGCAGAGTTCTCCTTGAAGAAAGGAGAGATTCACGCACTTTTAGGGGAGAATGGTGCAGGAAAATCTACTTTGATGAAGGTACTGACCGGTGTGAATCATTTGGACAGCGGGCAGATTCTCTATGACGGTAAAAGTTATACTGGATTTCACATAGAGCAGGCAAAAGAATTGGGAATCAGTATGATCTATCAGGAACTGAATCTGGTTCCGGAACTGACTGTTTATGAAAATATTTTTCTTGGAAAAGAACTGCGTAAAAATGGACGGATTGACAAGAAGAAAATGATTCAGACTTCTGCAGATATTATAAAGACTCTTGGAATAAAAATGGATCCGCTGGAAAAAATAAAAAATCTGACCATGGCATATCGCCAGATGGTTGAAATTGCCAGATCCATATTAAATAATCCGAAAATTCTGATCATGGATGAACCTACCGGCCCGCTGACAGATAATGAAGTAATCATACTTTTCGATACTATGAAGAGATTGAAAGAAAAGGGCGTTTCTATTATTTATATTTCACATCGTCTGGAAGAAATCTTTATGGTATGCGATACCTGTACAGTTTTCAGGGATGGACATTTTATCCAGACTATGGATGTAAAAGATACCGATAAGAATGAACTGGTAAAACTTATGGTAGGGCGGGAACTGAACAATCAGTATCCGAATCGTATTCCGGTTCCGGAAAATGCAGGAAATATTCTGGAAGTGAAACATCTGAAAGCAGAGAAAGTTCATGACATTTCATTTAGCCTGAGAAAAGGTGAAATCCTTGGAATTGGTGGATTGGTTGGAAGTGGAAGAACGGAAACCCTTCGCGCTCTTTTCGGTGCTGACAACCATACCGGAGAAATTATAAAAAATGGGGAAAAAATAAAGATTCAGTCACCAGAAGATGCCATTAATCATGGAATCGTACTGGTTACAGAAGATCGAAAGGGACAGGGGTTGCTGCTGAACCTGTCAGTATCAGATAATATTGTAATGCCGACCTTAAAGAAACGAAAAAAAGGACTGTTTTTGGATAAAAAAGGAATTGGAACAGATGTGCAGTCCATGATTTCACAACTGCGAATCAAGACACCTTCTGAAAATCAGATTGTTGCATTCTTAAGTGGCGGTAATCAGCAGAAGGTCATCATTGGACGCTGGTTGATTGCAAATTCTGACATTATTCTATTTGACGAACCAACCAGAGGAATTGATGTGGGGGCCAAGTATGAGATTTATACTCTGATGAATGAACTGAAAAAGGCAGGAAAGTCAGTGATTATGGTATCTTCGGATATGCCGGAATTGATGGGGATGTCAGACCGCATCATTGTGTTGGCGGAAGGGCGGCTTACCGGTTCCCTGTCGGATGCAGATCATTTCAGTCAGGAAGAAATTATGGCCAGTGCTTCTGATATTTAATAAAGAAACAGTAGAAATGAGGAAAAACAATTATGGACAAAAAGAGCTTTAATATTAAAGAATATGTTTCGTTTATCATACTGTTTGTAACGATTCTGTTCTTTTCAATTTTCGGTAAAGGATTTCTCTCTGTCAGTAACTTCCTGAATGTTTTCCGCCAGCAGTCTATTATCTGTATCTGCGCAATGGGAATGATGATGGTCATCTTGACAGGTGGTATTGATCTTTCCATGGGATCGGTTATTGGTGTGGTAGGCGCATTAAATGCATATCTTATGGTGAATATGAAAATGCATTTTCTTGTATCATCCATGATCTGTCTTGCTGTGGCAGTGGGATATGGTATATTTAACGGATTCGTAATTGCAAAATTACATGTGCCGCCAATGGTTGCAACACTGGCAACTATGACAGGCGGCCGAGGAATCTGCTACGTCATTACCAAAGGTGTGTCTATCTATGGATTCAGCGATAAGTATAAAATCCTTGGACAAGGGTATTTGGGACCGGTTCCGATACCGGTTATCATTGCAATAGCATTTGTAGTGATTGCATGGTGGATTTTGACCCAGAGACCACATGGTACATATTTATATGCATTGGGCGGAAATACAGAGGCTTCCAGACTTTGTGGAATCAATGTGGAAAAAGAACTGTTGGTAACTTATACTCTGGCTGGATTATTTGCAGGAATCGCAGGACTGGTGCTTCTGGCAAGACTTGGATCTGCATCAGCAGCCCTTGGTGACGGATATGAAATGGATATCATTACAGCAGTGGTGCTTGGCGGTGTAAGTATCAGTGGCGGAAGTGGTAAGTTGAGAGGTACTGTCTGCGGTGTCCTGACAATGGGACTTTTGACCAATGGACTTCTGATTATGGGACTGAGTGATTACTATCAGATGATTGCGAAATGCTTCGTGCTTCTGATTGCAGTTGCGTTCGATAAGAACTTTACCGGGACTGTGAAAAGTAAAAATTAGAAATTTAAATAAACAATGAATGTAGAAATAGATGAAGGAAGATATAGACAATGAAAAAGGAAAGAGCATTAGAAGTAAAAGGACAACTGGAAAACTTTCTGACCCGCAGTGTAACATTTTGGCTGAAAAATGGAATTGACAAAGAATATGGTGGATATTTGGTTTGCTTTGATGAAAAAGGAAATCCAATGAAGTCACTGGAAGTCATGACGCCTACAGATAAGATGATTGTGACACAGACAAGAATGATCTGGGGATTTTCAAGTTTATTGCGAAGTGGTTTTGCAAAAAAATATGGCTGGGAAGAAGACTGCGAAAAAGCTGCAAAGCAAGGGGTAGAGTTTTTCATTGATCATTTCTGGGATAAAAAGAACGGCGGATTTGCCTGGTATACCAACAGAAAAGGAGAAGCGCAGGACAATGGCAAGCTGGTTTATGGACAGACCTTTGCAATCTATGCTCTGGCAGAATATGCGTTGGCAACAGGTGATGAAACAGCACAGGAATATGCAGAAAAAACATTTGATCTGTTAATGAAATACTGTGTCGATACTGCAAGAGGAGGCTACTATGAAAACATGACAGAAGACTGGATACCGGAAACGGAGATTGATAAAGGCGGAAACCTGAAGTCACTGGATATTCATATGCATACAATGGAAGCATTGACCACATTATATGAATGTACCGGAAAAGAAGTGCACCGCAGACGGCTTCTGGAAGTAATTAACATCATTGTGGATCACATGATTGATTATAACTATATGTGTGGACGCAATCAGTTCTCATTCAAATTTGAAACAAAGGATGCCAGAGAGATCAACAGAACTTGGAATTACGATCGCGCTCCGGAAAATGCCAACAAAAATACAAGAGATACTACATCCTATGGACACAATATTGAATTGACTTGGCTGTTGAATCGTGCATACAAAATACTTGGATTTTCACCAGCAAAGGAGTTGACAAAAGCATTTGCAGAATATACCATTACAAATGGATGGGATGAAGAACATGGCGGAATCTACCGGGATGGTATGCATGACGGAAGAGTGGTAGTGACGGATAAAGAATGGTGGCAGAATTTTGAGTCTCTGACTGGATTTCTGGATGCGTATCAGGTAATCGGTGATGAACGTTATCTGGAAAAATTTTATGAATTATGGGAGTTTGATCACACATATTTCTATATTGAAGAAGTGGGAGAATCCAGACAGTTGCTTCAGGCAGACGGAACACCTATCATCACAGACGTGGGAAATCAGTGGAAATGTATTTATCACACAGACAGGGCAATGATCGAGTGTATTGGAAGACTGGAAGAACTGTTGGAAAAAAATAAATAAAAACCATCATAGAGCCATTTTGCAGAAATTGTAGAATGGTTCTTTCTTTTTTACAAAATGTTTCCAATATAGAGTATACTCAAGTATGCGACGTTGAATGGACAGTTAAAACCTGTTTATAACATCCTGCATGGAGTACCATGCGTACAGGGACAGTTACATATGCCGTAACGGAAAGAAGAACTGGAACAGATTACAAGTGAGTATGGGGCGATGCTCTGGATGAATTGAAGTATTCTGGCAGGAAGGACAGGAAGTCGCCCTTTTGTATTAAAATCGGCATAAAGTTTGATGGTTGAAAATAAAGCAGTTTAAAATGATGCATGTTGAAAGGAATGTCACACAGCAAAAATATATGCTAATGCGACAGTCCCTTTGTTTGAATAAATGAATATCAGTTGTGATATATCAGGCGATCCTCGGTGATATTCTCCAGTACCTGAAGATAACGGTTTGCCCAGTAATGAGCCATGGAAAGATTCAGATCCAGATAGTTACCGCAGTCTCTTGCAGAAGCACCAGGAATCTGACCTTCATAATCATGGATAAACTGATACATCTCGATCATCAGATCTACGATATCTTTCGATTCATAATCGCCAGCCAGGATCAGATAAAATCCGGTACGGCAGCCCATCGGTCCAAAATAAACAGTCTTATCTTTGTATTCCGGATGGTTGCGCAGGAAAGTAGCACCCAGATGTTCGATGGCATGAACCTCAGCGGTATTCATCACCGGTTCCAGATTCGGGGTGGTCATACGCAGATCAAAGGTAGTCAGAACCTCAGCACCTATATGATCCTTGCGGGATACGTAGACTCCTGGTCTTAAAGTAAGATGATTGACAGTAAAGCTTGCTATTTTTTCCATAATAAGATTCTCCTTTATTTCATAGCGCTATCAATGTAAAATGTTGCTTTATCCCTTAGTATGAAGCAAGAAATGGGAAAAGTCAATCTTCATAAAAAATTCATAAATTATTATAGAACAGGGTATTGAATTTTCTGAAAAAAGTGGTAGAATAGCTTCAGTGTTAAAGTAAAGCACTGATAAAGAGGAGGAAATTATCATGAAAAAGAAATTATTAGCATTAACAGCAGTCGTTGCATTAGCAGGTGTTGTTATGGTTGGATGTGGAAGCAGCAAGAAAGAAACAGAAGCAGCCACAGAGGCAGCTACAACAGCTGTTACAGAAGCTACAGAAGCAGCTTCCGAAGCTGAAACAACTGTTGACACAGAAGAAGCTACAGAAGCAGCTTCCGAAGAAGCTACTACAGAGGCAGCTTCCGAAGCAGCTACAACAGAAGCAGCAGAATAATTCATTTCGAATTAAGATGCGAACAGGCACTGTGAGAATTTTCTCACGGTGCTTTTTTTTATGCGCTGTTTAGTGTATACTAAATAGCAGAAAATAAGAGAAGCGGAAAGGAGTCGGACAATGAGAGCAGGAATGGGATATGATGTGCACCGTCTGGTGGAAGGACGCAAGCTAATTCTGGGAGGTGTGGAGATTCCTTATGAAAAAGGGCTGCTGGGACATTCCGATGCAGATGTACTGCTGCATGCAATTATGGATGCACTTCTGGGAGCGGCAGCTCTGGGAGATATCGGAAAACATTTCCCGGATACGGATCCAGCCTATGAAGGTGCTTCCAGCATGAAGCTTCTGGAACATGTGGGTGCACTTCTGGAAGATCATAACTATGTAATTGAGAATATAGATGCAACGATTATTGCGCAGAGACCGAAGATGCTGCCGCACATTCCGCAGATGGTAAAAAATGTTGCCGGTGCCCTGGGACTGGAAGAAAACCAGGTAAATATTAAAGCAACCACGGAGGAAGGTCTGGGATTTACCGGAAGCGGAGAAGGCATTTCCTCACAGGCCATCTGTATGCTGACACCGGTGATGGATATCAGCAGTTTTGATTATATGGGACAGGCTGGCGGAGGCTGTGCAGGATGTGGCGGCTGTCAGAACAGGTAAGACGATGGCGGTATTGAAAAAGACGGAACTTGTAAAAGCGAGAAAACTGTGGGAAGAGGTATTCGAAGAAGATACAGCAAAGTTTCTGGATTATTATGAAATTTATGTAGCAGACCATAATCAGATCTTTGCAGAAGAGGAAGCTGGGGATGTTGTCTCCATGGTACAGCTGAATCCTTACCGGGTGCATATGGGAGAGGAAGAAGCAGACAGTTATTATATTGTGGCGGTGGCCACCAGAGAAAGCTGTCGTCATCAGGGACGTATGCGGAGACTCCTGACGGAAGCATTGCAGTTTATGTATCAGGAAAAAATACCATTTACGTTTCTTATGCCGGCATCGGAGGCAATCTACCAGCCCTTTGATTTTCTGACGGTGTACCGGCAAAGCATGTTTACTCATGGGGCAGAGTTGGACACAGATACTGACAGCTCATGGCATTGTATACCATGCCGTCGGGAGCAGCTAAAAGAGCTGGCAGAATGGTCAGATGCATTTTTACAGAAGCACAGTGAGATATCGACTGTGAGGACGGAAGACTATTATAAGCGTATCTGGATGGAACAGGAATCCATGAATGGACAGATCCTGCTTTTTTATGAAGACAGTCAGATGAAGGGCTATTGTTTTACTGGTTATGAGGGAAGCGGAGAAGCATGGGAGATTGCAGTAGAAGCAGATAACCCAGAAGAGCAAACAGGCTCAGAACCCCGGACAGTTTCAGATTCTCAGGCATTGGCCAATCGCAGGGCAGTAGAAGCACTGACCCGCTGGTTTGGCGTACAGGATCAGCTGCCAATACGTATCTGCGGTTTTCTGCCAGAGTCTTATATAGATGGAATTCCATTAAGTGAGATGACATATCGGCCGATGACCATGGTACGGATTGTGAATCTGGAAGCGTTTGTAAGTCATTTGAGAGCAAAGAAGCCAGTGCAGTTTGTACTTTATATAAAAGATCCCATCATACCGGAGAATTGTGGCGTATTCTGCTTTGAACTTGGAGGAGAAGATGCGACGCTGACTCGTATGGAAGCAAATACAGAGCAGAATAAGGGGGCAGGAGAGATCCCGGAACTGACCATTTCAGAGCTTGCGGCAGCGCTGTATGGTGTGGAGCGAAATGAGAAGATTCCGCAGAGCGATATTTATCTGCTGGAGCATGTATACTTGAATGAAATTGTGTGATTAAGGGGAGACACATTATGGAAGAAAAAGAAATTATAGAACTGCGGGCACATCATTTATTATGTATGCCGATGTATTCCGGACATGGATACAGTGAAGAATTTTGTCAGCATATGTCGGAGGTCATCGACTATCTGCATACAGGAAAGGCATCCTTACGGATTCTGCCCACACCGGATGAGGTGTGCAGCCATTGTCCGAATCTGCAGCCGGTGTCGGAAGCAGAAGTGGACCTGGAAGGAAATACGCTGAACCGGGAGCTGGTACGATCTGAAGATCCACGGGTGGCAGGCCGATCCTGTAAACATGAATCACGAACTTCCACAAAGGATAGCATGTTGCTGGAAGCATTTGGACTGATTGGAGGCACTGTGTATACCGCAGAGGAACTGGTGGCAACTGTGCAGAAAAATATGACAGAAGCGATGTTTGAAAAATCCTGCGGAAAATGTTCATGGAGAGAACAGGGACTGTGTAATTATGCGATGTGGCAGGAACATTTTCCTAAGCTGTTTTCCAGATAGGCCACATATCGGGTATCTAAGTGTCATCCGACCCCGGAAAAGAAGAAGCAAGCGAAATCCGAGGTCATGTCCAGAATGAGAGAAACTCACAAAATAGCCTGTAGAACAGTAGATATGTTGACAAATGCCTGTTTTTTTCATACACTTAGAAAGAATGAAACCGTATCTGTGAAGGCATTAAACAGATATAGATAATGAATGATAAAATGGAGAAATAACATGAGAGTTTATAATACGATGACAAAGAAAAAAGAGGAGTTTGTGCCTCTGGTACCTGGTAAAGTAAGCATGTATGTATGCGGACCGACTGTGTACAACCTGATTCATATTGGAAATGCACGTCCGATGATTGTGTTTGATACCGTAAGACGTTATATGGAACATAAAGGATACGAAGTGAATTATGTGTCCAATTTTACAGACGTGGATGATAAGATCATCAAGAAAGCCATTGAAGAAGGGATTACTGCAGAAGAAGTATCTCAGCGTTATATTGCAGAATGCAAGAAAGATATGGCAGACATGAATGTAAAGCCGGCCACCACACATCCACTGGCGACACAGGAGATCGATGGAATGATTGATATGATCGCCACATTGATTGAAAAGGGCTATGCGTATCCAGCGGCAGATGGAACGGTATATTTCCGTACCCGCCAGTTTAAAGAATATGGCAAGCTGTCTCACAAGAATCTGGATGATCTGAGAGCTGGAAACAGATCACTTCTGGTATCAGGAGAAGATCAGAAGGAAGATCCGTTGGATTTCGTGCTCTGGAAGCCGAAGAAAGAGGGAGAACCTTCCTGGCCGTCTCCATGGTGCGACGGACGTCCTGGCTGGCATATTGAGTGTTCTGTGATGTCTAAAAAGTATCTTGGAGAAGAAATCGATATTCATGCAGGCGGGGAAGACCTGATTTTCCCACATCATGAGAATGAGATTGCACAGAGCGAATGCTGCAACGGAAAGGAATTTGCAAGATATTGGCTGCACAATGCATTCCTGAACATTGATAACCGTAAGATGTCCAAGTCTCTTGGCAACTTTTTCACTGTTCGTGAGATCGGAGAAAAATATGATCTGCAGGTACTGCGTTTCTTCATGCTCAGTGCACATTACAGAAGTCCGCTGAACTTCAGTGCGGATCTGATGGAAGCGTCAAAGAATGCGCTGGATCGTATTATCAATGCAGTAGAGAATCTGAAGTTCCTGGCAGGTAATGGAGCAGAAGGTGAGATGACAGAAGCTGAACAGAAAGAAGTGGAAGGTCTCGCTGAGTTTGAGAAGAAATTCGATGAAGCCATGGACGATGATTTCAATACCGCAGATGCTATCGCAGCGATCTTCGAACTGGTAAAATATGCCAACAGCAATGTAACAGCGGAAAATACAAAGGCATTTATCAACACAGTAAAAGAGAAAATTGTCAGTCTGGCTGATATTTTGGGACTGATTGTGGAAAAAGAAG
This sequence comes from Muricoprocola aceti, assembly GCF_025567005.1. Classification (NCBI taxonomy): domain Bacteria; kingdom Bacillati; phylum Bacillota; class Clostridia; order Lachnospirales; family Lachnospiraceae; genus Muricoprocola; species Muricoprocola aceti. Next base: position 32,818 of record NZ_JAOQKE010000019.1, read on the forward strand.
AAGAAATTCTGGACAGCGATATTGAAAAGCTGATCGAAGAACGTCAGGCAGCCAGAAAAGAAAAGAATTTTGCAAGAGCAGATGAGATCCGTAACCTTCTGCTGGAAAAAGGAATTGTATTAAAGGATACCAGAGAAGGCGTAAAATGGGAGAGAGCATAATGAACCAGGATTATCTGGAAGTGCAGATGCATCTGGAAGAGAAGGATTTGCGCCAGTATTCGCCTCTGGTTCTGGCCTATATTGGTGATGGTGTGTTCGAACTGATTATCCGGACGATTATGGTACGGCAGGATAACAGCCCGGTGCAAAAGCTTCACAGGCGAACCAGTACGCTTGTGAAGGCTGAGAATCAGGCAGAGATGATAGACCGGATGATGGAGCATCTTACAGAAGAAGAGGTGGCTGTGTACCGTAGAGGGAGAAATGCCAGGTCCTGTACCAAGGCGAAGAATGCATCTACCGGAACGTACCGGAAGGCTACCGGATTTGAGGCTTTGATTGGGTATCTGTATCTTCAGAAGAAGACAGAGCGCATCATTGACCTGGTGAAGATTGGGCTGGAAGGGGAAGACTTTAAAAGAGTGGATACCCATAACCATCACGGAGAACACAAAGAACATTAAAAGAGCGCAAAAATTCAGAGCCATATATATCGAGTATGAGCATGGCTCTGAATCTTTATAAGTGAGGAAAACATGAGATACGAAGAATTAACAATTGAGGGGAGAAATGCAGTCACAGAGGCATTTCGTTCCGGAAAAACCATTGATAAGTTATTTGTTCTGGATGGCTGCCAGGATGGACCGGTAAGAACCATTCTTCGAGAAGCCAAAAAGCATGACACAATTATCAATTTTGTAGCAAAAGAACGACTGGATCAGATGAGTGAGACAGGAAAGCATCAGGGAGTCATTGCCATAGCAGCAGCTTATGAATATGCAGAAGTAGAGGATATTCTGGCTCTGGCAGCAGAAAAAGGAGAAGCGCCATTTATTTTCCTGCTGGATAATATCGAAGATCCGCACAATCTGGGTGCTATTGTCCGTACAGCGAACCTGGCGGGTGCCCATGGAGTGATTATCCCAAAACGTCGTGCGGTTGGACTGACGGCAACCGTAGCCAGAACCTCGGCAGGGGCACTGAACTACACACCAGTGGCTAAGGTGACCAATTTAAGCAAGACCATTGAAGAACTGAAAAAACAGGGCATGTGGTTTGTCTGCGCCGATATGGGTGGAGAGAGTATGTACCGTCTGAATCTGACTGGACCAATTGGTCTGGTGATCGGCAATGAAGGCGAAGGCGTCAGCAGACTGGTAAAAGAAAAATGTGACTATGTGGCATCAATTCCGATGAAAGGAGATATTGATTCTCTGAATGCATCGGTGGCAGCGGGGGTATTAGCTTATGAGATTGTACGTCAACGGCTTGGCGAAAAATAGAACAGGAAATCATACCGGATATCTTGCAGGCTTTCTGTTCCTGCTGATCGTCGTGATCAGCGGGCAGAAAGCCTGTGCTGCTGTTACGGAAGGAGAACCGGGAAAGACCTACAGCGGTGAATATGTGGTGATTGTAAATGCGGGGGAAGAGAATACGGAAAGTACCGGAAAACTGACTTTTGCAGAAGGAACAGATATTCAAAGTCTGAGTACTCACAGTGAGGCAGTATCCGACACGGCGGAAAGGGAGGCTGTGCCATATAATCTGGCAGAACTTTCCGGTGAGGCAGTTAAAAGTAGTAATGACAGCGCTGCCTGTGGACTGACCACTTATGAAATCGGAAGTCAGAGAAGCTTTTATACCTATCATGGATACCGTGCCTTTACCTGCATTGGCAGTGGAAACAACTGTTACATCTGGATGGAGGACGGACTGAAAAATACATATGATGCTGCGGGGAAAACAGATCGGATAGCCGGTGATATGATGCAGACATATGAACAGGGTGCATATGAGACATTGTATGAACTCAGTGGCGGAAATATTCCATGCAGAGATGGAAGTGGAAAGCTGTCCATAACCCTGGAGCAGATATCCAGCGCCAGTGGTGTCTATATGGGAAAAGGAAATGAACCAGACATTACAGCAATCCATATCAATACCAAATCGGCGGCTGATTATACATACGGAAGTATGCGGACAACCAGTGCACTTCTGGTACACGAAGGACAGCATGCACTGTTTGAAGAGTTTACATCCTATAATTATGCAGAAAAGTATATGGGAATCAATGAGGGCTTATCGGTGGCGGCAATGGAATATGTCTGGGGCAACAGTGATATCAGCAACTGGCTGGGATATATTGCGGGAAATCATGAGGTGCAAAATGGATCCTCCATTTTATATCGCTCTTATCGAAATAAGACAGCACAGGATTATAGTTTGCCGTATCTGTTTGTGCGGTATCTCATTAATCGCAAATCAGGAGAGTATAACCCCACTGCATTTTTTCGTGCTGCATATGGAGTATCCGCAGCAGATAAAACAGCCGGGACTTATCTGCAGGCGGTTATGGGAGAAAATGTCGGTTTTGCAGATCTGGTAACAGATTTTTACACGGCTATTGCAGCCGATGAGTCGTCAGGCCGTTACGGATTTGAGGGAGATGCTGTGGTACAGAGTACATTGAATGACTATCCGTACTATGTGGGGGGAAGCGGCAGTGAGGTGAGTCTGGAACCTACAGCGGCAATTCTTCTTCATCTGGGACAGGGAGGCAGCTTTACGGTACCGTCCAATGGTGGAAGTCATATCCGTTATCGGATTATCGGAGAAAAGAACAGTACCTTAAATCCAGGAACAGGAAGTGGTACGGCAGAAGATCCGTATCAGATCACAACCGTAAAAGAATGGAATCAGATAGCAAATCGGCCGGGCGGTCATTATCGGTTGATGAACGACCTGACTTTTACTGGGAATGCAGTTACGATGATTGGAACATTTTCAGGAGAACTAGATGGAAATGGGCATACGATAAAAGGGGTGACACATCCGATCTGTTCTGTGAATGCAGGGAAGATACAAAATCTGAATGTGCAGGCAAATGTGACAGGAGTGGCCAGTAATTCGTATGGAGTGATCACACAGATGAATCAGGGACTGATTGATCATTGCACGGTTACCGGAACGATGAAAACAATTCTGTATGGACAATATACGAGTGTAGGTACACATACCGGAGTTATAACCGGTGAGAACGAAGAGGCCGGGACGATTCAGTATTGTACCGTAACAGCAGTGACAGAGCTGACGGCATCTGCCCTGCAGTCCAGAAACGGAGGAATAGCAGGATCCAACAGAGGAATCATTGCGAACTGCTGTTTTAAAGGAAGTTTAAAAGTGAATCAGCCAGATGAATCAGCGACAGTCTATACTGGGGGAATTGCAGGTGAAACAGGTGTAAATGGTGGTATTGGAGGCAGTATAAAACAATGTCTGAATGCCGGAGAGATTATTGTGACTGGAGGTGTGGCACAGACCGGTCAGATCTGTGGGAACAAATTGCATGCGTACCTCACAAACTGCTACGGAAAGAATAACACCCTTCCGTTGTTTGGCACGGAAAAAGAAGATGCACAGCAGGCAACCAGTAAAAAGCTGACAGACGAGGAATGGAAAAATGGGGATTCTTTTACCGGATTAGATTTTAATTCTGGATGGCAGATGGGGACGGATGGACCGGAAATGACCGGGGCAGATAGTATTTTTAGCCTTGAGGTGACCGGGCAGCCAACCTGTTGCTATGTGGGAGAGGAACTTTATCGATGGGGAAGTCTGAAGGTAAACAATTCAAATTATATACAAATCACGAGTGATATGATTGCACAATTTGACAGTTCTAAAAGTGGCAACAGTCAGGTAGTGGTGAGATATATGGGAAGAACGCTGACTTATTCCATAAAGGTAAAAGAGCCGGTAACAGTGGCCAGTTTGCAGCTATCCGGCAAACCAAAGAAAACAGCCTATGTAGAAGGAGAGAAATTTGATCCAAACGGTATTCTGATGCTGGCAAAAATTGATGGAGAAGAACAGATGCGTTATATCCGGTCTGGTTTTCAGTGCAGACCGGAAACATTAAAGACATCGGATACCAGCGTGACCATTACTTATTATGGGCAGACGATATCGATACCGGTTACCGTATCTGCAAAGATACCAAAAAAACTGGAGATTTATGAGGAACAGAACCGAAGATATACGGCGGGAACACGATTGGACCTGTCGGAGGTAAAAGTAAGGATTACTTACAGCAACGGGGAAAAATCAACATGGATTACCGAAACAGAATTTGATCAGTATCAGATTCATCTTGCTAGAAAAGCAGTGGACAGCCAGAGCTTTATATCAGCTGAAAAAACGCAGACATTAAGCAGTTCGGACAATGGAAGTGTGTACTATCTGTATGCCGGAAGTGTGTTGCCAGACAAATATAATGCGGTAAGCTGCAGACTTGGAACGGTCACGATACAGGCACCACTGCCGATAGACGGACAAAGCAGTAATGTAGGACAGGAGCCTGGAAATGGTGCAGGAAATAGTAATGCAAAAGTGAATGGGAATGATGCAGTAATTCCAGCTATAGTTAAGTTGAATGCCACAAGTCTTCCGCTTCAGGTGAAAAAGAGTACCACAGCGTTAAAAATAAAAGAGTACACTGCAGGAGATGCGGTAGCCAATTGGAGCAGCTCAAACAAAAAAGCAGCTGTCGTCAATGCCAGAACAGGAAAGATCACAGCCAGAAAGACGGGAAAGACTACAATAACCGTAACAATGCAAAGTGGTGCCACAGCAAAATGTCTGATCAAAGTCCAGAAAGGAAGAGTAAAGACAAAGAAGCTGAATGTCGGAAAAACAGCCATTACTCTAAAGAAAGGAGAAAAATACCGCATTATCTGGGAAAGGCTGCCACTGACCTCCAGTGAGAAAGCAACTTTCCAGAGCAGCAAGAAAAAGATTGCCGCTGTATCAGGAAAAGGTATCATTACAGCGAAAAAGAAAGGCACAACGTACATCACAGTGAAATCCGGCAGCAAAAAACGAAAGATAAGAGTCACAGTGCGGTAAACCAAGGGGACGATGATTTTGCTTTTTAAACTGCCGATTTTGCAAAAATAGAAAATTGGCAAAATAATCTGCTATAATCATAAATGTTTCCAGTCTGTAAAGCCTCACCCAAATCTGAAAAGAAATGGGATGGGGTTTTTGACATTTATGCGAGCAATAAATCAAAGTCCATGCTTATGCAAGATTCCTATGCAACAAAAAACGGATGATCGTCTGATCATCCGTTAAGCAAGCTGATGACGGGAGTTGAACCCGTGACCTCCTCATTACCAATGAGGTGCGCTACCACCTGTGCCACATCAGCCTGAGCGATTGCTCGCTACAGTTAGATATACTACCATATGAGTACTAAACTGTCAAGCAATTTTTGTAAATTTATTCACGCTCTATATCCGCATGATCAGTTCCAACACAAATACCACGATGCAGGCTGCGGAGGAGACGAAAAAGAGGCTTTTTCCCATCCAGGCAGCAATCACAGCAACAGCCAAAGCAGCCCATGCGGAGATGAGACTTCCGGTAGCAGATAAAATGGCCGGGAAGGTCATAACAGCCAGAGTGACGTAAGGAATGTAATACAGAAAGGAACGAAGGGTAACGTTCCTGATTTCTTTACGAATCAGTGTCAGTGGCAAAATGCGGATCAGAGAGGTAACAAGTACCATGATTGCAATATAGATATAAATATTATTCGGCATCTTTGTTATCCTCCTTTACTGGAAAAAGAATCGCGGCAGCACCGGATAACAAAATGGTCAGAATAATGACTTTCATACCGGTAGAAATACCTGACAGGAATGGCAGATAAGAGAACAGACTACTGCATAACATGGCTGCGATCACCAGTCCTGCAATGACTTTATTTTTTCTTGCAGGAGGAATGATGACAGCCAGAAACATTCCATACAGAGCCACACTTAAGGCTCTGGTGATCCGGGCTGGCAATGCAGTTCCAAGGACTACGCCAAGACAGGTACCCAGTGCCCAGCCTGGGATCGCCACCGCGGCAGTTCCATAAGTATAAAATGGATTCAGCTTTCCGGGACGCGAAGAAGAAACGCCAAAGATCTCATCTGTGATGAAGAAACCTGTCCAGAAGCGGTGAAACAGAGAGCTGTCTTCTGACAGCTTCTGAGACAGAGCACAGGACATTAGCAGATAACGCAGATTGATAATGGCCTGAGACAGTGCCAGTTCCAGATAAGGAGCTCCCATACTGATAATACTTAAAGCTGCAAATTCTCCGGCAGAAGTAAAGTTCGTCAGGCTCATGATGGTGGCAGGAAACGCATGAATGCCAAAATTTCTGGCGGCAATACCAAGTGTAAAAGATACGGCAAGATAGCCGAGAGCAATGGGAATGCCGTCCCGGAGCCCGTCCCGAAAATTTTGTAAATTATAACTGTTCATAAATACCCCCAGAATATATAATAGTAGGTAGAATTAGCGTCCGCAGTCTATTATAGGATTCTAATAGAAGAAAAGCAACCCTTTCACGGGACGAACAGGAGGATAATTATGCAGTATGATAAAGTTTGCCTGGAGACATTTTTAGAGAAACAGACCCAGTTATTTGACGAGCCGGTAGCAGAGACTTTGGAAGAGGCAGAGTATTTTCTGGAGGATTCTCTGGCTGTTGTAAAAAAGGATATGAAAGAAGTAAAAAAATATTTCAAGGACAATATGGATATTGCCGGTATGTCTGAGGAAGAGATCCTGGAAGCCAGTGAAGTATTTCCACTTCCAGATGGCAGATACCTGATTGTAGAAGGGTAACAGGAATCAATGGCTTTTGAAAAATATGGGGATGACTGCATCATTTATGAAAAAATCATACCAGAAAGAACAGCAGAATATGCAGAGTACCCGGAAATGCTGCATCAGGAGTTAAAAATATATCTGAAAGAACAGAAGATAGAAAAGCTTTATGTCCACCAGGCGGAGATGTTTGAGCTTGCACAGGAGAAGAAGCATGTGGTGATTACTACATCTACGGCCAGTGGAAAGACCTTAAGTTTTTTGCTTCCGGTGGTGCAGGCTGTTTTGGAAAATCCACAGACTCGTGCAATCTTTGTCTATCCGACGAAGGCACTGGCGGCAGATCAGTACCGTGCCTTGCAGCCGATGCTGAACTATTTTGGAAAAAGCAGGATCAGTGCAGGAGTGTATGACGGGGACACACCGGTGGCGGAGCGCAGCCGGATTCGAAAAAGTGCCAATATAATTCTGACAAATCCGGAGATGCTGAACGGCTCGATGCTTCCGAATCATAGCAAGTATGGATTTGATTTTATTTTTGCCAATTTAAAATTTGTGGTACTGGATGAATTGCATACTTATCGTGGGGCTTTTGGATCGCATATGGCAAATGTCTGTCGCCGTATGGATCGTATCTGCCGGTATTATCATGGAACACCGCAGTTCTTGTGCAGCTCAGCCACTATAGCTAATCCGGTGGAACTTGCAGAAAAGATCTGCGGGAAATCCTTTGCCTGTGTCAGCCATGATGGATCAGGTGCAGCAGAGCGCAGATATTGTCTGGTGCAGCCCCCTAAGATTCAGGGGAAAGATGGAAATTACTATGGACAGGAGTCTACGGTAGCGGTAGCAGCGCAGATGTTGCCCCGGTTGATAGAAGAAGAAAAGAGTTTTCTGGCATTTACACGTTCCAGAAGAAATGTAGAGATTGTGCTCAAAGAGACCAGAGACCGCCTGGATCAGGCTGGTTTGATCTCAGGTTACCGGGGTGGATATACACCGGAAGAACGAAAAGAGATTGAGCGTAAAATGATCGCGGGAGAGCTGTTGGGACTGGTATCTACCAATGCTCTGGAACTGGGAATCGATATCGGACAGATCAGCACTACTGTGCTGGTGGGATATCCGGGAACCAGAGCTTCCTTCTGGCAGCAGACCGGACGGGCAGGACGAAGTGGGAAAGGAAGTACCAGCTATCTGATTCTGGATCAGCAGCCAATGGATCAGTATATTGCACTGGAGCCAGACTGGCTCTTTGCAAACAGCAGTGAGAATGCTGTGATTGATCCGGACAATCTGTTGATTGAACTGGCTCATATCCGGGCCGCAGCAGCGGAGTTACCACTTTCACTGGATGATATGGCAGTATTTCCGGATCTTGGGGAAGCGATTCCGGTACTCTTGAATATGGATGAAGTGCGCAGTCAGAATGGACGATTTGCATGGGCTGGCGGAGAATATCCGGCAGGTGAATTTTCCATGCGTAATATAGACGAAAATCAGTATCAGCTGATGGCACGTGACAACGGAAAAGTAATTACACGAATGGATGAGAGCCAGGCTTTTCGGGAGATTTATCCGGGTGCAGTTTATCTGCATGATGGGGATTCCTGGCAGGTGGTAGAGCTGAATCTGGAGAGTAAGACCGGCTATGCCATTCCTTTTCATGGAAACTATTATACAGTATCTGGTGGTGAGACAAATATTGCGATTGTGCATGAGCACAAGAGTCAGACCTGGGAGCGAACCAGGCTTCAGTTTGGAGATTTGAAAGTAGAAGATTATGTCTATATGTATAAGAAGCTGCAGTTTCACAATCATCAGAATCTGGGATGGGAGCAGCTTCGCAAGCCACTGACGAAAGAATATGAGACGGAAGGAACCTGGATTCGGATTCCGGACAATGTAGTGCGCACTTATCGTGGGCTGCTTCAGCCAGATAAAGAGGGCAGATATATTCGAAACAATCATTTTGAAGGACTCTGTTTTGCACTGAAAAACGCAGCTCAGATGGTGACTATGACAGAACAGGAAGACATTGGTGTGACAACGTCATTAAATGCCATGGAACTGGCTGGATTTAATGATCAGGAGACGGCGCTGTATTTTTATGACCGCTATGTGGGGGGACTGGGATTTTCAGAAAAAATCTATGATCTGATTCCTCAGGCAGTGCAGCAGGCGATTCGCATGGTAAGCGGCTGCAAGTGCAAAGATGGCTGTGTGGCCTGTGTTGGGGATTACCGTCTGGATAAACAGATTGTGCTGTGGGGACTGAAGAATCTGCTTGCAGAAGAAGATGTGCCAAATAGTACGAAAGTAGTTTCCTGGGCGCCAACGATCTGGAAACAAAAGCCATTTACGTTGAAGAATCTTTCTGAAAAATGGACGGAATTTGTACAGAATGCCAGAGAAAACGGAGAGACATTTGCGGCATTTTTTGCCAGTGTAAGGCAGGTACAGGTATCAGAAAAGACCATCTGGCTGACGGTGAAGAATCAATTCTATGCAGACTGGGCCATGGCAGATACCAATCTGGCCGGATTGAAAAATGTACTGGACTATTATGTAGAACTGCCGGTTGGTACCAGACTGACTGTGATGGCAGATCAAAGCCAGAAGTCTGCAGAAATACAGCAGGATCGAAAAGCAAAGCAGGATAAAATGCTTCGCAGATATGAAAAACAGGAAAACAGAAAGGGACAAGATGCAGTTAAATCGATATCAGCAGGAGGCGGTTCTGGATGACAGCAATGCCTGTCTGGTAAATGCCAGTGTGGGAAGTGGAAAGACCACTGTTTTAATTGAAAAGATTCGTTATCTTCACGAAGAAAAGCAGGTACCCTTTTCAGAAATGTGTGTATTGACTTTTACGAATAAGGCGGCAGGAGAGATCCGGGATCGTATGGGCTGCCAGTATGATCTGTTTGGCACGTTTCATGGAGTGGCATTAAGAATGCTGCAGGAGCATTTGCCAGTGGAAGAATTGGGATACCAGTCTGGTTTTCAGGTGATGACACCGGAAGAAGAACTGGAGATGGCGCTGCAGCTGACAGGAGAGCATGGGCTGAAGATTAAATATAAGAATCGTATGAAAAAACGGCTGGATCAGGAAGAACGGACAGATGGTCGAAAGGTGCGGTATCAGGATGACTGGACACAGCTGATGGAACTGTTGAAGGCGGAAAAGAGAAAGCAGAATAAGATGACATATCGGGAACTTTTGCAAAATGCGACACAGTTACTGCAAAGTCATCCGGAAATGCTTGTCTTACAGTGGATCATTATTGACGAGGTGCAGGACTGCGATCATCTTCAAATGGCATTCCTGGAACAGTTGAAGAAGCCGGAGACGCATCTGTTTGCAGTAGGGGATCCCAATCAGGTGATCTACAGCTGGCGTGGAAGTGTATTTCAGATTTTTCCGCTGCTGCGCATGAAATATCAGGCAAGAGAGCTGTCGCTTCCGGTCAATTATCGATCTACCGGGACGATCCTGGAAGCGGCAAAGCGATTTCTGCAAAATGGTGCACCATTGGAAGGCTGTCGGGAGCAGGGGCAGAAGATTGTTATAAAGAAACATTATGATTCATTTCAGGAGGCGGATTATCTGGCAGGGAGAATCCGTAAGCTGCATCAGCAGGGGATTGCATATGGCGAAATTGGTATTTTTTACCGTTTGCAGAGTCAGTCGGAGATTCTGGAAAAGACGTTGCAGCGCTATGGAATTCCCTGTCAGGTATCGGTCAAAAAGAGTATGCAGGAGATTCCGGTATTGCACTGGTTTTTCTATGTGTTGAAGTCTGTCTGTTATCCAGAGGATGAATCCAGTCTGATGCAGGCACTGTGTGATAAGCAGTATGGAGAAGGGTGGACGCAGAAAAAGGCAGCGAAGGAGCTGGAAAAAGCCAGAATGGAAGAGAAAGAAGCGGGACTGAGGAAGAATTCAAATCTCCTGGAACGTATTCTGTGCCTGCAGGAAGAAGGCACAGATGCGAAAAAAACGGAAAACTGGAAGGAGACGCTGCTTACGCAGCTGCATCTGGAGGAGCAGATTCTTCTCACCAGTGCTTCGTATCAGAAGGATATGAATGATGTAAAACAGATGTTGGACAGTCTGGGGAGAATGGACATTCAGAACCAGGGATTAGGGGCATGTCTGAATCAGCTGGCACTTTCCGGCATGCAGTTGTATGAGCAGGAGGCAGAGCAGTCAGATGCGGTAAAGCTGATGACTCTGCACGCATCCAAAGGACTGGAATTTGATTATGTTTTTCTGATCGGAGTGAATTATGGACTGATTCCACTGCTTTCAGGAGGAATGGAATCTGAGGAAGAAGAACGGCGTTTGTTTTTTGTAGGAATGACCAGAGCAAAAGAGTATCTGGAACTGTCCTATTATACCAGTCCGGACGGACCACGGGTAATGCCGGGACCAGGCAGGTTCTTACGTCTCCTGCCAGAACGGCTGGTGGAAGCCCCAGAGGATTTCAGGGAACAGAGAAGAGACCGGGGAAGTGCGCAGGCACATCTGCAGGATATCAAGAAGCAGATAGAGCAGGCACGCCAGAAAGAAAATGTGCAGGTCACAGAATCGGCGTCAATGGAACAGGTGGGAAGCAGAGAAAGTGTGGCGGTCGATACCACAGCCAGGAGCCGGCGTGTACGTCATGCCAAATATGGCATCGGAGAGATCGTAGAAGAAAAAGAGATGCAGATCGTGGTGGAATTTCCGGATTATGGAAAAAAGGAATTTATCCGGCAGTTTGCGCCACTGGAATATCTGGATACTTAAATGTCATGAAGTAACTATTCAGAACTCACTGTAACTGTGAGGGTACTGAACAGTTAGATCAGACAAACAGATACAGACATAGGAATGATGAAGATATGGATGAATGGATGAAACAATTAGAACACTGTATGTTGTGCCCAAGAGCCTGTGGAGTGAACAGAATAACTGGAAATACAGGGGCCTGTCATACAGATGCACAGATGAGGGTGGCAAGAGCCGCCCTTCATTTCTGGGAGGAACCTTGTATATCAGGCCAGGAAGGATCGGGAGCGATCTTTTTTACAGGATGTGCCCTGGGATGCGTTTTTTGCCAGAATACAGACATTTCCAGAGGACAGGCAGGAAAGACTGTAACCGTAGAGCAACTGGCCCGGATCTGCCTGAATCTGCAGGCACAGGGGGCAAATAATATCAATCTGGTGACGGCAGGACATTATCTGCTTGCAGTGGCTGAAGCTTTGAAGCTGGCAAAGGTGCAGGGACTGCAGATACCGGTGGTATACAATAGCAGCGGCTATGAGAAGCCAGAATCACTGTGTCTTCTGGATGGACTGGTAGATATTTATCTGCCGGATATGAAATATATGGATGCAGATCTGGCAAAAAAGTACTCCCATGCAGGAGATTATCCTGAGGTGGCGAAAATAGCGCTGGCGGAGATGGTGAGGCAGTGCCCGGAAGCAGAATTTGATGAGCGTGGTCTGATGAAAAAAGGGGTCATTGTGCGGCATCTGTTATTGCCAGGGCACGTAAAGGATTCAAAGGCCGTATTGAACTATCTTTATACAACCTATCGGGATCAGATCTTCATCAGTATTATGAGCCAGTATACTCCAATGCCTCAGATTGCTGCTTGTCCTGAGCTGAACCGGAGAGTAACCAGACGGGAGTACAATCGGCTGCTGGATTTTGCGATGGAACTTGGGATCGAGAATGGATTTTTCCAGGAGGGAGATCCGGTGGGAGAGAGCTTCATACCGGCATTTAACGGAGAGGGAATTACCGAATGAGACAGCAGTGTGAAGATGCACATAGCAAATGGATACAGAGCAAAGGAGCAAGAGCATGAACAGAACATTACAATATCGTGGAAATGCGGAAAATGCAGGTATGCGAATTGGAGATTTCCTACGGAGCCAGGGCTATTCCAGACATGTGATCATTCACCTGAAAAAAACAGAACATGGTATTCTTCTAAACGGAGAATGGGCTTATGTGGGACAGACACTGAAAGAAGGAGATGTGTTGGAGGTCCATATCATTGAGGAAGAATTCTCGGAGCAGATTGTGGCAAGGGAGCTCCCGCTTACTATTATCTATGAGGATGAAGATCTGATGGTCATCAATAAACCGGCAGATATGCCGATCCATCCGTCCATCAATAATTATGATAATACGCTGGCCAATGCGCTGATGTGGTATTTTGAAAAACAGGGACAGCCCTTTGTCTACCGCTGTATCAATCGACTGGACCGGGATACTACAGGTCTCTTGATTGTGGCAAAAAATATACTTAGTGGCGGAATACTTTCCGATATGAGCAAAAAGAGGGAAATACACAGGGAGTATCTGGCTCTTGCGGAAGGCAAGGTGCCGGAATCGGGTGTGATCGATGCACCGATTGCCAGAAAAGAAGAATCTGTGATTGAGCGGTGCGTAGATTTTGAAAAAGGCAACCGGGCGGTGACTCATTTCTGGAGACTGGATGAGTGGAATGGATATTCATTGGTTCGATTGAAACTGGAAACAGGGAGAACCCATCAGATTCGGGTACACATGAAGTACATTGGACATCCACTGACAGGAGATTATCTGTACAATCCGGACTATCGAATTCTGGATCATCAGGCTCTGCATTCCTGGAAACTGGCCTTCCGGCATCCTATCACCGGGGAGCAGATGCAGTTCAGGGCAGATCCACCGTGGTGGCCGGTGGGGACGGAGTTTTCTGGCTTTTAAAAGCCAGAAAACTCCGTCCCCAATGGCCCACGAATGCGTGGAACTTCATCAACATGAAGATATCGGCTGATGCATTTGACGATCAGATCATGATCTGCAAAATGTGGAAGACCGGACACGATGACGGCTCCGATGACGCCCACTTCTTCGATACGGATCGGGAAACCGCCGCCTGCGGCCGCATATTCTTTCTCATCCAGGAACCAGTCAGCCAGTGTCTGTTCGGATTTTTTCAGAAGCATGGCTGCATGAAGTGTGCTGGTTTCCAGTGTGCGTACGGTATTGAACTTACGCTGCATCCAGTTTTCATTTTGGATGTTGGTGCCATTTGCCGCATAACGGAAAACGGTATACCCATTGTTCAGGCGTATCGTGACAGCAACCGGAAGCTTCTGGCGCTGGATCTCGGAAACGAGCAGTTTTCCCAGCTCCCAGGCATCTTCATTGGTGAAATGAGTGAATTGCAGGATCTCTTCCTGCATCTCCAGCATAGCAAGTAATTCTTCTATCATAGTACCACCTCCAATGAAACTACTATACTCTTGTTCGGGAAAAAATACAAGATAGTGACAGAAAGGAAATAAATATGTCAGAAAAAACGAAGGTAATCATAGTGCCCTGTGACTGTTATGACAAAGAACAGGTATATAGATCCGTAAAGGCAGGAATAGAAGCCCTTGGTGGAATGGGGCGATTCCTGGACAAGTCAGAAAAGATTCTGGTAAAACCAAATTTCCTTTCTGCGGCCGTGCCGGAAAAAGCAGTTACGACGCATCCAGTGGTGATCGAAGCAGTATTTCGTATTTTGCAGGAAGAGGGATATCTTCAGGTGCAATATGGGGATTCACCGGGACATGGAAGCTGTCAGGCGGTGGCCGGAAAGATCAGGCTGGAAGAAGTAGCGGAGCGTTATGGAGTGAAACGGGCAAACATGGAAGAGGAAGTACTGACTTCATTTCCAGATGGAAAGACGGCAAAAGAATTCCATTTTGCAAAGGGAATTACAGAGGCAGATGCGATCATCAATATCTGTAAAATGAAAACCCATGCGCTGGAAAAAGTAACGGGAGCGGTGAAAAATGTATATGGCTTTGTCTGCGGGGCGAGAAAGGCAGCAGGCCATGTGAAGTATCCAAATGCCAGTGTATTTGCAAGGGCACTTGCAGATATTCACAGATGTACAGACATCCGACTGCATATTATGGATGGGATCACGGCTATGGAAGGAAATGGACCAGGATCTGGGACGCCGATTGATATGAAGGTACTTCTCTTTTCTGACGATCCGGTAGCGTTGGACAGCGTATTCTGTCATATGGTGTATCTTGATCCACAGATGGTGCCGACCTGTGTGCAGGGGCAGATAATGGAGATTGGTACTTATAAAGAGGAAGAAATACAGATTGCAGAAGTTTCTGTTTCCAGCCAGAAAAACAGTGCCAATGAGGTAAGCAGCGAAACGGTAATAAGCAGAAATATAACCATGAAAGAAATGCAGAAAAAGTACGGTAATCCACAGTTTAACGTGGATCGTACCGGAAGAAAGAAGACGTTTTTAAGCAGGTATTCAGACTTCATGACACGGCTGATCCGCCGTCCGGTTATAGAAAAAGAAAAATGTATAAAATGCGGAATCTGCGTGTCCCACTGTCCGGTACCTGGCAAGGCAGTAAGCTTTAAGAAGGGCAAGGGACAGCCACCGGTATATGATTATCAAAAATGTATCCGATGCTACTGCTGCCAGGAAATGTGCCCGAAGCATGCGATAAAAGTGAAATAAAGCCAATGGGGACGGAGTTTTCTGGCCTGTGAAAGCCAGAAAACTCCGTCCCCATTGGATTTTAGACATCAAGAGGATATCGGTCGGTCAGAGTCTTTACAATGGCTCTGGCTTTTTCTTTATTATCAGGACTCTGGAGCATCAGGAAGATAGCTTCTGCGATCTGATCCATATCGTTTTCTTTCAGACCTCTGGAGGTGATGGCTGCGGTTCCAAGGCGGACACCACTGGTTACGAATGGGGATTCCGGATCATTTGGAATTGCATTTTTGTTGCAGGTGATATTAGCATCATCCAGGAGATGTTCCATCTCTTTTCCGGTAATACCGGTTCCGCGCAGGTCTACCAGCATCAGATGATTATCGGTGCCATCGGAGACAATGTTTACGCCACGCTTCATTAGGCCATTACAGAGTGCAGCGCTGTTCTTTACTACCTGCTCCTGATAAGTACGGAATTCTGGCTGCAGAGCTTCCTGGAAGCAGACAGCCTTGGCTGCGATCACATGCATCAGAGGACCACCTTGAATACCTGGGAAAATAGCTTTATTAAAGTTGAATTTCTTAGCAATTTCATTGCTGCACAGGATCATACCACCTCTTGGACCACGCAGGGTCTTGTGAGTGGTGGTGGTGGTTACATGTGCGTATGGGATTGGACTTGGATGGAGACCAGCAGCAACCAGACCTGCAATATGGGCGATATCTGCCATCAGGTAAGCACCCACTTCATCGGCAATCTCACGGAATTTCTTGAAATCAATGGTGCGGGCATAGGCACTGGCGCCTGTAATGATCAGTTTGGGTTTATTTTCGAGGGCGATCTGACGCACCTGTTCATAGTCAATAAAACCATCGTCATTTACCCCATAAGAAACTACATGAAAATAAGAACCAGAGAAGTTCGCTGGACTTCCATGGGTCAGATGGCCACCGTGTGCAAGGTTCATACCCATCAGAGTGTCACCATGTTTTAACATGGCGAATTCTACAGCCATATTTGCCTGTGCACCAGAATGCGGCTGCACATTGGCATATTCGCATCCAAACAATTCACAGGCACGTTTCCGTGCAAGTTCTTCCACAACATCTACACATTCACACCCGCCGTAATATCGCTTGCCGGGATAGCCTTCGGCATATTTGTTAGTCAAAGGGCTTCCCATGGCAGCCATAACAGCTTTGCTTACCCAGTTCTCGGAAGCAATCAGCTCGATATGAGAATTCTGCCGTGTAGCTTCTGCTTCGATAGCAGCAGCGATTTCGGGGTCTACGGATCGGATTTCTTCTAATGAATACATGTTGGGTTCCTCCTGATTGTATAATTGTAAGTAACGGCGTCAGACAGGTGTAAAAAGAAATGTTCGACGACCGAATTTAGAAACAATTATAACTTTAATAAAATAAAGTGTCAACTCTGAAAATACAAATGTGCGCATATTAAAGACATATAGAGCAAAAAAAGAGATATCCGAATCTCTTCAGATATCTCTTTTATGAAACTGATATAGATCAATTAAGCATTCTTTTTCTGTCCGCTGATAGTCTTAACAGCTTTTACTGCAAGGATCAGAGAAAGCACGATCAGCAGTACTGCAAGTACCAGACGAACGATTGGCCAGGAACCAGCACCTTCTGCACCGATTGCACCAAGGTTTGTCTTGATGGTCAGAAGCAGTGAGCAGATTGTAACGATCAGCATGAAGAACATTGGGATGAAGAACATCTTGTTGTTCTTACCGATCTGTCCAAGCCAGGTAGCAACAGCCATCAGACCCAGAGCTGCAAGTAACTGGTTTGCTGCTCCGAACAGAGCCCAGATGTTTGCATATCCGTTCAGTCCAAGGAAGATACCAAGAACTACTGTGATCAGTGTTGCAACGATTGGCTTTACAAGGATGGCTCTGAATCCTGTTACGGAAGAAACATCCTCACCTGGGTTCAGCCAGAATTCCTGGAACATGTAACGTGCAAGACGTGTTGCAGTGTCCAGAGAAGTCAGACAGAAAGCAGATACTGCAAGGATCAGCAGAGAGTAAATAACGTGTTCTGCGCCTGCAAGGAATGGGATGGTAGCACACATACGTGAGATACCGGTTGCAAATACGGCTGTAGGAGTGGTAACTCCTCCTGGAACATATTCTTTCCAGATATAACCTACGGCACACAGAGAAATCAGTGCAAGTGCACATTCAATCAACATACCGCCGTATGCGATTGGACGGGCGTCTCTTTCGTTATCCAGCTGTTTTGCTGTTGTACCGGAACCAACCAGTGAGTGGAAACCGGAAATAGCGCCACAGGCGATGGTGATGAACAGGGCTGGGAACAGGGTACCAAGAGATACACCGGAACCGTTTGTAGCCTGGTCAACAAATCCTGTAAATGCAGGAATGTCGATGGTAGGATGAGCTCCAACGATACCAACAACGGCTACGATCATCATTCCGTAAAGAAGGAAGGAACTTAAGTAGTCACGTGGCTGAAGCAGAATCCATACAGGTGTTACAGATGCAATTGTAATGTAGATACCAACGATGATCATCCAGGTTGTACCATTCAGGTACAGGGGGTGGAAGTTCAGACCGATAGCCATGCAGAGCACGATCGCTGCAACACCGATTACAGTTGAGATTCCAAGACCAGCGTTTCTTCTGTATACAAGGAAACCAAATACAATAGCTACCAGAATGAATAAGATAGAAATCATTGCTGTAGAAGCATTTGCTGAACTTGCTACTTTATCAAGTACGCCACTTTCATCGTAAGTTGCTTTAAATGTATTGGCAACGATAGAAGCAAAGGCTGCTACAACAAGGATCAGGGTCAGGTAAGAGAAGATGATGAATAATCTCTTTGCGCTTGTTCCCATACTGTCTTCGATAACTTCACCGATAGACTGTCCTTTGTGACGGATAGAAGCAAATAACGCTCCGAAGTCATGTACTGCTCCGAAGAAGATACCTCCGATCAGTACCCACAGAAGAACAGGTACCCAGCCAAATACGGCTGCCTGAATTGGTCCGTTGATAGGACCTGCCCCTGCGATAGAGGAAAAATGGTGACCCATCAGGACTGGTGCTTTAGCCGGAACGTAATCGTTACCGTCTTCCAGTTCATGAGCCGGTGTTACACGGTTCTCATCAATGCCCCACTGCTGTGCGAGCCATTTACCGTATGTTACGTAACCTACAATCAGGATTACGCAACCTACTACTAATAATAATGCTGCATTCATGAATTACACTCTCCTTTTCTTTTTATTTTTCTTCATGAATATATTTTTCATAAATTTCGCATTGCTCTTACCACTGCGGTTGGTCGGAAAATCCGAAGCGCCCCGCTGGATAAGGACTGTATGGAAATCCATCCAGCCGTGCAGCGAAAAATGAAAACTTTTGTAAATTCTGCATTTCTTCAGAAGCTTTTTCGCTTCCGGTGTGCAGGTATCACAGATAAAGACTGCAGTAATATAGGTATACATATGTCCAGGCTTTGGATCGATTAGTTTCATGCCCTCGTCGTAAGCCTTTTTCTCACATGCGCGATAAATCTCTTCGGTTAATTCCGGAACAGAGAAGATGTATACATGTTCGTTGGAAGTGGCACTCCACAGTTCTGCCTTCTTCAGCAGCACATATTTGGCAGAACGCACATTAAAATGACAGACAGCCTCCAGCGGAGGTTCCATGTCATTGGAACGTTCAATGTCGAAGTACCCCTCGTAGGAACGGATCAGTTTCTCAAGGATTTCCTCCCGGTTTAACTCTAACTTTAAATGATTCATATGCTAACTCCTGTATTATGAAAAAGATCCCGGATGTCAGCATCTGAGATCATGTCTGACGTCATTGTCAATTCTTAACGAAATATGTAGATTATAAAAAATATATAAATTTTTGGCAGAAAGTAATATAACATAAAATGTATAAAAATGCAAATATATGTCATATACTTAGCAGAAAATTTACATTTTTTAAAAAATAATACATATTCCCGTAATTGTTAGATGGGAATAATAGATTGCTTCGTGTCCAGTTGTATGCTGTTGATATATTGCTGGTAATGATAACATTCTTTACATTTCTTCGTCAGGTGCGGTATACTGAAAAAGATGTGAAGTTCTGGCTGCCGGTCACGGAGTGAACAGCAGCAGGTTTTGGAAGGATACAGGAGAAACGTGGAAGAAATCAGGGTATCTGTGCGCAATCTGGTGGAGTTTATTTTGCGCAGCGGAGATATTGACAATCGAAGAGGTACGATGGCAGATAAAGATGCCATGCAGATGGGCAGCAGACTGCACCGGAAGATTCAGGGAAAGATGGGGGCAGATTATCATGCGGAAGTACCGCTGCGAACACAGATAGACTGTGACGGATTTCTGCTGATAGTAGAAGGAAGGGCAGACGGGATCTTTGAACGGGATGGACAGACGATAATTGATGAAATCAAAGGCGTTTTTCGAGATGTGGAGCGAATGGAAGAGCCAGATCCGGTTCATCTGGCACAGGCCAGATGTTATGCCTGTATCTATGCAGAACAACAGAATCTGGAAAAGATAGGAGTACAGATGACCTATGCCAATCTGGATACAGAGGAAATACGGCGCTTTTCCAGCAGCTATACAAGGAGCGAGCTGGAGGAGTGGTTTACGCATCTGACAGAAGCCTATCAAAAATGGGCACAGATGCAGATAGAATGGAAAGCAGAGAGAAAAGCATCCATTGGAAAAACAGTTTTTCCCTATCCTTACCGGGAGGGACAGAAAGATCTGGCAGCAGCGGTTTACCGCACGATCTGGCATGGAAAGAAGCTGTTTATTCAGGCACCTACAGGAGTGGGAAAGACGTTGTCTACTGTATTTCCGGCGGTACAGGCCGTGGGACAGGAGCTGGGGGATAAGATTTTTTATCTGACGGCCAAGACGATTACGAGAACCGTGGCAGAAGAGGCATTTTCACTTTTGAAGAAGCAGGGGCTTCATTATAAGGTACTGACTCTGACCGCCAAAGAAAAAATCTGTTTCTGCGAAGAACCGGACTGTAATCCGGAAAAATGTCCTTATGCAAGGGGACACTTTGACCGGGTGAACGATGCTGTCTATGAGCTGCTGACTTCTTATGAAGAGAATTCGGCCAACTATAGCCGGGAGAGGATTATGGAACAGGCAGAAAAATGGAAGGTATGTCCATTTGAGATGGCGCTGGATGTGTCATTATGGTCGGATGCCATTATCTGCGATTATAACTATGTCTTTGATCCACAGGCGAAGTTAAAACGTTTTTTTGCGGAAGGAGTAAAAGGAGACTATCTGTTTCTTATTGATGAAGCTCACAATCTGGTGGAGCGTGGACGGGAGATGTACAGCGCGACCCTTTATAAAGAAGACTTTCTGGAAGTAAAGCGGTTCCTGAGGCCGTTCAGCAGAAAGGCTGTGGCGGCTCTGGAACGGGGAAATAAGTATCTGCTGGAGTGGAAGCGGGAGTGTGAGGAGTATACGCTGCTTTCGAATATTGATGCCTTTGCATTGAATCTGTTTAATGTCAGTCATGCACTGGAACAACTTCTGGAGGATCGGGAGTCAGTGATGAATCGGCCATCCACAGACAGCGAAATAGAAGAAGGAAAGAAAAAGACACTGGACTTTTATTTTCAGGTACGGGCCTTTCTGGAGATCTATGAAGAACTGGATGACAGCTATGAGATTTATGTACAGCATGACCGGGAGGGACGCTTTGCTTTGAAATTGTACTGTATTCATACAGCGGACAAGATCGGGCAGTGTCTGGAAAAAGGCAGGGCATCGATCCTGTTTTCTGCTACGCTTTTGCCGGTGCAGTATTATATGGAATTACTATCTGGAAAATCAGAAGATTATGCAGTCTATGCCAGATCTACCTTTGATCCGTCAAGAAAGAAAGTGTTGCTGGGGCTGGATGTGAGTACCAAATACACCAGACGGACACCGGCAGAGTATCAGAAGATTGCTTCGTATATTCGGCAGATTACAGACAGCAGACAGGGAAATTATCTGGTCTTTTTCCCATCTTATAAGATGATGACGGATGTAAGGGGATTTTTTGAAGCTGAAATGCAGGATGATACGGAGATTCTGGAGCAGAGCATGCATATGAGTGAAGCTCAGAGAGAAGAGTTCCTGGAGCAGTTTCAGGAGCGTGAGAGTGGCACGCTGATCGGCTTCTGTGTAATGGGAGGTATCTTTGGAGAGGGAATTGACCTGAAGAAAGACCGGCTGATCGGTGCAATCGTTGTGGGGACAGGGCTTCCACAGGTCTGTAATGAGCGGGAGATCCTGAAGCAGTACTATGACAGGCGTGACATGGATGGATTTGATCATGCTTATCGTTATCCGGGGATGAACAAGGTCATGCAGTCAGCGGGAAGAGTTATTCGGACAGATGAAGATACCGGAGTGATTGTGCTGCTGGATGAACGATTTGGACAAGCGCAGTATCGCAGCAGCTTTCCGAGGGAATGGGCAGATTATGAGACCTGCACATTACGGAATGTAAAAGAGAAGCTGGAACGATTCTGGAAAGGATGCATAGTTCCTGATGATAAGTAAGGGAGAAAAGAGAGAATACGGAGGAGAGTATGGATATTGTAATCATTACTTACCAGATGCTGGCTTTATTTTTGCTTCTGGTAACAGGCTATATAGCATATAAGACACATGTGACCAACGATGGGGCAATTCGGAATCTGACCAGTCTGGTGCTGAATGTATCGTTGCCGGCGCAGATACTGGTTTCTTTTTTATCCAACCGGGGAAAGGTATCGAATCTGACCCTTTTGGAAGTGACAGGTATCAGTCTGTTTTGTTATCTGGTTTATTTTCTGGTTGCGGCAGTCTTTCTGGCGGTGACAAGGGCACCGAAAAAGCAGTGGGGCACTTATACCTTCATGCTGATTTTTGGAAATGTGGGTTTTATGGGATATCCTGTGATACAGGCTGTTTTTGGAATCGAAGCCATGATCTATGCCGTTATTTTTAATGTCATATTCAGCTTTGTGGTGTATTCCCTTGGAATTGTTCTGATTGGAGGAAAGAAAGCTGGAAAGTTCAATCCAAGACTGCTGATCAATACACCGATGGTGGTGGCAGTGATTTCTCTTGGTCTGTTCTTTACCTCAGTGCCACTGCCGGAATATCTGACCGATGCTTTGAACTATCTGGGAAATCTGACCACACCGCTGGCCATGATGATTCTGGGTGGCACCATTGCAAAGATGAAGCTAAAAGAACTGTTCGATGACTGGAGGGTCTATGTATTTACCGTATTTCGACTGGTACTCATGCCAATTGCCGTGCTGGTGGCCATGAATCTGCTTCACGAACAGCAGTATCTGATCCGGGGAACGGCAGTGGTGCTGGCAGCGACACCAGTAGCGACGAATGCGACGATGCTGGCTATTCAATATGATGGAGATGTACAGCTGGTATCTAAGGGAATCTTTTTCAGTACCGTGCTGTCCGTGGTGAGCATACCGATTGTGGCGATGTTCTTATAAATTTCGTATCTGTGAGTATGCCATATAAGAAAAATATTTTCACAAGGAGAGATATGTCATGAAGAAATTAATATTAGCATCTGGATCGCCGCGCCGCCGTGAACTTCTGGCGCAGATTGGTCTGGAGTTTGAGGTAATTGTCAGTGATGCAGAAGAGATTATGACCAGTACTCATCCGGGGGAAGTGGTGAAGGAATTATCCAGCTGCAAAGCGAGTGCAGTGGCACTGACCTTAAGTGATGAACAGAGAGATGTGGTAGTCATTGGCTCAGACACTGTGGTGGCTCAGGAGCACCGGATTCTTGGAAAGCCAAAGGATGAGGCCGATGCCTTTCAAATGATACAAATGCTGCAAGGAAATACTCACCAGGTCTACACCGGTGTGACTCTGATCTGTGGAGAAAAAAAGACTTCTTTTTATGAGAAGAGTGATGTGAGTGTGTATCCTATGACGGAAGAAGAAATCTGGGAGTATATCCATACGGGAGAGCCGATGGACAAAGCAGGTGCTTATGGAATTCAGGGATATTTTGCAAAATACATTCGGGAAATCCAGGGAGAATACACCACAATTGTAGGACTTCCGGTGGGTAGGCTGTGGCATGAATTAAAGAAGTTTGGTTGAATCCGTGGTCACGCACTGAGACAATTCGATGTCAGCCACCGTAGAAGAGGAAAAAAACAAATAAAAATAAGAAAAATCATCTCTAATTTCGCCAGCTATTGTATCAATTCAGACAAGTTATTTAATACAATTTCGAAAATATCAAGACAATAATGCAATATACAATAAATTGTCTGATTAACTGACAATTCAAGAAAAAAAGGGTATTTACATTTCCAGAAGACAGGTGTATGATAATGCACAAAGGAAATGCAGAAATAAAACTTAATCGATAAAATCGATTACAATGATTCAAAAAATACGTTACAGCGTTTCTAAAACCAAAAGAAAGGATGCAAGTCAGGTTATGGAAAACAGAACAGTACCTGCTCAGTCTCCTGGATTGTACAGAGAAGAATTTGAGCACGATAACTGCGGTATCGGAGCAGTGGTAAATATTAAGGGTATCAAGACCCGGGCAACCGTAGAGAATGCATTAAAGATAGTTGAAAATTTGGAACACAGAGCCGGCAAAGACGCCGAGGGCAAAACAGGTGATGGAGTAGGAATCCTTTTACAGATTTCCCACAAATTCTTCAAAAAGACCTGTGATGCTCTCGGCTTTTCTATTGGAAAAGAAAGGGAATACGGTATTGGACAGTTCTTTTTCCCACAGGATGAATTAAAAAGACGCCAGGCCATGAAGATGTTCGAGATCATTCTGGAAAAGAACGGACTGGAACTCATTGGATGGCGTGTAGTCCCGACGGTACCGGAAGTACTGGGACAGAAAGCACTGGATAAGATGCCGTATATTATGCAGGCATTTATTAAAAAACCAGCTGATGTGGAAAAAGGACTTCCGTTTGACCGTCTGCTCTATGTGGCAAGAAGAGAGTTTGAACAGAGTAATGAAAACACCTATGTGGTATCATGTTCCAGCCGTACCATTGTATACAAAGGTATGTTTCTGGTAGGGCAGCTGCGCACCTTTTTCAAAGATCTGCAGAGCCCGGACTATGAATCTGCCATTGCAACGGTACATTCCAGATTCAGTACCAATACGAACCCAAGCTGGGAACGTGCACATCCAAACCGTTTTATTGTGCACAATGGTGAGATCAACACTATCCGTGGAAATGCAGATAAGATGCTGGCCAGAGAAGAGACCATGGCTTCCCCATATCTGGAAGAAGACTTCCACAAGATCCTTCCGGTGATCAATGCATCCGGTTCTGACTCTGCCATGCTGGATAATACACTGGAATTCCTGATCATGAGCGGTATGGATATGGCACTGGCTATGATGATCCTGATTCCGGAACCATGGGCTAACAACATGACCATGTCCCAGAACAAGAGAGATTTCTATCAGTACTACGCAACCATGATGGAGCCATGGGATGGCCCGGCATCTATCATGTTCAGTGATGGTGATCTGGTAGGCGCTGTTCTGGATCGCAACGGTCTGCGTCCATCCCGTTATTATGTCACCAGTGACGGCTACATGATCCTTTCCTCTGAAGTAGGCGTACTGGAGATTCCACCGGAAAAGATCGTGATGAAAGAACGACTTCATCCTGGCAAAATGCTGCTAATCGATACCGTTCAGGGCAGAATCGTAGACGATGAAGAATTAAAAGAATTTTATGCATCCAGACAGCCGTATGGCGAATGGCTGGATAACAATCTGGTAGAATTAAAAGACCTGAAGATCCCGAACAAGCGTGTTCCGGAATACTCTGAGGAAGAACGTGCCAGACTGCAGAAAGCCTTTGGTTATACCTTTGAAGAATATCGTACCTCTATCCGCAACATGGCATTAAACGGAGCAGAGAGCATTGGCGCCATGGGTATTGATACACCACTGGCAGTATTATCTGACCAGCAGCAGCCACTGTTCAACTATTTCAAACAGCTTTTTGCACAGGTAACCAATCCGCCAATTGATGCTATCCGTGAAGAGGTGGTTACATCCACTACCGTATACGTTGGAGAAGACGGGAACCTTCTGGAGGAAAAGCCGGAAAACTGTAAGGTATTGAAAGTCAATAACCCAATCCTGACCAACACCGATATGCTGAAAATCAAGCATATGAAAGTGGATGGCTTCAAGGTAGCAGAAGTTCCGATTACCTATTATAAAAGCACCAGTCTGGATCGTGCCATTGACCGTCTGTTCGTAGAAGTGGACAAGGCACACAGAGATGGTGTCAACATTCTGATACTGACAGACCGTGGCGTGGATGAAAACCATGTACCGATTCCATCGCTGCTTGCCGTATCCGCAGTACACCAGTATCTGGTAAAAACTAAGAAACGTACTTCACTGGCCATCATTCTGGAATCCGGTGAACCAAGAGAAGTACATCATTTTGCTACATTGCTGGGCTATGGTGCCTGTGCCATCAACCCATATCTGGCTCAGGATACGATCCATGAACTGATTGACAGTAAGATGCTGGATAAGGATTACTATGCAGCAGTGGATGATTACAATGCAGCAGTGCTTCACGGTATTGTTAAGATTGCATCCAAGATGGGTATTTCTACCATTCAGTCCTACATGGGATCTCAGATCTTTGAGGCCATCGGTATCAGCAAAGAAGTGATCGACCGCTACTTTACCAATACCGTCAGCCGTGTAGGCGGTATTACTATAAAAGATATTGAAAAACAGATCGAAGCACTTCACAATGAAGCCTTTGATCCACTGGGACTGACCACCGATCTGACTCTGAACAGCATCGGACGTCATAAGTCCAGAAGTCAGGGAGAGGAACATCGTTACAATCCTCTGACCATTCATTTATTACAGGAATCAACCAGACAGGGTAATTATGCCATGTTTAAAGAATACACCGACCGTGTCAACCGGGAAGAAAGCGGATATCTGCGCAGCCTGATGGACTTCAATTATCCAGAAGAAGGCATCCCGATTGAAGAGGTCGAACCGGTGGAAAACATTGTCACCAGATTTAAGACAGGTGCGATGTCCTATGGCTCCATTTCGCAGGAAGCACATGAGACACTGGCTATTGCTATGAACCATCTCCATGGAAAATCCAACTCCGGTGAGGGTGGTGAAAGTGATGAACGTCTGGCGACAGCCGGAACCGCAGACGACAGAAGCTCTGCGATCAAGCAGGTAGCATCCGGACGATTTGGTGTAACCAGCAAGTATCTGACCAGTGCAAAAGAGATTCAGATTAAAATGGCACAGGGCGCAAAACCAGGTGAAGGTGGTCATCTGCCAGGTGGAAAAGTCTATCCGTGGATTGCCAAGACCAGACATTCCACACCGGGTGTGAGTCTGATTTCCCCGCCGCCACACCATGACATTTACTCCATCGAGGACTTGGCACAGCTGATTTATGACCTGAAAAATGCCAACAAGCAGGCAAGAATTTCAGTAAAACTGGTATCGGAAGCAGGTGTGGGTACTGTCGCTGCCGGTGTAGCCAAAGCCGGTGCACAGGTTATTCTGATCTCCGGTTATGACGGAGGTACCGGTGCAGCACCGAGAAGTTCTATCCACAATGCAGGACTTCCATGGGAGCTGGGACTTTCCGAGACACATCAGACGCTGATCATGAACGGTCTGAGAAATAAAGTCCGTATCGAGACAGACGGTAAGCTGATGAGCGGTCGTGATGTTGCCATCGCAGCCATTCTGGGTGCAGAGGAATTTGGTTTTGCTACAGCTCCGTTGGTAACCATGGGATGTGTCATGATGCGTGTCTGCAATCTGGATACCTGTCCGGTGGGCGTAGCAACACAGAATCCGGAACTGCGCAAGAGATTCAAAGGCAAACCGGAATATGTGGAGAACTTTATGAAATTTATCGCGCAGGATCTGCGTGAATACATGGCAAAACTTGGTGTACACAGTGTAGACGAGCTGGTAGGAAGAACCGATCTGCTGAAGAAGGGCAGCGGTTTCTATAAAGAAAAAGCCAGCCGCGTAGATTTAAGTGCGATTCTGGATAACCCATATTTGGGAGAGAAATGTATCTTTGATCCGGAACATGTCTATGATTTCCATCTGGAGAAGACCGCTGACGAGCGTATCCTGATGAAGAAGCTGAAACCGGCTCTGGATAAGAAACAGAAGAGAAGCATTGAAGTGGATGTGACCAATACCGACCGTGCATTTGGTACGATCTTTGGATCTGAGATCACACGCAGATATGACAATACCCTGGAAGAAGATACTTTCACTGTCAAATGTAACGGTGCCGGTGGACAGAGCTTTGGAGCCTTTATTCCAAAGGGACTGACGCTGGAACTGGTGGGCGATTCCAACGACTACTTCGGAAAAGGTCTTTCCGGAGGAAAACTGATCGTTTATCCACCAAAGGGTATTACTTATAAACAGGATGAGAACATCATCATCGGTAACGTAGCTCTCTACGGTGCCACCAGTGGAAAAGCCTATATCAACGGTCTGGCAGGCGAACGTTTCTGCGTTCGTAACTCCGGTGCTACAGCAGTTGTCGAAGGCGTGGGCGATCACGGATGTGAATACATGACCGGCGGACGTGTGGCTGTCATTGGTAAGATCGGCAAGAACTTTGCAGCCGGCATGAGTGGTGGTGTGGCGTATGTACTGGATGAACACAGTGATATTTACCGTAAAGTCAACAAAGAACTGGTATCCATCGAGAAACTGGAAAATAAATACGATGTGGAAGAATTGAAACAGATGATCACAGATCATGTTTCTTACACAAATTCCGTAAAAGGAAAAGAGATTCTGGATCATTTTGATGAGTATCTTCCGAAATTTAAGAAGATTATTCCAAACGATTATAAGAAAATGATGAACACAATTATACAGATGGAAGAAAAAGGCCTGAATAGTGAGCAGGCACAGATCGAAGCATTCAATGCCATTATGAAAGGAGGAAAATAAGATGGGAAAACCAACCGGATTCATGGAATATGAAAGAGAAACGGCGAAAGCAGAGTCCCCTCTGGAAAGAATTCATCATTTTAATGAATTCCACACTCCTCTTTCCAAAGAAAAACAGCGCCAGCAGGCAGCAAGATGTATGGCATGTGGAGTCCCATTCTGTCAGGCAGGCATGATGATCGGAGGAATGGCCAGCGGCTGTCCTCTGAACAACCTGGTGCCGGAGTGGAACGATCTGCTGTACAACGGATGTTACGAACAGGCTTACGCCAGACTGATGAAGACACATTGTTTTCCAGAGTTTACCTCCAGAGTCTGCCCGGCATTGTGTGAAAAGGCATGCACCTGTAATCTGAACGGAGACCCGGTCTCCACCAAGGAAAATGAAAGAACCATTATCGAAAATGCTTTTGCAACAGGGCTGGTAAAGGCAAACCCTCCAAAGGTACGTACCGGCAAGACTGTAGCCGTAGTAGGAAGTGGGCCTTCCGGACTGGCAACTGCCATGCAGCTGAACAAACGAGGTCATAAAGTAACGGTATTTGAACGAAATGACCGTATCGGTGGACTTTTAAGATACGGTATTCCGAATATGAAACTGGAGAAACAGGTGATTGACCGCCGTGTGAAGCTGATGGAAGAAGAAGGCATTGAATTTGTCACCAATGCTAACATCGGTGTGGATATCACAGCAGAAGAATTACTTCAGAAATATGACCGTGTGGTTCTGTGCTGCGGTGCTTCCAATCCAAGAGATATCAACGCACCGGGCAGAGATGCGAAAGGCATCTACTTTGCAGTAGATTTCCTGAAGGCAACCACCAAGAGCCTGTTAGATTCGAACTTTGAGGATCACAAATACATTGACTGCAAGGGGAAAACGGTCATGGTCATTGGTGGAGGTGACACTGGAAATGACTGTGTGGGAACCTCCATCCGTCTGGGTGCAAAGAATGTCATCCAGCTGGAAATGATGCCAAAGGCACCGGATGAGCGTGCAGCCAACAATCCATGGCCACAGTGGCCGAGAGTCTGCAAGACAGACTACGGCCAGGAAGAAGCCATTGCCAAATTCGGCCACGATCCACGAATCTACACCACCACCGTTTCGGAATTCATTAAGAATAAAAATGGCGAACTGGTACAGGCAAAACTGGTTAAACTCCAAAGCAAAAAAGACGAGAAGAGCGGTCGTATGATGATGGTGCCGATCGAAGGCAGCGAAGAGATCATCAATGTAGATATCGTGCTCATTGCAGCAGGATTCCTGGGCTCACAGAAATACGTCACCGATGCATTCAAAGTCAACATCAACGGACGCACCAATGTAGACACCGCACCTGGCAAATACCAGACCAGCGTACCAAATGTCTTTACCGCAGGAGATATGCACAGAGGACAGTCCCTGGTGGTATGGGCTATCCGGGAAGGACGGGAAGCAGCGAAAGCTGTGGACGAGTCACTGATGGGATATACGAATCTGTAGAATCAAGTTTTGTGTTTGACAAATCTGCAGGAATTGCATATAATACACTTAACAAGGCAGCCGGAAAGTGAACGCAACTCACCCGACCCGGCGAAATATTTATTAAGTTATAAGAATAGTCGTCTGAACTTTACCGGAGAACAGGACGGCTATTTCTTATGTGTATAAGTCAAAATTGCAACGATAAGTAGAGTAGTAGTAAGTATGATTTGCAATTCTTCGTATGTACTCATAACAATCACCCTTTCTGTAGGCTCAGATCAGATGAGAGCACATCCCCCAGCTACCCGGTTAAGCATATTATATTTTAATTAGTAATGAATGATAGTATAAACTATTAAAATGAGATGTTTTACAAACAATATAAGTTTAACACGATTAGGTAAAAAAATCCAGTAACTATAGAGATAATAAAATTAATTCAATCAGGATTGGCTTGAATTTGTAAGTGATTCTTACAAGTTCAAATCTTTTCTGGTGATGATATGATTATTTATTCCATCTGATTTATAAGGCGTATAGAAATTCAGACATAGAAGGTGCTAAAATATTTGACACGTTTCTGGCGTCATAATATAATTTAAAAGAATAATTATAATGGTATATACTTATACAGAAGATAGTGTCAAATGACCTATGAAAAAACTGGGCAAAGAAAAAGGCTCAGATGAACCTTGAAAATTGCAGATATTTTAGTCTGAGGTAAACTATC